>NZ_JBEYTM010000036.1:0-80446 GCF_040643055.1 Streptomyces sp. NPDC047515
GATGTGACGATCGGGCCCTCCGCTTGCCCGCACACTCTCCACAACGACGCATCAGCCGCCAACCAAAGCTGACGACCAATCACGAAAGATCGAGGTTAGACGGGGCCGGTCGGCCCCGCCAGGGGCCACATGGCCCCTCCTGCGCTCCTGCCGCACAGGCCAGGCTGAGAGCAGATCGCATACGTGCAGTAATCAGGAGGTTCCCGCAATGCCGCGTCTCGTGACAGTCGGCGTCGACGGCGCCCCGGAGAGCCGTGCGGCCGCCGTACGGGCCGCCCGGGAGGCGTCCTTGCGGGAGGTGCCGCTGAGGCTGGTCCACGTCATCGACTGGCCCATCAGCACAGCTGTCCCGCGGCTGGATCGCGAGACGGCCGGCCGATGGGCCGATGAGGCACTCGCCGAGACATTGGGTGACGTACGCCGTCGGCACCCACATCTGGAGATCACTACCCGGAGGCTCTCCGGCAGACCAGCCGGTGCCCTGGCCGTCGAAGCAGCCGATGCCGACCTGCTCGTCCTTGGTTCGCGCGGCTTGGGAGGCTTGAAGGGCTTCCTCGTCGGTGCGGTGGGCACAGCGACCCTCATAGCCACCGAAACACCTGTAGCCCTTGTACGGGCGGCGGATGAACCGGAGAACACCGGACCCGCCCCGTACGGCGAAATAGCCGTGGGTGTCGACATCCACGAAGCTCCCGACAGGGTTCTCGCCTTCGCCTTCGAAGAGGCCGCCCGTCACAGTTATGTCCTGCGGGCGATCCACGGGTGGGCACTTCCTCCCGCCTACAGGTTCTTCCCATTCCTCGACTCCGACGGCGAACGGGAAGCCGCCCGGAAAGCCGCGCAGATGCTCGCCGACCTGCTGCTGCCCTGGCGCCACAGATTCCCCGCGGTCAGCGTCAGCCAGACGGCGTTCATGGGATCCGCGAGCAGTCAACTTGTCCGCGTGGCTGCGGGTGCGGACCTCCTCGTCATCGGCCGGCACCTGCGCGGCTCTCCCCTGGGCGCGCACCTCGGGCCGGTGGCGCATGCCGTCCTGCATCACGCAGCCGTCCCTGTGGCCGTCATCGCCCACGGCTGACGGCCCTGCACGAAAGGTGAATCGGACCATGATGCATCGCACTGTGGCCGAAGTCATGACCCGGAACGTGGCTACCGCCAGCCCCGAAGCGACGCTCAAGACGGTCGCCTGGAGCCTCGCCTACAACGATGTCTCGGCCCTGCCCGTCGTGGATACCCACCGTCACCCCATCGGTATCGTCTCCGAAGCCGACCTGCTCCGCAGGCAAGCCGGCCTCCCGGACGCTGAAGGCCGTGATCAATTGCGCGGGACAGCGGCCGTGGACCGCCACACCATGGACGCCCGCACCGCCGGGGATCTGATGTCCACCCCTGTACTGACGGCCCGACCCGAGTGGGGCATCGTCGAGACAGCGCGCTTCCTGAACGAGCGCGGCGTCAAACGTCTTCCGGTCATCGATGACACTGGCGCACTCGTGGGCATCGTCAGCCGCTCCGACCTGCTGCGCCCCATGCTCCGCCGAGACGACGCCATACGCGATGAAATCGTCGACGAGGTACTCGGCCACACTCTCCGCATGACGCCCGGCGGCGTGACCGTAACCGTTCAGGAAGGAGTCGTCACCCTGAGTGGCGGAGTCGAGGAACGCTCAACCATTCCCGTCATCGAACTTCTGTGTCTCTCCGTCGACGGCGTCGTCAGCGTCGACCAGTCCCTCGAATACGCCGTAGACGATCTGGCACCGCATCCAGATCCGGTGCGCGGCACCGACAACTCCTGAGCACGCCATGGGACGGAAAGAGCCAACCGCTCCCCAGCGGTTCCCGATCGTGCGGTGCGCGGCCATCAGCCGCTGCTCCACATCCTCGAAAAGGCTCCTCCCGTCCATTCCATGAAAGCACCCGGTCATGCCCGGGCAACAGGGCCGAACAGTCCCCCGCGGACCCCGGGTGGTCCTACCGCCGGCCGAGAAGGGTGCCGACGCTCGGACGTACAGGGCCTGGTTCTTGGAGGAACTATGAAGCATCTGCGTATCGTCGACGACGTGATGACGCACGCCGTCATCTCGGTCAACCGCGGAGCACCGTTCAAGGACGTGGTCAGGGCCATGCGGCAATGGCGTATCAGCGCCCTGCCTGTCGTGTCGGACGAAGGACGGGTCGTCGGCGTGGTCTCCGAAGCGGACCTTCTGCTCAAAGCGCAAGGCAGGGATGATTCCCGCGCCGTTTCCGCCGGTCAGTTGATGACCGTACCCGCCGTGACGGTGCCCCGGAACGCGAGCATCGCGGGTGCGGCTCGGCTGATGGCCCGCGGCCACCTCAAGCGGCTGCCGGTCGTTGACGACGGCGGAAGCCTGGTGGGCGTGGTCAGCCGGGGTGATCTGCTGAAGATCTACCTCCGCCCGGACGAGGACATCGCCCAGGAGCTGCGTGAGCTGATCATGAGTCGGCTCATCCCGGCGGGCTCGGCGACCGTGTACGTCCATGTGTCCGACGGCGTCGTCCATCTGAACGGCACCATCCCCGATCCGTCACTCAGTGATGTGCTGGTGCGTGTCGCGCGCACGGTGCCGGGAGTCGTGGACGTGGCGGCCCGGTTCGACGCCGAAGTTCCGGCGTGAACGTGAAGGAGACGACGATGAGGCATCGCAGTGTCTCCGACCTCATGACGCCCACGGCTGTCAGCGTCCAGCGCGGCACGACGTTCAAGGAGATTGCCCGGCTCCTCGACGAGTTCGGTGTCAGCGCCGTGCCCGTCGTGGACGAGAACGGATGTCCCGTGGGCGTCGTTTCCGAAGCGGACCTGCTCCGCAGGCGCGACTCCGGGAGCGGCGCGAACGCCGCAGCCGACCTCATGAGCCACCCTGCGATCACTGCGGCGCCCGGGTGGAGCGCCGTCCGCGCCGCCCGCGTCATGGAGAAGCACCAGGTCAAGAGGCTCCCCGTCGTCGACAGCGAAGGCCGGCTGATCGGGGTCCTGAGCCGCAGCGACCTCCTGCAACTCTTTCTGCGCAGGGATCACGCGATCCAGGAGGAGATCCTCGAAGACGTCCTGACCCACACGCTCCGACTCAGTCCCTCGTCGCTGACCGTCGAGGTCGCCGATGGTCTCGTGACCCTCAGCGGCACGGTGAGCCGACACAGCCTCGTCCCCATCGTCCTGCGTCTGTGCCGGAGCGTCGACGGAGTCGTGGACGTGATCGATCGGCTCGACTACGAACAGGACGACCTGCCGGTCGACGAACGAACGGACACCCGTCGGCAGAAGACGACCTGACGCATGGACACAACCGCGAGTTCATGACCCGTGAGTTCGTGACCATCCCGGGAACGCCGCCTCCAGGCATTCGCGACTCCGTCGACCGCGAGCAAGCCCTTGTCCAAGGAAGTCCATCATGAACCAACGCATTGTCGTCGGCCTCGACGGATCCGCAGAAAGCGTCGCAGCGGCCCATTGGGCCGCGCGGGAAGCGCTCCTTCGCGACGCGCCGCTGCACCTCGTTCATGCCGAAGAATGGTTTTCGCCCCTCAACATTCCTGCCGCCAGGTCCGATGCGCGCCGCCAGTGGGCGCGGTCCCTCCTTCGCGAGGCTACTGAGGAGCTGCTGGAGAAACACCCCCAACTGGATATCAGCGCCGAATCGTTCGACGGCCGACCGGCCGACTCACTGGCCGGTGTCACAGCAAGCGCCGGCATGCTGGTCCTCGGCTCCCGAGGACTGGGAACGCTCACGGGTTTCGTCCTCGGCTCTGTCGGTATGGCAGTCATCCACGGCGTGGAAAGGCCCACTGTCCTGGTGCGGGCGACAGAGGACACAGTGCCGCACGCCCGGGGAGAGCACTCGGACCGTGACGTGGTCGTGGGCATCGACATCGGCCGGCCGTGCGACGCCCTGCTCGCCTTCGCGTTCGATGAGGCAGCACGGCGAGGCTGCACGCTTCATGCGCTGCACAGCTGGATGCTGCCCCCTCTGGCCGGGTCCGGGGCGGCGTACAACCCGGAGGTCAATGCGCATGTCGCCCAGAGCATGACCACCGGCCTGGACGACATGCTGAAGCCCTGGCGGGACAGGTACCCAACGGTCGGTCTCGACGTACAGGTGACGGTCGGACATGCCTCCGATCAACTCCTGGAGGCAGGTTCCGAAGCAGGCCTCGTAGTCGTTGGCCGCCGCATCCGCCGCTCCTCGGTCGGCACGCGTATCGGTCCGATCACTCACGCGATCCTCCATCACTCCACCGCACCCGTCGCCGTCGTCGCTCACGAATAGGGTCCCGCAGCGCCGCGCCACGAAATCCGTCCCCTCCTGGCAGCCCATGACACGCGGCCGTACACCGTCCGTACCTCCATCAGGATGATCAGGATGTGCGTGACACGGGCCGACATCAGACCATGGCGGCGCTGCGGGTTCCGGTGCGTGCGTCGAGCCCAGCGCCACGGTTCAGGAGCGGGTCGTCACGACTCGCCGCCTTCACCGGCCGTAGTTCTCTTCACGGGGATGCTGCGTGTGGTCTCGGCTGTCTCGGGTTCCAGCTCCACACGCACGGTGAGGATCCCGTCCTCGTATTCTGCCTCGACTCCGTCGGACGGAATCTGGGCCGGGAGACGCACGGTGCGGTGGAAGGAGCCGTAGCGGAACTCCGAGTGGTCCTTCTCCTCCTTGCTCTCGGCGTGCTCGGCGCTGACGGTGAGAGTGTCGCCCTCGGCCGTGATGTGGATGTCCTTCTCCGGGTCCATCCCGGGAAGCTCCGCACGCAGCGTGTACTGCCCCTCCTGGCTGGTCACCTCGATCGGGATCGGGTGGACGTGAGGCATGGGCCGCCACATCGGGAAGCGGGGAAAGTCGCTTCCGAACCAGTCAGGGAGGTCGGGGAAAATGCTGCGCCTGCGTTCCATCTGGCTTCCGGACATGATGTCCTCCGTTTCCAGCGCCTCAGCGGCGCCTCTGTTCGGTGTCTGGTTTCATTTACCGTCGCTGGGCGACAGGCCCGATTGGGGCTGTCGGGTCCCGAGTGGGGCCGTTCGGCTCTCCTCACGCAGGTTCATTTCGGCAGCAGCCACGTGCCGTTTCACCGTGGCGAAGCTGTCCGGCGTCACGGAGATCGAGTCGATGCCGGTCTTCACCAGGAATTCCGTGAAGGCGGGGTCGTCGCTGGGACGCTGGCCGCAGAGGCCGACGGTGCGGCCGACGGTCTGGGCGCGCGAAATGAGCAACTGGATGCTGTCCGTGACCGCGGGGTTGGTCTCGTCGAAGACATGGGCGAGGGCTTCGGAGTCGCGGTCGACACCCAGGGTCAGCTGGGTCAGGTCGTTGCTCCCGACGGAGAAGCCGTCGAAACGCTCGGCGAAGTCCTGGGCCAGGATGATGTTGGAGGGGATCTCCGCCATGACGTAGACCTTGAGGCCGCGCTCGCCCCTGCGCAGACCCAGTTCGGCCATGACGTCCAGCACCCGGTCGGCCTCTCCGGGGGTCCGGCAGAAGGGAATCATGACAATGACGTTCGTCAAGCCCATCTCGTCGCGAACCCGGCGCAGGGCTCGGCATTCCAGAGCGAATCCTTCGCGGTAGCCGTCGCTGTAGTAGCGGCTCGCGCCGCGCCAGCCGATCATCGGATTCGCCTCGACCGGTTCGAAGGCCCGGCCACCGAGCAGACGCGCGTACTCGTTAGTCTTGAAGTCGCTGGTCCGTACGACGACCGGGTCGGGCCAGCGGGATGCGGCGATGCGTGCCACGCCGTGGGCCAGTCGGTCGACGAAGTATTGGCCGCGGTCGAGGTGGCCCTCGGTGAGCTGCTTGATGACGCAGCGGTCGTGCTCGTCCACCCTTTCGGGGTGCAGCAGCGCCATGGGGTGGGCCTTGACCTGGTGGGCGACGATGAACTCCAGGCGCGCGAGCCCGACCCCGTCGGCAGGCAGACGCCACCAGCGGAAGGCGGCGGACGGGTCGGCGAGATTGAGCATCACGCGGGTCCGGGTGGCAGGGAGTTCGGTGAGATCGGTCTCGCGCTCCTCGTAGTCCAGCTGCCCCGCGTAGACGTGGCCCCGGGTACCTTCGGCGCAGGAGACGGTCGCGTCCTGGCCGTTGTGCAGTACTTCGGTGGCCCGGCCGGTGCCGACGACAGCGGGTACGCCGAGTTCGCGGCTGACAATGGCGGCATGCGAGGTCCGGCCGCCGTGGTCGGTGACGATCGCGGCGGCCCGCCTCATGACCGGTTCCCAGTCCAGGTCGGTGATGCCGGTGACGAGCACCCCGCCGGTAGGGAAGCGGTCGAGATCCACCGGCGCGTCAAGGGCGATGACCGGGCCTGAGCCGATGGCCTCACCGACCGCGATGCCTTCGACGAGGCTCTGCGCCGGAGTGGTGGTCAGGCGGCAGCGGCGCAGCGTCGTCGTACGGCGGCGGGACTGCACGGTTTCGGGGCGGGCCTGGACGATCGCCAGTTCTCCGGTCAGGCCGTCCTTGGCCCACTCCAGGTCCATGGGGCACCCGTAGTGCTCTTCTACGGTCATTGCCCATTCGGCCAGCAGTCGGACTTCCGCGTCTGTCAGAACACGCCACGAGCGCTCCTCCGCAGTCGTGTCGACGGTGCGGGTGAGCCCGTGCTCTCCATAGACCGCCTTTCTCCGCTTCGCTCCGATCCGGACATCGATCACGGGATCCAGTGCCGGATCCTTCAGGCTCGGCTTGAAGACCGTGTGCTCGTCGGGGTCGACCTGGCCGCTGACGACGGTCTCGCCCAGGCCCCACGCCGCGCTGACCACGATGACCTCGGGGAAGCCGCTCTCGGGGTCGAGAGTGAAGATCACGCCGGCGCCCGCGAGGTCGGAGCGGACCATGATCTGGACGCCGACGGAGAGAGCGACCGAGAGGTGGTCGAAGCCCATCCGTTCCCGGTAGTCGATCGCGCGGTCGGTGAACAGGGAGGCATAGCAGCGGTGGCAGGACCGCAGCAGCTGGTCGGGCCCGCGCACGTTCAGGTAGGTCTCCTGCTGGCCGGCGAAACTCGCCTGGGGCAGGTCCTCGGCGGTGGCGCTGCTTCGCACGGCGACCTCGGGATCGTCACGGCCCTGGTCGCGCGCGAGCTGCTCGTACGCGGAGACGATTTCGGTCCGCAGCCCGGCCGGCAGCGGCTCGGCCATGATCATCGACCGGATCGCCGCCCCCACCTCGTCCAGCACGGCCCCTGCGTGCAGGCGCCCTATCTGCGCTGCGATCCGTGCACGCAGCCCGTGGCTGTCGAGCAACTCCCCATACGCATCCGCCGTCGTCGCGAAGCCAGGAGGCACCCGCACGCCCGCAGCAGCCAGGTGCGCGGCCATCTCCCCCAGCGAGGCGTTCTTGCCACCGACACGGCCGACATCCTGCCGACCGAACTCCGCGAAAGGTACGACGCGTCGCGTCATTGCCATGATGTCCTCCGCCGTAGGTGCGGGTGATCGCGGGCTTCAGTAGCGCATCGGCCGGCCGGATGGGGTTCGCAGATCCGGCTGCGCGGGCTTGCGGGGCTGTCTCGGCCTGATCTGGGTCCGGATGCGCTGCATCGTTGTCACCTCTTCGGGGGGCGGAGCCCGGAAAAGCGTCCGACTTCCACGATCGCCCCGGAAACGTCGCCGCCGAAGTGCCAAGTGGGCCATAGCCGGGAGGGACCGAACGGCCCATGGCCGGGGGTCGGCTCGGATCTGGTGGCCGCCGGACCACGACGGCTTCGCGAAGAGGCGTCCGTCCCTAAACACCGCGGTACAGGTGTTCGAGGTCAACGAGCAGGACCTCTCCGCGCGCGTGCGCCGCATGCAGCTCGGGGCTGAATCCCGAAGCTCCGTAGAGGGCCGGGCGGACACGGCTGAGATCCTCACGGGAATCGAGCGCGTCCAGTATGTGCCTCAGGCGTTGCAGATGGTGGATGTCCATGCCGGTGTGCCAGCGTGCGAGCCCCACCGACAGAAGGGGGCCTCTCATGTGGCCGTCCCGTCGGCGGACCACGACCTCGGCGTCGAGCCCGGCAGTCGCCGACGGGTCGCCGAGGGAGCCGTACGACGCCGTGCCACGTTCGGCACCGAAGGTGGCCGCGGCCGCGAAGTGGGCTGCCCAGTCCCGGCAGACCTGGGCGAACCGGGGCCCGGCGACGTGAGTGTTGAAATCGGTTCGCGCGTCCTCCCACACCGTCTCGGCGTCACTCTGTTCGAGAGCCGCCCTGCGCGGACGTGCCACGGCGTGCTCGAATGCGAGGAGCGGGTCCGCGATGTGGTGACGTGTGATCCCCGGCTGCAGTCCGTCCGTCTGCGATCGGAGTAGACCATGGTCACGGAGGACGGCCAGAGCGCGCGAGGCATCAGTGAGCTGCTGTCCCAGGAAAGTGGCGATTTCGCCGTGGGTCGTGCAGCCTTTGGCCAGGGCGGCGAGTACGGAGTGAAAAGTCCCGCGGTTCCAGGGCCCGGTCTCCTCGTCGAGGAGGTGGCGGGCTTCGTGGAACAGTGGCGTGCGCGGATTCAGGACGGTGCGGCAGACCCAGGCGTCGAAGTCGTCACGATCGACGGGAACGTCGTTGCCCACGTAGTCGTGCCGGTAGGCGGGCGTACCGCCGACGACCGTGTAGACGAGAAAGGCGAGCCTCGGGTCGTCCATGCCCCACAGTTGCGCTGCCTTGCGGAAGTCCAGGGGCTGAATGTCGAGCTTCAGAGCGGCAAGGGCACGCAAGGACGAGGAGGAGGCGAACAGCCGGGTCATGACCGGTGCGGTCTCACCACCGAGCAGCAGTCGCGCACGGTTTTCCAGCGGCGGTCTGTCGAGGTGCCGGAGGGCACCGTGGATGATGGACGGCAAGGCCGGGCTCGCGGCCACAAGGTCCGGGAACGAGTCGATGATGACGGGCAGGGGCCTGGTGTCACCCAGCGCCAGCAAGGCGTCGAGGCCCTCCTTCCAATCACACCAGTGGCTGGGCCGTGCGACCTGCCGGTATCGCGCGTACTCTTCGCCCGCCCTGCGCAACGCCTCGGTTTCGGTGGCTTGCTGGCCACAGAAATAGAACCCTCCCGTGGCTCGTGCCACCGATTCCAGCAGGAGCGTCTTGCCCTGGCGAGGCCGCCCCATGACGACGCCCAGGCCCGTTCCCGGGTGCGGATCGCTCGAAAAGGACATCAGGGCTGCCCATTCGTCATCCCTGTCGAAGAGGCGATCGGGCTTGGCCGACCGCTCGGGGCCCACGATCGAGGTCTGTTGCTGTCCGTGTACGGCATTCACACCATGCACCTCCGGAACCAGCTGAGGGCTATTTCATTCTCGGCCTCGTGGCCGTCGGGCGCTCGCTGTGCCGGCCCTCGTCGTCCCGGCGGGCCGCGCGAAATCCGTATGAAGTCAGAGCACGGGCAGACGGAACCAACGTTGTTCGCCCGCGGCCACGGTCACCAGCCGCTCACCGGGGAGGCATACGCGCAGAGGGGGTGTGAGCCGGGAGTGCGGAACACGGATCCCCAACCGGCCCGGAAGGAGACGGACACGGATGTCCCGGTGTCCGTGGTAACAGAACGTGAACGTGCAGCGTGGCATCTCGCGGAGCGGGGTGGGGTCGATGCGGAGTCCGTCCGGGCCTGCCTCCAGACCCGCGAGGCTCCGTTCGACGAGATCGAGGGTGCCGGCCATGGCCCCGAGGTGGATGCCTTCCCCGGTGGTGCCGCCCTGAATGTCTGCCACGTCGCCGAGCAGGGCTTCCTCACAGTACCTCCAGGCGTCCGAGCCTCTCTCACGAGCGAGCACCCAGCCATGCACCAGGCTGCTGAGACTCGAACCATGACTGGTACGAGCCAGGTAGTAACTGACCGTCCGGTGCCACACTTCGTCATCGAGGCGGTATCCGAGACGGTCGAAGAGGGCCCGCAGCTCGGCGGGGCGGAAGAGATAGCCGAGCATGAGTGTGTCGGCCTGTTTGGATGCTTGATAGCGGTTGACCGTGTCCCCCTCGGACTCCAGGATCCGGTCGATGCGGCGGATGTCGCAGTAGCGGGAGCGGTAGGCGTCCCAGTCCAGTTCGGCCAGCTCGCCATAGCCCTCGAACTGGCTGATGACGCCAGCGTGGAACGGCACGTATATGCGGCGGGAGACGGCCTCCCAGCGGCTCAACGTCTCGTCGTCCAGGCCGATTCGCTCAGCCAGCTCCCGCCGACGGGCCGCAGGCAGCCCGTCGAACACCTCAAGTGCACGTGCGAGCGACCAGGCGGCGGTCACGTTGGTGTACGCGTTGTCGTCTATCCCAGGTGCAGCTGCCTCGGGGTAGGCGTCGTGGTACTCGTCGGGGCCCACCACACCGCGGATGCGGTAGCGGTCGCGATCGGCGTCGTACGTGGCGACGGCGCCCCAGTAGCGGGCAATGTCGAGCATCAGCTCTGCCCCTGGGCCCTGGATGAACCCGGTGTCGCCGGTGCTCTGCCCGTACCGCCAGATGTTCCAGGCGATGGCCGAGCCGACGTGGCGCTGCAAGTGCGAGTGGTCGGGCAGCCAACGGCCGGATCGGGGATTGAGGTGCAATGTCTGTGTCTCCTCCGCACCCGAACTACCGCTCTGCCAGGGGAACATCGCTCCTCGAAGACCCGCCCGCCGGGCTGCGGAACGGGCTGCGGGCAGCCGGCGGTGCCGGTACATGAGAAGGCCCCGTGCCACCTCGGGAAAGTGCAGGGTGATGTAGGGCAGCACGAACAGCTCGTCCCAGAAGACATGCCCTCGGTAGGCCTCGCCGTGCAGGCCCCTGGCGGGTACTCCGACGTCCAGCTCGGCTGTGTGCGGGGAGAGGGTCTGCAGGACGTGGAAGAGATGAAGCCTCAGGATGCGACCCGGTTCGCCGGGCACCTTCAGTTCGCCCTGGCTCCACAGACGTTCCCAAGAAGCACGGTGGGAAGTGAGCAGTGCGGTGAACGTCGGCGCATGTGACACGTGCTCGACGGCAAGTGAGAGGAGATCGCCCGGAGGCCGGTCCAGCGAGGTGTACAAGGCGGCGCACTTCACGACGGCCACGGAATGCCCGCGGGAGAGCGGCAGCCTGAGTCTCTGGGCCGTTTCGGACTGCGTGCAGCGCGCTCCCACGGCGACGAGTGGCCGCGACGACGTTCTGACGGCGATGGCGATCCGGATCCGGGACGAACGGGTCCGGCAGGACAGCCAGGCCACGCCGTCCGCTTCCACCCCGGCGCGGTGGGCGGTGAGGTGGCGGCCGTTCAGGCCGCGGTAGCGCTCGACGCCGGCGTTGGTGACGTTGCCGTCGATGATGGACTCGACTTCGATCGCCCCGCTCCAGCCGTACCCGTGGAAAGTGGTCCTCTGGATGGCGAGATATGGATCACTCATGTGGACGAACCTGGTGTGGGTGACGCCGAGTCGACGGCCGTGACCGTCCTGGAAGAACAAGTGGCGAGTGAGAACGCCGCCTCGCAGGTCGAGCGAGACACTGCAGCGCCGCACGCTCGGATCGTCGGGCGTGAGCCACTCCCCTGCCGGCCCGTCGTCCGGCAGGCAGCGGTAGCGCAGGCGCGACCAGTCGGGCAGGTTGACCATGTCCTCGTTGTAGACCTGTTCTCCTGCGATGTCCGAGGAAAGCCGGTTGGAACACCCGGCAGCGTAGGTCCCTGGGTAGTGGGCGGTGTCGGTGGTTGACTCAGGCGCGGCCCCCCGGGTGGCGAACCTGCCGTTGCCGAGTGTGCACAGAGCCTCGACAGTGCGCTCCTTCTTCGGATCGTAGCCGCTGAAGTCCCAAGTCCATTCCGTGCTCATGACCACTCTCCGCAGTTCTCCGGCGTTCCGTCGGGGTGAGTCGGTCACGGACACCGAGGTGCTTTCTGGGTAGGCCGACATGTGAAGTGCGGCCCCTGCCGCGGTACAGGTCCACCCGCACCTGGTGAGACCTGGGGCCTTGGCGAGCGGCCGACAGCCCCGGACCGGTCGGCCCGGCGGGCACTTCGACGGCGGCGGGTCCGGGCCCGGTCCCGCTCGTGGTCTTCACACCCACTCGGGCTCAGGGCTGAGCCGGGGCGGTGATCTCGTTGTGCTGCGGTCCGCCCAGCGCCACCTTGAGGGCACCGGTGTCTCCGGCGCGGGAGAACACGTCGTAGGCCTCGTCCATCTGTCCCAGCTCGAAGCGGTGGGTGATCAATGGGGACGAAGCCAGCCGCCCGGCGGCCATCATGCGCAGCAGCATGGGTGTGGAGTACGTGTCGACCAGTCCCGTGGTGAGGGTGATGTCCTTGATCCACAGGTCTTCGAGGTGCAGCGTTGCCGGCTTGCCATGCACACCGATGTTCGCGACACGGCCCCCGGGCCGGACCATGCGAGTGCACATCTCGAAGGCCTCGGGCATGCCGACGGCTTCGATGACAACGTCCGCGCCGAGCCCCTCGGTGAGGTCGTCGACGAGTTGTTCCGGTTCCTCGGCCGCGCTCGCTGTCGCGTCCGCGCCGAGGGAGCGTGCGGCGGCCAGTCGGGATTCGGCGAGGTCGACCGCGATGACACGTCCCGGGCTGTAGAGGCCGGCGCAGACGATGGCGGCCAGTCCGATCGGGCCGGCGCCGACCACGACGACCGTATCGCCAGGTCTTACACCGCCGTTCAGCACGCCGACCTCGTAGGAGGTCGGGAAGATGTCGGCGAGCAGTACGCCGTCATAGCTGTCGATGGAGGCCGACAAAGCGTACACGGACAAGTCCGCGAAGGGGACCCGTACGTATTCGGCCTGGGTGCCGTCGATGGTGTGGCCCAGTACCCAGCCACCACCGCCACGGCATTGGCCGTAGTGGCCCTCACGGCAGAAGCGGCACCGGCCGCACGGGGATATGCACGAGATCAGGACACGGTCGCCGGGACGGGCCGTACGGACGTCGGCCCCGGCCTCGACCACGGTGCCGACGGCTTCGTGCCCCAGCACCCGGCCGGGAGTCACCTCGGGCACGTCGCCTTTGATGATGTGCAGGTCGGTACCGCAGAGGGTGACGACGTCGACGCGGATGATGGCGTCGGCAGCGTCCTGGAGCGCGGGGTCCGGAACGTCCTGCCATGCGGTTTGCTCCGGTCCCTGGAAAACGAGTGCCTTCACGACGTCGCCCTCTTCCGGTGTCTCCTTCGGTGAGGTTCTTCCTCAGGCTGACCCGGTGTCGGCCCGTCGTACATGGGCCGGTCGGTCCCTGCTGAGACCGGGTGGGCCCCTCACGCCTCCGGCGCCGGGAGTGCGATGGTGAAGACGGTTGCCACCCATCGAAGGAGCGGCGGTCATGTCCGAGACAGAGCCCGGTCCGGCCGCGCCCGCGTCGAGACCCGCGCTGCTGCGCTTTCTCGGGGGCGTCCGGACCGTCACCGGCAGTAAGTTCCTCATCGAGAGCGACCATGCCCGGGTCCTCCTCGAATGCGGCCTCTTCCAGGGCTTCGCGGACCTGCGCCGCCGCAACTGGGCGAAGCTGCCGTGCGACGCCTCGTCCATCCACGCCGTGGTCATCACCCATGCCCACCTGGACCACTGCGGCTACCTGCCCCGACTGGTCCGAGACGGCTTCCGGGGACCGATCCTGACCAGCGCCCACACTGCCCGGCTCGCCGAGATCGTGCTCCGTGACAGCGCGCGCCTTCAGATGGAGGCGGCCCGGCACGCCAACGAACACGGCTGGTCCAAGCACCGGCCCGCCAGGCCGCTCTATGACGAAACCGATGTCGACACCACCGTGAGATTCTTCGATCCTGTCCCGGTCGGCAGCCAAGTCGAGATCATGGCGGGCACCCGGCTCGTGCTGCACCACGGTGGACACATCCTCGGCTCTGCCTGGGCCCATCTGACCCTTGAGGACGGCCACACCCTCGCCACCAGCGGAGACCTCGGCCGCCCCGGCCACCCGCTGCTGCTGCCGCCGGAGCCGTTCACCGGCGCCGACGTGCTGCTGATGGAGTCGACGTACGGCGACCGCCGTCACGAACCCGACAGAGCGCGGGCCGAATTCGCGGCTGTGCTCGCACGTACGCTCGCGCGCGGTGGTACCGCCGTCATCCCTGCCTTCGCGATCGACCGCACCGAGGTCGTCCTGCATGAGCTCGCCGGGCTGCGCGAAGCCGGGGTTCTGCCGCGGTCCGTTCCCGTCCATGTGGACAGTCCCATGGCGCTGGCCGCGCTCGACGTCTATCGCGAAGCTCTGCGTGCCCGGTCCCCCGAGATCAGGCCCGAGGTTCTTGCCCGCGGTGAGGAAGCGATCAGCCCGGACCCGTTCCTGGCCGCCCGAACCGTCCAGGAGTCCATCGACATCAACAGCGCGCCCGGTCCCGCGGTCATCGTCTCGTCGGCCGGCATGGCCACCGGCGGCCGGGTCCTGCACCACCTCCACCGGCTCCTGCCCGATCCACGCAATGCCGTCGTCATCGTCGGGTTCGCAGTTGCCGGCACCAGGGCCCGCGATCTTGTCGATGGTGCCCGCACGCTCAAGATGTTCGGTGATTACGTCCCCGTACGCGCGGAGGTGGCCGACCTTCCGCATTTCTCGGCACACGCCGACTCCGACCAGATCATGGACTGGCTGCGCGACGCCCCCGCACCGCGCACGACCTACATGGTCCACGGCGAGGAGTCGTCGTCCGACGCCCTGCGTGACCGGATCGATCGTGAGCTGGGCTGGACAGCGGTCGTACCCAGGCCCGGGGAGGCCGTCCTGGTCCGCTGACCCGCGCCGGACGGCTGGCGCGACAGAGCAACGCGATGCTCCGCCTCACTTCGTTCACCCCGGGTGCGAAGCTGCGAGTGAGAGAGGGGAGGCACACCATGAAAGCCATGGAGCCCCCGCTCGTCGCGGATTCGACGCCATGGCCGTATCGGACCTGCCCACCCATGCGGCAGCAGTCGGCCGCTCACTCGCATACACCGAGGAACCTGCCATGACCTCCGCCTGCTACACCGTCAACGACGTCATGACGAAGAACGTCATCACCGTGACCCCTGACACGGAATTCAAAGAGATCGCTGCCTGCATGGAAAAGTGGAAGGTTGCTGCCGTGCCCGTCGTGGAAGGCGAGGGCCACGTCGTCGGCGTCGTCTCCGAAGCCGATCTGCTCCCCAAGGAGGAATTCCACGGACACAGGATCGGCTTGATCGAGCAGATGTACCGCCCGGGCGACACCGCCAAGGCCGGCGCGGTCCGGGCCGAGGAGCTGATGACGAGTCCCGCCATCACGGTGAAGCCCGAGGTGCCCCTTCCACAGGCCGCCCGGCTGATGGCCTATCAGCGCGTCAAGCGCCTCCCGGTCGTCGACGCCGACGGCAACCTCAAGGGCATTGTCAGCCGCGCCGATCTCCTTAAGGTCTTCCTGCGCTCCGACGACGAGCTCGCTGCCGAAATACGCCGCGAGGTCGTCAACCGGCTGTTCCCCGCCTCATCCGTGAAGGTCAGCGTCACCTGGGGCATGGCCACGCTCACCGGTCGTGTCCGCGACGCCACTCTCATTCCCGTCGCCGCCCGCCTCGCTCAGTCCGTGGAAGGCGTGGTCGGCGTGGACTGCCGACTCGAAGGAGAGGCATCCGACTGAGCCCAACAGCGGACGTGCTCTCGCTGAGGAGCCCATCCGGCCCGGCTCAAGGGGACGAACGGCCCATACGTACTGGGCAACGGTCCACTCCATGCTGAAGACATCGACCGTTCCCGACTCCCCGGGAGACCCGATGCTCACCAGAACGCTCGGCGACACCACATTGACCGACCTGGTCGCCGATGCCACCGCCGCCCCGTCCATGCACAACGCCCAGCCCTGGCAGTTCCGCTACACCCGGGCCGGTCGGACCCTCACCCTCCTGGCGGATCTCGACCGCGCGATGCCGGAGGCCGACCCCGCGACCCGCGCTCTGCACGTGGGCTGCGGCGCGGCCCTGCTGAATCTGCGGGTGTCCGCCGCCCACCACGGCCTGGACGCGGTCACCGCACTGCTGCCCGAACCATCCGACCCGACCGTACTGGCCCACGTCCGGCTCGACATCCACCCCGACGCCCCCCGGAAGCCTGAGGACGAAGCCCTCGCCTCTCTCCACCCCGCGATACGGGAACGCCACACCAGCCGCTACCCGTTCGACGAACAGGCGATCCCCGAGGACATCCGCGCACACCTCGCCGCCGCGGCCCGCGCCGAGGGCGCAGACTTCGCGTTCCTGACCCCGACGCATCTGGAGACCGTGCTCGAACTGATCCGCGACGCAGAGGGATACGACCGTAGGGATCCGGCACGCGATGCCGAGCAACGGCACTGGATCCGGGACACGAAGACCGAGACACCCGTCGACGGAATCCCGGACTACGCGTTCGGCCCCCGCGATGCCTCCGAACGGGCGACCGTGCGCGATTTCGCGGGCACCGCCGTCTTCGCCGGCCGGGTCCGCGTCCTGTTCGAGAACCGGCCCCAGCTCGCTCTGCTGAGCACCCCGGGCGACCGTCCCGGAGATTGGCTGCGCGCCGGTCAGGCCCTGGAACGCGTCCTGCTCACCGCCACACTCCACGCGGTGTCCACCTCCTTCGCGACACAGCCCCTCGAATGGCCGGACCTGCGATGGATCCTGCGTGATCCCGTCTTCGGCACGGGACACCCACAGATGATCATCCGCCTGGGATACGGGCCCACAGGGCCACGCACGCCACGTCGCCCCCTGGAACGGGTACTGACGATCGAACCGTAGAGTCCCGGGCCGTATGCATCGAGGCAGGCGGCCCCCCGAGCAGGAAAGGCGGTAGAAGCCATGCAGCTCCCGATAGTCGTCGGAGTGGACGGATCGGCAGGCAGTCTGCGCGCCCTGGACTGGGCAGCGGCGGAAGCGGCACGCTCACAACACCCCTTGCGCATCGTCCACGCGTCGCTGTGGGAGCGCTACGAAGGCATGCGTCCCACCTTCGACACCGAGCGTCCCGCCGAGCAGGTCCTCGCCGAGCATCTCGTCGCGTCCGCGCAGGAACGCGCGCAACTCCTCGATGCGGACCTGGACGTGGTCGCCGACGTACAGCCCGAAGATCCGGTGAAGGCACTCGTGCACGAGAGTCACGAGGCAGCCATGGTCGTCCTCGGCTCCCGCGGCCGCGGGAGGATCGCCGGGATGCTCCTCGGATCCGTCAGCCTCGCCCTCGCGAATCGGTCACATTGTCCGGTTGTCGTGATTCCGGCGATGGCACCGAGCTCTCAGCCGAAGCCGGGCCGCGTCGTCGTCGGGATCGGCGATGCCGAAAGGCCGACAGCAGCCGCCCGTTTCGCACTCGCCCAGGCGATATCGCGCCACGGCGAACTGATCGCCGTACGGGCCTGGCGCTGCCCCGCCCACGAGACTGCGGACCATCCACTCCTCTCGGGCTCCCCGGCTTCCGCACACCGCCAGCGGGCCGAGGAGCACCTCGATGATGTCCTGACGGTACTGGACCGGACCGGTTCCGAGGCCGCCGTCCACCGTTCGGTGGAGCAGGGACCCGTACACCAGATACTGATCGAGGCGGCCACCGGCGCGGAACTTCTGGTCGTCGGCACACGAGGTGCCGGCAGGCACCACGGACTGCGCCTGGGTCCGGTGAACCACTCGGTGCTGCACTACGCGCCCTGTCCCGTGGCCGTGGTCCCGGACACCCGCTGAGCGCGATACCGGTCCTCTGCGATACCGCTCCTCAAGGGGCGCTTCCCGTTCAATAGGTGAGGACACTCAGGGGTGGGGAACGAGTGCGAGTGGTGCAGCACAGCATGAGTCATATGGCCGAGCGGAGAGCCGATGGAGCGGGAACGCTCGCGGTGGCGTGCACCATCCGCAGCGGCTGACTACGTGCGGCGGCCTCGCCCACCGCACGACCCGCATCGCGTGATCGGAACCACGGTGCCGACCACGACGGGACCCGTCATGGAAACGCCGGGTTGAGTGCTCTCTGTGGTCTCTTCTTGAAGTTCCGTACCCGAGGCGCGGCGAGCACCGGCTTGCTACCGGTTTCGAAATTGCTCGGACAGACCGGCCTCCACCTCGTCCCACTCCTTCTCCCACCCCCGGTACCTGAGAATGTCCACGAGCTTCGTGAAGCTTTTCCACGCTGCGATGAAAAGTCCCGTCGCCACTACGAAGGTCCCTGTTGCCGTCATCCATGCAGATGCATCGGCCGCACCGGGCGTTGTGGGTGCCCTGCTGGTGGCCACGCCTTGAGCAGTGATCCAGATCGGTACGGCCGTACCGGCCGGGCTGCCCGCCCAGACGCTGACCACTGCCGTGCGCTCGGTACCGTCCGGCTGCGTCCACCGAACGGGGGCACGCACCGTTGTCTGTGCTACGACAGCTGCAGCGGGGGCGCCCGCGTCGGAAATCAGCCGCGCCTCCACCTTCCTCATATGGGGAAGTGTGTTGACACGATGTGTCTCGGCGTCGTACGCCGCACGGCCCGTGGCAGCCGACACCAGGGGTGCTGCCATCAGGAAAACCACGACCAAGAGCACCCTGCCCCAGCACTGGATGCGATCCGATGCTCGGATCGGCAGCCCGCGCGCGCTGGGCGCTTCGTGTCCCTGTCCTTCTTCTCTATCTCCGGGGTGCGTTTCGTCAGTCATGGTCTGGCCTCGTTCCCCTGCGACAACGGACTCTGCCCGCAGTGCATCGCGAAGCGTGTGAGCAGAAGCGCGTACCACCACCCTGCACATCCCGCACGGCTCGTGGCATGGGCTGAGTGGGGCGTGAGACCGGGCCGGTCGGCCCAAGCGCCATGCATCCTTAACGGCACACGATGGAGTGGACGACGAGCACGCGGAATATTGGCGGGCCTGACGGCCGGATCAGATTCCCTCGAAGGATGTGTGCAGCATGGTCCACGGAGAAAGCCACTCATCGGACAGCAAGCCGGACAGAGCCCCATTGGGAGACCTGGGCCGACGGGTGTCGATGCGCCGTAAGGAGCTCGGACTCAGCCGAGAGGCAGCGGCCGAGCGGGCCGGTTCGGCACCCGGTTACATCCAGTACGTCGAGGAGCTGCAGGCCACACCCGGCATAGGCTTTCTGCTGCGGCTGGCCCAAGCGCTGGAGACCACTGTGGCCGAGCTGACCGGTAGCACGACGGAGCTTCCCCCTGGTATCGGCCGCGCCGGCTATCACACCGAGTTGCTCGAACTCGGCCCTCAGGAGTGTCGCCGGCTGTTGTCCACTCACGGAGTGGGCCGGATCGGTGTGACGACGGACGACGGGCCGGCCATCCTGCCGGTCAACTACGTCGTGGACGGTGACCGGGTCGCGTATCGCAGCGCCCACAACACGCTGCCCGCCATCGCCGCGGATCACTCGGTCGCCTTCGAAGTGGATCACATAGATGAGGCTCTGAGCCAAGGGTGGAGCGTCCTCCTCCTCGGTACAGCGGCAGCCGTCACCGATCCTGAAGCCGCGCGCAGGCTGGACGACCTCGCCTACACCACGCCGTGGGCCGGCGGCCGTCGGGATGAGTGGCTGACCATCACCCCCACACGCATGACCGGGCGACGCATTCACGTACTCGAGAGCCACGCCCCTCGGACCGGTGACGGTCCCCGCGATCTCTCGACCTGACGCCGAGCCGCGACAGGCCTACGGCGAAGCCGAAGCGCAGGATGCCACAGGTTCTGGCCGTCGCCGTGCGGGGTGGGGTGGGGCGTGGGGCGGATTCCGTAATGCGCATCACAACCGAGCGCTCCCTCGGAACCGCGCATATCGTTCACAGCAGGTGGTCGGGCACGTGACCAGGGCGGCGGCACGTGCGGCCGCCGCGGCTTGTCAGGGACATCACGCCCGGGATGTCGCCACGGACGGAGGATTCCATGTCATCGACCAGGAGTCTGCTCGACGTGCTCCCGAGCGAGGGCCGGGCGCGTCTGCTCGCCGAGGCGGCCAGGGAGGTGCCGCTGGTCCTCGACGCACGTCTCTTCGAGGAGGGCAGACGGGCCGACCGCTTCTGGATCATCCGCTCGGGACGGGTCGAGGTCGATCTCCATGTACCCGGCCGTCGTGCGGTGGTCGTGGAGACAGTGGGCCAAGACGACCTGTTGGGCTGGTCCTGGCTGTTCACCCCGCACGTGTGGCACCTGGGTGCGCACGTGATCCAGGCGGGACAGGCCGTGGAATTCGATGCCGCTGCCGTCCGCACGCTGTGCGAGGACGATGCGGTGCTCGGTCGGGCGGTGTACAAGTACGTCGCCGAGACGGTGGCGAAGCGACTGTACGGAACGCGGACAAGACTGCTGCAGCTCTACGGTCCCCAAGCCGACGCTCCCGATGTCTGACGGTCCGGGGTAGGGGGCCGTCCGGCCCTGGTGCGTGCTTACTACGCCGCCCCACGATGAGTGGGGCAGGACTGCGCAGCACATCACAGCGAGGAGGACACCATGAGCGACGAAAGGGGGTTCTCGGCGCAGAAGCCGATCCGCGTGTTCCTGCTCGACGACCACGAGGTCGTCAGGCGCGGGGTGCAGGATCTGCTGGACGCTGAACCCGATATCGAGGTCGTCGGCGACGCCGGCACAGCCGATCACGCGCTGGCCCGCGGCCCGGCTCTCCGTCCCGACGTCGCGATTCTCGATGTTCGGCTGCCGGACGGTGACGGGATCACGGTCTGCCGTGAGCTGCGTTCACGGATGCCGGAACTGGCTTGTCTGATGCTCACCTCGTTCGACGACGACGAAGCGCTGCTCGACGCGATCATGGCCGGCGCGGCCGGCTACGTACTCAAGGAGATCAAGGGTTCGGACCTTGTCTCCGCCGTCCGCACACTGGCTTCCGGGCGCTCGACCCTCGACCCGGCGACCACGGCACGGCTGATGAACAGCCTGCGCGAGGAGGAATTCGGCACTGAGCCCGCAGAGGACGACGCGCTGTCGGGGCTGTCGCCCCGGGAGAAGGACGTCCTCGCTCTGATCGGTGACGGGCTGACCAACAGTCAGATCGGCAAGCGTCTCTACCTGTCGGAGAAGACAGTCAAGAATCACATCTCCCGTCTGCTGGCCAAGCTCGGGGTCGAGCGCCGCATCCAGGCCGCCGTGCTCGCCGCGCACGCCACGGAACACTCCCCATCCGGTGCTGGGCACCATCGGAGGTAACCGTGCGGCCCCGATGGATCAGGAAATCCGCAACGGCACCCGCCAGTTCAGCCGGATGCCGCCCTGCCCCGACGCTTCCACGCTCATCTCGCCGCCGAGTTTCTCGGCGCGCCGCACGAGGTTGTCGAGCCCGCTCCGGGAACCGCCGTGCTCAGGCATGCCCACACCGTTGTCGGACACGACGAGGGCCAGTGCCCCCTTGCCCACCACCAGCGAGACGTCCACCGCCGTCGCCCGTGCGTGGCGGGCGACGTTACTCAGCGCCTCGCCGAGGACCGCGATCACCTGCTCGGCGATCTCGGCCGGGACATCCGTATCGATGAGCCCTTCCATCCGTAGCGACGGCTGGAAGCCCAGGGTCCGTGCGGCCTGCTCGACCGTGGTCGCCGTCCGAGCGCGCAGCCCCTGGCCGGCCCGGCCCGAGTCACGGGCGCGGAGGCCGAAGATGGTCGACCGGATGATCTTGATGGTCTCGTCGAGATCGTCCACGGCGCGCAACAGCCGCTCGGTCGCCTGTGGCTGTTCCACGAGCCGCACCACGCTCTGCAGGGTCATTCCGGTGGCGAACAGCCGTTGAATGGCCAGGTCGTGCAGATCCCTGGCGATGCGGTCGCGTTCCTCCAGCAGGGCGATCTGCTCGGCGGACTCGCGCCGTTCGGTGAGTTCCATCGCCAGGGCGGCCTGCCCGGCGAACGTCAGGAGGGGCGCGGTCTCCGAATCGGTGAAGGCGGGACGGCCCTGTACCCGGGCCAGCAGCAGCACCCCACGGGTCCGCTCTCCTGTCACCATCGGGACCGCGACAGCCGGGCCGAGCCCTGTCCACCTCGGGGGGCCGGCGGTGATCCTGGGATCGTCTGCGACATCGAGGCTGGTGATCGGCTCGCCCGCGTCGAGAGCCGCCCCGGCGAGCGATCCCTCGCGGGGCAGGATCAGGCCGCTATGCATCTCGGCGTCCATGCCCGACGCCAGCACCACGCGCAGGGACCGGCCCCCGGCGGGAAGCGCGAGAACTCCGAGATCCGCCCCGAGAATACGCGAGGAGTGCTCGACGATCATGCGCAGGACATGTGAGTCGTCCACCTCGCTCAGCAGACCCGCAACGATCTCGCTGTTGGCTTCCTGCCAGCGTTGACGGTCGCGCGTCTGCGTATACAGGCGGGCGTTCTCGATGGCCACTCCCGCTGCCACCGCGAGGGTCGAGAGCACGGTTTCGTCCTCGGCGTCGAATGCGCGGCCCCCCCGTTTCTCGGTGAGATACAGATTGCCGAACACCTCGTCGCGCACCCGGATGGGAACTCCCAAGAACGAGTGCATCGAGGGATGGTTCGGCGGAAACCCGTAGGACGACGGATGCTCGGAAAGTTCCCCGAGCCGCAACGGCTCGGGGTGGTGGATCAACTCGCCCAGGATGCCGTGCCCTTCGGGCAGGGGACCGATGGCCTCGCGCTGCTCCTCCGTGATCCCCACCGGCAGGAACTGCGTGAGCCGGGTTCCCTCACCGACCACGCCCAAGGCCCCGTACTCGGCATCGACCACGACGACTGCGGCCTCAACGATCCGGCGCAGCACCTGCGGCAGGTCGAGCCCCCGGCCCACCGACATGACGGCCTCCAGCAGCAGGGCCGCTTCGGCAGGGCCACGCTTCACGACATCGAGGCGCCCATGGAGGTCCTCCGGCAACGTGCTCAGCCGATGGCGCTCCTCGCCGCAGCGGTCAGTTCCGTTGTCGCTCACGGTGCCTCCGTCGTGACCGCCGCGGATCCCGGGCGGGCCACACCTCCACGGTAATGGGCGCACACCGAGCGGCACCTCGTGGACTGCAATCGGCTCAGCTCGTACAGTCGGGCATTTCCTCCGGACGGTGACCAAAGTCCGTGGGTGGCCGGGATCGGTCATGCCGTAACGGTCCGCCAGGCAGCCTTCGACGATATCGCTCCCGCTGCGGCAGGCGGATCGCCGGGTCAGTCACGGGACGAGCCCTCGGTGATCAGTCCGGCAGCCACTGGATGAGCCGCGAAGAGGCGTGCCCCGGTGCGGGCCGATCGGCCCAGTCCAGGGCGACAGCGGTACGGCAACCGTGGAGACTGAATTGGGGATGCACCTTTAAGGAGCTTTCGTGGTGGCGTTTCGGGACTTCCTGATGCGGTTTCGTCCGGCTGGCTCGCCGGGCCCGGCAGCCACAACGGGTGTGCCCGCAGATCGTTCGGCGGACCTCACAGCTGAACTGGGCCCAGTGCTCTCGCACCTGGGTCAAGCCGAGGCCGAGGCACAACAGATCCGCGAAGCGGCCGCTCAGCAGGCGGAACAGAACCGACGGGCCGCTGTCGACAAGGCCGAGGGGATCGTGAGGCTGGCTCGCGTCCGCGCCCGTGAGGTGCGGACGGAGAGCGCCGCGCATGCCTACGGCCTGGCCAAGACCGAGGCGGCGGAGTGTCTCGCGGAGTCGGAGCACACAGTCGCACTGCTGAAGCGCCGAGCGCAGCAGCGCATGGCTTCCCTCGTCGACCGCACGCTGGCGGACATCGGACAGATCGGCGACTCGGTGGTGCCCGCAGGGGAACGCGCCGGGGGGAGGTCTCGGTGGCAGCGGGATGGGTCGCGGGGGTGACCCGGGCCAGAGCCATGTCATCGCGCCGTCTGGGAGTCCGCGCGGCCCGGGAAGTCGCCGCCGCAGCCACACTCGATGACGCCCTCGGACAACTGGCGGCTACGCCGTACCGGCGCGCGCTCGACGCGGACGCCGGGCTGGCTGCCGCGCAGCGGTCCGTAGCGGCCACCCTGCTGTGGCATCTGCGGGTGCTCGCGGGCTGGCTGCCGCGTCAAGGGGCAGGCGCGGTCCGCCTGCTGGCGGCCGGCTTCGAGATCTCCAACGTGGAGGAACACCTTCGGGTGCTGTCAGGCTCGGCCCCCGACAGGCCGGGCTCGTACCGGCTCGGCGGGTTGGCGACGGCCTGGCCTCGGCTGGCCGAAAGCCGGTCCCCGGCCGAACTGCGGGCCGCGCTGACCTCCTGTGCGTGGGGGGATCCCGGGGACGACTCGGCGGCTGCGGTGGGCATCGGCATGCGGATCTCTGCCGCTACCCGCACAGCGGGGGCCGTGCCGGAGGCGGTGTCCTGGGCAGCAGGACGTCTTGCCCTGCTGGTCGCCCGTGAGCTGTTCGTTCACGGGCGTCCGCTGACGGAACCGTCCGGTCGGCGCGCTGCCCGGGTCCTCGGCCCCGGAGTCCTGCGCGCCGCCACCTTCGCCGACTTCCGTCGGCAGATGCCGGGCACGGCGCGCTGGGCGGTGGACGGTATCGACGAGTCGGCCGACCTCTGGCGAGCCGAGGCGCGCTGGTGGACACGGGTCGAGAAGGACGGCTCCGCGCTGCTGCGCGGCTCGCGCCTGGACACCGCCCCGGTCCTCGGTGCTGTCGCGGTGCTCTCGACGGACGCCTGGCGGGTACGGGCGGCGCTGGAGTCGGCCGCACGGGGCGGCGAGCTGGAGGCCTTCGATGCGCTGGGCTGAGGCCGTGACACCGGTCCGCATGCAACGGGTGGCGATCGTCGCGCCGCGCGAGGCACTCCGGGAGACGCTGGTGCGGCTCGCGGACGCCGGGTGCGTCGAGATCGACCGGGCCGACGGCTCCGGGCAGGGAGAGCGTGGACCGGCCGCGCGTCGACTGAAGCTTCTGCGCGCCGAGCCGCCGAGAGCGATGCTCTCCGCCGACCCTCCCGACCTCGACGCCCTCGAACACGAGGGCCACGCGGATCTGCTGGCGGGCGAGGCACAGCTTGAGGAGCGTTCCGGCAGCGCTGTGCGGCGCGGAAACGTGGTGGCCCTGGCCGGCTGGTGCCCAGCCGACAAGGTACCGGCGACGGCCGGGCGGGTGGCCGAACTCGGCGGCGCGCTCGTGGCGTTGACAGCACCGCGGGGCGTCGACCCGCCGACCCTGTTGCGCAGCACCGGACCGGTGCACCGTTCGTTCACGCCGCTGGTGCGCACCTACGGGACAGTGCCGTACGTCGATGTCGACCCGACGTGGCCGGCCGGGATCGCGTACGTGGTGATGTTCGGCATGATGTTCGGCGACGCGGGGCACGGCACGCTGCTGCTTCTGGTGGCGCTCCTGCTGCGGACCGGCCGCCCCCGCAGGCTGGTGCGGCTCCGTGCGATGTGGCCCTTCGTCGCGGGGGCCGGGGTCACGAGCATCGCGTTCGGCTTCGCCTATGGCGAGTTCTTCGGTCCGACGAAGGTCCTTCCCGTACTGTGGCTGGCCCCTCTGGACCATCCCGAACAGCTGCTCGCGGCCGCCGGCGGAATCGGCGCAGTACTGCTCGCGCTGGCGTACGGCGCGGGAATCGTCAACCGCTGGCGGGAGGGCGGCCCGGCGCGGGCGCTGTACGCGGTCTCCGGCATCGCAGGTTCGGCCCTTTTCCTCGGCCTCGTCGGCCTCGCCGCAGGTGGGTATCTGCACCACACGTACCTCACCCTCACGGGAACCGTGATCGCGGCTGGCGGTCTCGTGCTGGCCGCCTCGGGACTGTTCACCGCTTCGGGGGGCGGTGTCGCCGGTGCGATGCAGACCGCGGTCCAGCTCTTCGACTCGGTGGTGCGGATCTTCTCGAACACCATCTCCTTCGCGCGGCTGGCCGCCTTCGGGCTGACGCACGCGGCGCTCGGCGCCGTCGTGTGGCGGGGAACGACCGCACTGGCCCACATGGGTCCGGGCGGGCTGATAGGGGCGGCGGCCGTCTTCACCGTCGGCAATGCCCTGGCGTTCTCACTGGAGGCGCTGGTCGCCGGGGTACAGGCCCTGCGGCTGGAGTTCTACGAGCTGTTCTCCCGGGTCTTCGAAACCTGGGGCCGTCCCTTCCGCCCTTGGCATGTGCCCACGCACCACACGGAGGTGGCACCGTGATCGCCTGGCTCATCGCGCTTCCCGCCCTCGCGTTGATCTTTACCGTCACCCGCCGGCTGGCGCGCCGGCACGGCCGCGCCGCCCTCCGGTTGATCATCGCCGCTGACGTGCTGCTGTTCGTCGGTGCGCTCGCTGTGCTGATCGTCGCGCTCAGCGGCGGCGCGGCGCGGGCGGCGGCGTCCAGCACGGCCGCTGCCGGGTCCGGTGCCGGGTCCGCCGCTCTGATCGGCGCCGCGATCGCGGTGGCAGGGGCCTCGATCGGTGCGTCGATCGCCGTCGCCTACACCGGAGCGGCGGCGCTGGCCGCCATGAGCGAGCGTCCCGAGCTGTTCGGCCGGGCGATGGTCATCGTCGGACTCGCCGAAGGAATCGCCATCTACGGGCTGGTGGTCGCGGTCCTGCTGCTGGGCAAGGCCTGACTATGGGCCGGGTGGTAGCCATCGGAACACGGGCACGGGTGGCCGGGCTGTCGCTGGCCGGGGTGAGCGTCCTCGTCGCAGAGGACCCGGAGGCGGTACGCCGGGCCTGGCAGAGCGTGTCGGACGAGGTCACGCTGGTGATCGTCACCCCGGCCGCAGCCGAAGTGCTTAGCCGGACACAGTTGGAAAGCACACGGCCCCTGATCGCGGTGATGCCGGCATGACGACACCGGCCGCTGACCAGGCAGACGCCCTCGCGACGGTACGGGCCGAGTTGCTGCGCTCGGCCCGGGCCGACGCCGAAGCACTGATCGTCCAGGCCGCACGCGATGCCGAGACGGTGCTCGAACGCGCCAGGAACGAGGCCGAGGAGATCGTGGAACAGGCCCACCGTGAGGGTGCGGCAGAGGGCACTGCAGCCGGAGCTGCGGAACTGCTGCGGGCCCGCCGGAATGCCAGGGCCTGCGAGCAGGCTACCCGCCGGGAAGCATACGAGGAGCTCCGCCGCCAGGTGACGGAACGCTTCCGGGCCCTGCGGTACACGGCGGACTACCCCGGCCTGCGTGACAGGTTGGAGCGGCGGGCCCGGCAGCTCCTCGGTCCCGACGCCACCGTTGCGGAACAGCCCGGTGGCGGGGTGATCGCCCACGCTACAAGTCGGCGGGCCGACTTCACTTTGGACGCCCTCGCCGCCCGTGCACTCGACCGCCTGGGCGCGGACACGGAAGCCTTGTGGGCGCCATGACCGGCTCGCCCCGAGCCGGTCCCGCGATCCTGCGGGTCGCGGGACCGCTGGTCGAATTGGAGTACACCGGAGACACCGCCATGAACGACCTGGTCTCCCTCGGAGAGGCCAGCCTGCCCGGCGAGGTGGTGGCGATCACCGACACCGTGGTGACCGTCCAGGCGTACGAGTACACCGGTGGCCTGGCGCCCGGACACCGCGCCCGCCCCCGGGGCAGCCCGCTGTCGGCGCGACTGGGCCCCGGGCTGCTCGGCGGGATCTTCGATGGCCTGCTCCGCCCGCTGTCGGGCTCTGGCGACTGGCTGCTGCCCGGAAGCGGGGGAAGCGAGGACGAGGCGCGTACCTGGGGGTTCACCCCTGCCGTGGAAGTCGGCGATCGGGTGACAGGGGGGCAGGCGCTCGGCGAGGTCCGGGAGACGGGTCCTGTGCAGACTCGGATCCTGGCACCGCCCGGCTGCACCGGCCCGGTGGAGGAGATCGTCCCGGAAGGGAACTACACCCAGGACGCAACTCTGGCCGTCGTCGGCGGCACCGAGGTCCGGATGACCGCCGACTGGCCGATCCGCCGGCCGCGCCCCGTGCGTGAACGCCTCGACGCCCGCCAGCCGCTGCACACCGGTCAGCGTGCGATCGACCTTCTCTTCCCCGTCGCCCGGGGCAGCACGGTAGCCGTCCCCGGCGGATTCGGAACCGGCAAGACCCTGCTGCTCCAGCAGATCGCCAAGTGGTGCGACGCCGATGTCATCGTCTACGTCGGCTGCGGCGAACGCGGCAACGAGATGGCCGATGTCATCGCCGAATTCTCCGAGCTCGCGGACCCCCGCACCGGAGGCCGACTGATCGAGCGCACGGTGGTCATCGCCAACACCTCCAACATGCCGATGATGGCCCGGGAGGCCAGCATCTACACCGGTGCGACGGTCGCCGAGTACTTCCGGGACATGGGGCGCGATGTAGTGGTCATCGCCGACTCCACGTCGCGGTGGGCCGAGGCGCTGCGCGAGTTCGCCTCCCGCACCGGCGCCCTGCCAGCCGAGGAGGGCTATCCGGCGGGTCTCGCCTCGGCGATCGCCGCGTTCTACGAGCGCGCCGGTGCGGTGACCACCCTCGGGGGTGACCGGGGCTCGGTCACCGTGATCGGCGCGGTCTCCCCACCCGGGGCGGACATGGCCGAGCCGGTGACCGCCCACACCGAGCGCTTCGTACGCTGCCTGTGGACGCTCGACCGCGAGCTCGCCTACGCCCGCCGCTACCCGGCGATCTCCTGGGCGGGCTCCTTCTCGCGCGACGCCGACACCCTCGCGGCCGGGCACGCGGAGGCCGGCGACCCGGCATGGCCGGGCAGACGGGCAGAGATCAGCTCCCTGCTGGCGGAGGCCGACCGGCTCACCGATCTCGTCGACCTGGTCGGCATCACCGCACTCCCCGGCCAGGAACGCGTCAGCGTGCTCGGCGGCCGACTGGTGCGCGAAGGGGTCCTCCAGCAGAGTGCCCTGTCCGACCGGGACGCCTACTGCGGTCCGGAGAAGACCTCTGCGCTGGCCGAAGCGGTCCTCACAGTCATCGCGCGGTGCCGGGAGCAGGCCGAGGCCGGTGTGCCGGCAGGCTCCATCGAGGAGGCGGACTTCGGCCCCCTGCTGCGCGCCCGAGAGGAAGTCGGCCCGCACGACTTTGCGGGCGTGGCCCTGCGGCGGGACGCCGTGCTCGCCGTACTGCGGGAGCTGATGTGACCGCCTGGGGCGAGGTCGAGTACACGGCCATCCGCGAGCTGCGCGGCCCGCTCGCCGTCGTGGAAGGGGTGAGCGGGGTCGGCTGGGACGAGTTCGTCCGGGTCACCCTGGAGTCCGGCGAGCAACGGCACGGCCTCGTGCTGGAAGTTGACCGCGAAGTCGCTGTGGTGCAGGTCCTGGAGGACACTGCCGGCATGGATCCCGCACGCGTGCGGATGGCCTTCGCCGGAGGGCCGCTGCGCATCCCGGTCGGCCCCGGCTGGCTGGGCCGGGTCTGCAACGGCCGCGGCGAGCCGGCCGATGGCGGGCCCCCGGTCTTCGGGACAACCACCGCGGCTGTCGGTGGCACCCCGATCAACCCGGTGAGCCGGCAGCCACCCGGAGAGCCCGTACTCACCGGTGTCGCCGCCGTCGACGGGCTCACCACACTGGTGCGCGGGCAGAAGCTGCCGGTGTTCTCCGTCGCCGGTCTGCCCCATCTGGAGCTGGCCGTGCAGATCGCCTCGCAGTCCACCACTGGTGGCGAGCCGTTCTGCGTGGTCTTCGCGGGTATGGGGCTCACCCACGCCGATGCCTCCTTCGTCCGAGATGCCCTGGAGGGGCGCTCCGCCGCCCACGAGCTGGTGCTGCTGCTCAACACGGCTGATGAACCAGTCATCGAGCGGATCCTCACCCCGCGTCTGGCACTCACCGTCGCCGAGAACCTCGCGTTCGACGGTGGCAGGCACGTCCTCGTGGTGATGACGGACATGACCAGCTATGCGGAGGCGTTGCGCGAGGTGTCCGCGGCGCGTGGCGAGATCCCGGCGCGTCGCGCCTACCCCGGCTACCTCTACAGCGACCTCGCCTCCCTCTACGAGCGCTGCGGGCGGATCCAGGGCCGGCCGGGCTCCGTCACGGTCCTACCTGTGCTGACCATGCCCGCGGGCGACATCACCCACCCGGTTCCCGATCTGACCGGGTACATCACCGAAGGCCAGGTCGTCCTCTCCCGCGCGACCCACGCCCAGGGTGTGTACCCCCCTGTGGACGCGCTTTCCTCGCTTTCCCGGCTGATGCGCAAGGGTGCCGGGCCCGGCCGCACTCGCGACGACCATCTCGACGTCGCGGCGCAACTGCTGGCCGCGCTCGCCCGCGCCCGCCAGGTCCGCGAACTCACCGACCTGGTCGGGGAGACGGCCCTGAGCCCGGCCGACCGCCGGTACCTGGAGTTCGACCAGGCCTTCCTGCACCGTTTCGTGGATCAGCGACCCGACGAACTGCGCACCCTGGACCAGACCCTGGACCGCGCCTGGCAGGTGCTCCTCACCTTGCCCCGCAGTCAGCTCGCCATGCTGCCGACCGCCCTGCTCGACGCTCACGGGGCAGGGCCGTGAGCACCCTTCACGTCCCGCCCGGACGTGCCGGACGCCTCCGTCTTCGGCACAGCCTGGACGTCGCCGAGCGCGGCGCGGACCTCCTCGAGCAGAAGCTCCGCATCCTGCGCGCCGAGCACCAGCGTCTGCGACAGGCCGAGGAAGCCGCCGCGCAGGTCTGGCACGAGCGGGTGAAGGAGGCCGAAACCTGGCTGGTGCGCGGTCTCCTGCTGAGCGGGGAGGGGGCCCTGGAGGCGGCGGCGGTAGCACTGGACCGAACCGATGTAGTGGCCCGCTGGACCAGCTCCATGGGCGCCCGGTACCCGGAGGACGCCTCCTGCACCATGCCCGCGCGCCCCCCTACCACTGCCGCACCGGCCAACACCGCCTTGGTGCACGCGGAGGCCGCGTACCGAGATGTGGTCCGGGCGGCCGCAGAGCACGCCGTTGCCGCAGCCGCCGTCCGCATCATCGGCGCGGAGGTGCTGAGCACCCGCCAACGGGTCCGCGCCCTGCAACGCCACTGGATCCCGAATCTGCGCGAGGCACTCGCCCGGACCGAGCTCGCCCTGGAAGAGAGCGAACACGAGGACGCCGTCCGGCGATGCTGGGCCTCCGGCGTGCGCCGGGAAGAAGGACCGCGCTCCCGATGAAACGGCCCTGAGCTACGGCCAGGTGGCATGTAGCGCTGAGTAACTACTCTGGGCTGTGGCCACGCTGCTGAAGGTCGGCGAAGTCGGCGTGGGCCTGAGTAATGGCCTCCGGATACGCCTGGATCTTCTCGTGCTCGGCGAGCGCCCGGTAAATGCTCGACAGACTCGGGTTTTGGCCCTTGCGGCGGCCGGTGGGGATGAACAGGTCGGGCTGGATCGTCTCGACGATCTCGCCATTCGCGCGGCGGAGCATGGTGTGGAGCATGTCGTCGGTGATGACCGGCGGCCGTCCGCCGTGCTTGCCCTGCGGGCCGCGGCGTCCAGCCCTTCGAGAGCCGCCTCCCGGATGTCCTCCCGCTCGGTCTCCGCCATCGCGGCGAAGAACCCGAACAGCAGGCGGCCCGGGCCGGTGGGGTCGTAGATCCCGGCCAGTATCTCCAGCACCAGGCCGTGCGCGGTGAGGTGGTCGGCGAGCGCGGTCAGCTTTGCGGCATCCCGCCCGAGCCTCTTCATCTCGTTCACTGTGAAGATCACCCGGCAGTGGGGGCGTGGGCCTTGATCTCGCGGGCGGCGGCGAGCGCGGCCTCGAACTGCGGGCGGACCCGCACTCGCGTGCTGATCTTCTCGGCGAAGATCTTGTCCCGGGAGATGCCGCGTTCGGCGAGCGCGTCGAACTGCGACTGGAGCTCCTGCGTGAGGTTGGGACAGCGGGCGTACCCGATGCGGATGTCCGCGCTGGGAGTGTCCGGGTCAACGGGGTGCAGGCACCGGGACGCCTGGCCGCCAAGGCTGGCCGGGGAGCGGCGGGTGTCGGTACCCGCAAAAGTTTCGCGCGCCGGGGCAGTTCATTCCAGCAACATGCCCGGTTCCACTTTTGAGTGAGAACGAGTTGTGACAGTGAAACGGCGATCCGGGCCGCCTCCATGGGGCGCTGTTGATCTTGCTCCGGGAAAGGGTCGTTTCTGCGAATCGCAGTGCGCGACGACGCCGTGTCCCCCTCCTCGCCTCCAGCTCGACACCCTCGCCCTATACCGTGCGCCGATATCGCAATCCGTTTCTGTTCGGCCGGTGCGGCCATCATATGGGGAGTGAGTGATGGACACGTCGGCAGCCGCTGCGGGCACCGGGGAGCTGAAGCGACGTCTGGGGGTGTTCGACGCCGTGATGATTGGACTCGGCTCGATGATCGGCGCGGGTATCTTCGCGGCGCTCGCCCCGGCCGCCGGCGCGGCGGGGTCCGGGCTGCTGCTCGGTCTGGCGCTGGCGGCGGTGGTGGCGTACTGCAACGCGATGTCCTCTGCCCGGCTGGCCGCCCGCTACCCGGCCTCGGGCGGCACCTACGTCTACGGCCGTGAGCGCCTGGGGGCCTTCTGGGGCTACCTGGCCGGGTGGGCCTTCGTGGTCGGCAAGACTGCTTCCTGTGCGGCGATGGCCCTGACGGTGGGCTTCTACATGTGGCCGGACCAGGCGCACGCGGTGGCGGTCGCCGCAGTGGTGGCGCTGACCGCCGTGAACTATGCCGGGGTCCAGAAGTCCGCACTCCTGACCCGCGGCATCGTCGCCGTCGTGTTGGCGGTGCTCGCCGCAGTGGTGACCGTCTGCCTGACCCGTGGTGTAGCCGACACCGCGCGGCTGGACATCGGCACGGACGCGACCGCGGGCGGGGTACTCCAGGCGGCCGGGCTGCTGTTCTTCGCCTTCGCGGGGTACGCGCGCATCGCCACCCTCGGCGAGGAAGTCCGCGACCCGGCCCGCACCATCCCGCGTGCGATCCCGATCGCGCTCGGCATCACCCTGGCCGTGTACTCGGCCGTCGCGATCACCGCCCTGACCGTGCTGGGGCCCGGCGGCCTGGGGCATGCCACCGCCCCGCTGACCGACGCCGTCCGTACCGCCGGCGCCCCCGCCCTGGTGCCCGTGGTGCGCGTCGGGGCCGCGATTGCCGCGCTGGGCTCCCTGCTGGCACTGATCCTCGGCGTCTCGCGCACCACCCTCGCGATGGCCCGCGACCGGCACCTGCCGCACGCGCTGGCCGCCGTCCACCCGCGTTTCCAGGTTCCCCACCGTGCCGAACTCACCGTCGGGGTTGTCGTCGCGGTGCTGGCCGCGACTGTGGACGTGCGCGGGGCGATCGGCTTCTCGTCCTTCGGCGTGCTGGCCTACTACGCCATCGCCAACGCCTCTGCCTTCACCCTCACCGAGGGCCGTCCGCCGAGGATCGTGCCTGTCATCGGAGCCGCCGGATGCGTGGTCCTGGCCTTCGCCCTGCCACTGGCCTCCGTGCTGACCGGGGCGGTGGTGATCGCGTTCGGCGCCGCCGTCTACGGCCTGCGGAAGGCGGCCACCCGCACTTGAACGGCTACGGGAGGGACCGGTCGGCGGGCAGAACCTCACGGGCCGGCTCTGCCCAACGCCCGCCGGTCCTCGGCCAGCGCCACCCGCCCGGCCTCCGTCGCCCGGTACACCCGGCGGGTGCGGCCTTCGACCACCCTCTGCTCGGAGACGAGCAGTCCGTCCGCCTCCAGCCGGTGCAGCGTCGGGTACAGGGTCCGGGGCCGATCTGGTAGCCGTGACCGGCCAGCTCCTGGGCCATCCACGCGCCGTGGATCTCCTCCTGGGCCGCATGGTGCAGGATGTGCAGCCGTTGTTCGCGGGGTCCCAGTTCTCCACTACCTGCAACCCTTCATGGATCTCCTGGCGCATTTCGACGTCGGCGAGGTAGTCGCAGACGAACGCAGTGCGCACCGCGCGGCCCAGCTCCTCGATCGCCTGGTCGGTCGGGTGCTTGGGTCCACACGCCACCTGGCCGTAGCGGCTGTACGAGAACAGAGCCGAAACGCCGACCACCGCAGGTGCGAAAGGCAGCGTGCGGCACCGGCCTCCGGACTCGCGCCCGCAGGATGTAGTACCAGCGGGACAGGCCGCGAGGCGTACCGAGCGGACCCGGCCGGCACGCCTTGTGGTCCGGTAGGCCCAAGCCGGGGACGACCCGCACGGCGCAGGCTGGAGTCCTCAGCAGGTCGAGGAGGCGGTTGCCGCTTCTCCTCGCAGGCGAAGCGACGTGCCGCCAATCGACGGCGGCACGCCTCCCAGGCAGCCTGGAGTACTCAGCGGAAGGAAGTACCTGGCCATGACCCGGCACACCAGCACCGAGAAGCCACGCACCAAGCAGTGGAGCGTGCGTCTGGACCTCTTCGAGGAAAGTGACCTCACCAAGGTTCATGCCATCCTCGACACCGGTGACGCCATCCTTCAGAGCCGTACCTCCGCCCAGCGCAACCCTCACGACGCACCCGTCCCCGAGATCGGCGACGAGTACGCTGCCGGCCGGGCCCTGATCGACCTCGGCAATCAGCTGCTCCGCGCCGGAAGTACGGACGCCGCGTCGAGCGACCTCGCCGCCCCGGGGTGAACGGATGAACGAACTTGAGAACAGCCGCCCTCTGGGCCGTGGTGCTTCCGCCAGACGTCCGAATCCTCAGTGGGGGGCGTCAGCAGCCGTTTCAGGTTCGCTCGACGGTGAGGTCGAGGAAGTGGGCCGAGCATGAGATGCACGGATCGTGATTGCGGATCGCCCGTTCGCACAAGGCGGTCAGCTCCGCATCGGTGGGGTCGCCGCCTCCCAGGCGTTCCTGCACGATGCCGCGGAGGTCCTCCTCGATCGCGCCGAGGTTCTGCGCGGTCGGCGGGACCAGGCCGGCGTCGGTGACGGTCCCTTCGGCGTCGAGGGTGTAGCGGTGGTGGAGCAGGCCGCGCGGCGCCTCGGTTGCACCGTGCCCGGTTCCGGCTCGTGCGGGCACGTCGACGTAGGGGCGCGGTGGGGGTTCGTAGGAGTCGATGATGCGCAGTGCCTCGTCGGCTGCGTAGAGCACCTCGACTGCTCGGACGATGATGCTGCGGAAGGGGTTCCGGCAGACTGTGCCCTGCCGGGGGTCGCCGAGTCCGGCGTCGTGGGCGGCGTGGAGAGCGATCGACGACAGCCAGCGGCCGCTGATGGCGTATCGGGCGAGTGAGCCGGTGAGATGGCGGCGGCCGTCCAGCAGGGAGTGGAGGGCAGTTGAGTGGGGCACTTGGCTCTCGGCGACGTGGGCGCCGAACTCACGGGCCCCGAAGGTACGGAGGGGCAGCGCGCGGTCGGATCCGGGCGGTAGACCGGCGGTGTGCGGCGCGGGCATGACGGTCGGGGTGCCGGACTCGATCGCGTAGGTGCCGGGCTCGGACAGGGCGAACAGGTCGTTGTCGCATCCGGCGTCGGGGAACTCGAAGCCGGCCACCCAGCGTACGGTTTGGGCCGCGTCGTCGCGGGCCCGGCGCAACCGCTCGGCCAGCGGGCGCAGTTCGTTCGCGGTCGGGATGCGGTGGAAACCACCGAGTCGCACATTGACCGGGTGGATAGCCCGGCCGCCCAGCAGCTCCATGATCGCGTTGCCGGCCTGCTTGAGCCGAAGGCCGCGTTCGACGTCGGCACGTCGGGTGCGGGCCATGTCGATGATGCTGTCGCAGCCGAGGAAGTCGGGCGCGTGAAGGAGGTGGATGTGCAGTGTCTGGCTCTCGATCCACTCACCGCAGTAAAGCAGTCTCCGTAACGCGGCCAGCTGTCCTTCCACGACGACGCCGCAGGCGTCCTCGACCGCGCGGCAGGCGCTCAGCTGGTACGCCACCGGGCAGATCCCGCACACCCGGGAGGTGATGTCGGGCGGCTCGGTGTAGGAACGTCCGCGCAGGAACGCCTCGAAGAAGCGCGGAGGTTCGTAGATCGCCAGTCGGGCCTCAGTGACCTCGGCGCCGTCCGTGCGCAGGTACAGCGCGCCCTCACCCTCGACGCGGGCGAGCGATCCGACGTGCAACACCCTTGAGCCGCGGTGGGTCACCCTTCCAGTTCCTTCCGGGAGGCCGCGTCGAACTCGGGAGCGGCGGTGTTGAAGGTGCGCAGCACTCGCACCACGTCGAGGGTGTCCATGCCGTCGCGGCGCAGAAGGGGGATGAACGAAGGGAAGTTGGTCGAGTTCGACGGGCCGAAGCAGCCGTAACAGCCTCGTCCGTACGCAGGGCAGAGCGCCCCGCATCCGGCGTGGGTGACCGGCCCCAGGCAGGGCGTGCCGTGGGCCACCGTCACGCAGACCGTGCCGCGCTGCTTGCATTCGAAGCAGACGCTGTGCGCGGGTACGTCCGGTTTACGGCTGGCCAGGTAGGCGGTGATGACCTCCACCAGTTGGCCGCGGTCGATGGGGCAGCCGCGCAGCTCGAAGTCCACGGGAACGTGGGCGCTGATGGGTGTGGAGGTGGCGAGCGTCTCGATGTAATCCGGTCTGGCGTAGACGGCGGCCTGGAAGTCGGCGACGTTCGCGTAGTTGCGCAGCGCCTGGACGCCGCCCGCGGTCGCGCACGCCCCGATGGTCACCAATCTCCTGGAGACGGCCCGGATCTGCTGGATCCGGTCGGCGTCCTGCCGGGTGGTGACCGATCCCTCGACCAGTGACAGATCGTACGGGCCCGGTGCGTCGGCACTGGAAGCCTCCAGGAAGTGGGAGATCTCCACTTTCTCGGCGATGCCGAGGAGTTCGTCCTCGCAGTCCAGCATGGTGAGCTGGCATCCGTCGCAGGAGGCGAACTTCCACACGGCGAGTCTGGGTCGGTCACTCGCGGTCATGTCACAACTCCCTGACCAGGAGTAGGGATCGGGCCTTGGTCCAGCTGACCACGGGGCCGTCGCGGCAGAGCAGGAGGGGGCCGAGCTGGCAGTGCCCGCAGTGGCCGGTGGCACACTGCATGTTGCGTTCCAGCGAGACCCGGATCAGCTCCGGATCGACGCCGCGGTGCACCAACTCGTCGGCGGTGGCCCGGATCATCGGCTCGGGGCCGCAGATGAACGCCGACGACGCCCCGGGGGCGAAGGCAGCCCGGTCGAGCAGGGTCGTCACCACGCCGACGTCGCCCCTCCACAGCTGGTCCGGGCGGTCCACGGTGGTGAGGACTCGGGCAGCCGACCGCCAACCGCGAATCTCCTCCCCGTAGAGCAGCTCGTGGGGCGTGCGCGCTCCGATGAGAACGTTCAGCCGTCCGTACCGCTCGGGTGCGGCAATCGCGTCGCGTACGAGCGGACGCAGCGGCGCCAGACCAATGCCACCGGCCACCACGATCAGGTCCGTGCCGGCCGCGGCGGGCAGTTCCCAGCCGGTGCCGAACGGTCCGCGCACTCCGACCGTGTCACCGCGCCGCAGGGCGTGCAGTGCGCCGGAGATCACCCCGACCGTGCGGACGGTGTGCGTCAGGCGGTGCCCGTCGATCCCGCTCACCGACAGCGGGATGTCACCGACGCCGAAGGCATACACCATCGCGAACTGCCCCGGAGCGAAGAGCGGGAGGGCCGAGCGGACCGGCTCCAGGACGATCGTGGCGGTGTCGGAGGTCTCGGCCTCCCGTGCCACCACCCGGTACGGGACGGGCACAGCCGACGGGCGAGCAGTCGATGTCTCGGGAGCCGTCATCTCGCCTCGCCGACGTCAGGAGGCCCGTACAGGTCGAGCAGGCGGAGGCGGGTGGACTTCAGCCGCCGTGCGATCACCTGCGCGACGCAGTTGGTCAGCGCCAGGCCGAATACGGGATCCTCCTCACACGCGGCGCGGATCCGCACCGCGTCGAACTCGGACGCCGAGACGGTACTGCGGGCCTGCGCGCCGAGGTGCCAGCGATACGGCTCGAACAACCAGGACCAGCCGAGCAGATCGCCTTCACCGAGGGTCTCCACGACTGCCGCGGACCGGCCCGGGACGTGGACGTCAAGCGCGACGAGCCCGGAACGGACGATCCAGAACCGGTCGGCGACGCCGCCCTCCTCGAAGATGCGGGTGCCACCGGGGAAGGAGACATCGTGGGCAGTCGCGACCAGCTGCTCGCGGTGGCCGAGCGACAGGGCGCCGAGAAAGCCGTGGCAAACGACGGTCATGCCGGGGTCTCCCCCGTATCCTGCCCAGCGGCCTCCCGTTCCAGGCTGAGCGCGTGGGCCTCCTCGGTGATGTCGATGCCGACCGGGCACCACACGATGCAGCGTCCGCAGCCGACGCACCCGGAGCTGTCGAACTGGTCGTACCAGGTGCCGAGTTTGTGGGTGGCCCACTGCCGGTACCGGCTGCGCGAGGAGTCGCGGACCGGACCCGTCTGAAGGTGAGAGAAATCCAGATCGAAGCAGGACTCCCAGCGCCGCCACCGCTCGGCGTGGTCACCGGTAAGGTCCGTGACGTCCTCCGTCGTGGTGCAGAAACAGGTCGGGCAGACCATGGTGCAGTTTCCGCAGGTCAGGCAGCGGGCCGCGACATCGTCCCAGCGCTCGGCCGTGAGGGTCTCGCGCATCAGCACCTGCAGGTCCACCAGCGGCATGCTGCGCCCCATGCGATCGGCCGCGTCGGCGACACGCTCACTGGCCGCGGTCCGGGTCGCGGCGTCGGCGGGACGGCGTGGCAGCTCGGCAAGAACCGACTGCCCCTCCTCACTGCCGCTCCGCACCAGGAAGCGGTGGCCGTCGGCATCCAGCACCTCGGTCAGCGCCAGGTCGTAACCGGGCCCCACGGCCGGGCCGGTTCCCATGGACACGCAGAAACAGGTGGCACCCGGCTCGGTGCACTCCACCGCTACCAGGAAGGCCCTCTCACGACGTCCGCGATAGGCCGTGTCACTGTACGTCCCGCCGGTCAGCACCCGGTCCTGGATCGCGATGGCCCGTAGGTCACAGGGGCGCACACCGAGGAACGCGTACGGCGACGGCGATGTCCGGTCCTCGCTCACCACCAGCTCGCCGTCGGTACCGCGATCGGCGGTCCACTGCCGCTCGCGCGGCGGGTGCAGGAACGTCTTCCAGGACTGAGGGCCCGCGCTGTGCGCGAACGCGGCGCCGTCCTCGCGGGCACACAGCCGGTAGACGCCTGCCTCCAACTCGACTCCCCAGCCGTAGGGGAGTTCCGCACCACCGGAGATCTCGGACAGGACGATCGCTCCGTCGCGTACGGTCGGTCCCACGACCGTACGGCCACGCCCGGCCAGCACTCTGATGAGCACGTCCAGGCCGGCCTTGTCGATCACCGCAGCCGTGCCGTCGTCGTCCGCCATCGCGCCCACCTTCCGACACCGCCGATGATGCTCTCCCGGCCAGTATGTGCACGGACCTGTTGCCTGGCCTGGGCCGACCGGGCCCAGCATGGTCCAGGTGGCTGTGTCCGTACCCCGTACGGACCCCGCGCGGTCCCGGTACGGGAGGCGATCCCATGCGGCGGGAAGAGGCAGGCGTGTGAACCTCGCCGCGCGAATCGCCGTCATCGGTGTCGGGAACGACTTCCGCCACGACGACGGTGTGGGATGGGCTGTCGTGGCCCGGCTGGCCGAACGAGCCGAGGAACGGCCACTGCCGAGCGGGACCGCCCTGTTCGTGTGCGACGGCGACCCTGCCCGGTTGATCACACTGTGGGAGGGCGCCGGCCTCGCCATCGTGGTGGACGCCGCACACGCACATCCCGGGCATCCCGGTCGGCTGCATCGCCTGGAGCTGGACGGTGGACAGCTGCCGCGGACAAGCAGTGCGACAAGCTCCCACGGGCTCGGGCTCGGCTACGCGGTCCAGCTCGCCCGCGAGCTGGACCGGCTGCCCGGACAGCTGGTCGTCTACGCCGTGGAAGGAGCGGACACCAGCCTGGGCAAAGGCCTGTCGGCACCTGTCGCAGCGGTTGTGGAACCGCTCAGCGAACGGATTGCGGAAGAAATCGAGCACCACGGGGGTTCTGCCGGCGCCCGATAGACCGGAACCAGCTGTGCTCGGCACCCGGGGCGGCAGCCCGGTCCACGCGGATCACCGCGGCCACCATCGCCCGGCGCGTCGGGCTGGTGAGCGTTTCGATGAGGCTGTCGCGCGGGGTCTTGAGGTAGGGGGCAAGCTCCGTGAGCCGCAACGCATTTGGCCGACGGCGGTCCATGGGGGACGTACACCGCCGCGCTGTTCAGGTTCCGTGGCCGGAGCCGCGGACCACGACAACGGGGCACGGGGCGTGCTGCACGCAGTGCTGGCCGACCGACCCCAGCAGTGCCTCGTTGAATCCGCCGTGCCCCCGGTTGCCCACGACCAGCAGTCGTGCTCCTGCGGCGGCAGCGAGCAGGACGACAGCCGGATGTCCGTGGGCCGAGATGGGGCGGAGGTCGACCGGCCGTCCCGGGCCCTGGCCGAGGGCCTCGTCGATCGCCTGATCCAGGATCTTGCGTGCCTGCTTTTGGTAGTCAGCCGGATCCTTGTCTATGGGCGGGGCCAAGCCATACCAGGCCGTCGGGAAGTCCCAGGCAATAGTCGCGTCGACCACGCCACCCATCAGCTTCGCCTGGCCGACCGCCCACCGCAGGGCTGCCTTCGACGGTTCGGAGCCGTCGACACCCACCACAATCCGCGGAACTGATGTTGCTTCGTCACTCATCACGCACCTGCCTGGTCGCGCTTGGTATCCCCTTCTCACCATCCCTGTGGCAGCCGCGGGCCGCCACCTCAGCAGGACGTCGATGACGTATGCCGACGGCTGTGCCTCGCGGCCCTCGCGCCGACGCAGCAGCCCGGTGGGCTGCTCGAAGACGCCGTCCCTCTGCTATTTGGCGAAGTGGCCGCAGACGGTTTCCCTATTGGCCCCCAGTCGGCGCTCCGGAGGGGCACTCACTCGCCCATGAAAAAGCCCTCAACTAGTCTATAAACAGCAAAAGCGACCTCTGGATCAGAGCGCAGACGATTGAGCCGCCGCCGGGGTGTTGCGGAGGAAGGTGACTGTCCACAGCGCGCAAAAAACCCCGGTCACCGCACCGGCCCCGTGGCAGAAGTGTATGAAGCCGTAGGTCGCTACGTTGCGGTGCATACCGGTTCGGGTCAGCAGGTGGCACCATCTGGAATTCGTGGCGAGCGTGCCGGTCGGGGTCATCGTCGTCGGCGGCGCCCACAGCCCGGTGGTGGTGCCGCCGCATGGCGCAGGCTCTCCACCGGGAGGAGCGCGCCTGTCGCAGTGCCCGTATGCCCTGATGATGTGCTGACGCGGACAGTGAATTCTGGCAGGAGGAGTGCCGTGGACAGCGTCCCTCCCCGGGCGCCTCGACGCCGTCCGGCCCTGACGCGGTGCTGCCCCTCGGCGGTGACGACCGGTGTCTGAGCGGCCGGAATCCGCGGCAGCTGGTCGCGAGGGCTGGGCCGCAGGCCGTCTCGTACGGCCGGGCCCGGCGTGGTGGCTCGGTGCCGGCCTGATGGTGGGGGCTGCGGTCGTGGTGGCCGTCTGGCGACGGCACGAGCTTGCCCAGGCGTTCTACTTCATCTCTCAAGTGCGTGTGCCGCAGCTGGCGGTTGCCGTGGGGTGCGAGGCGCTGTCGGTGGTCTGCTTCGCCGCTGTGCCTCGTCGGCTGCTGCTGGCGGGCGGGGTGCGGTGGAGTCTGCGGCGGATGACCGCGATCGCGGTGGCCGCCAACGCCGTGGCCGGCGCGCTGCCGGGCGGGGCGGCCTTCGCTACCGCATGGGTGTACCGGCAGCTGAGCCGTCGGGGCGTGGAACCAGTCCTCGGGGCCGCCGTGCTGGTGGTCGCCGGGGCGCTCTCGGCGCTCGGCCTGGCGATCCTGACAGTGCTGGGGATGTTCACGGTCGGTGCGGCCGGTGCCGCTGCCGTGGTGGGTCCGGTTGCCGGGGTCCTGGTGCTGGCGCTGGTGATCGGTCTGGTGGTCTTCAGCCTGTCCCGCTTCGCGGGCTTCCGCGCAGCGGTGCGGCGGACCTGGTTTGGCACGGGCGGGCGGTCCAGGCGGGTACGGCAGGCCGAGCTGATGCTGGTGCGCGTGATGGAGCAGGCCAGAAGCCTGCAGCCCGGCTTCCGGCCGTGGCTGAGACCGGCAACGTACGCCCTGATGAACTGGGTCTTCGACGCTGCCTGCCTGGCAGTCTGTCTGTGGGCGCTGGGCATCGGCGTGCCCTGGCGCGGGATCCTGCTCGCGTACGCGCTCACACAGATCCCCGGCAGCCTGCGGCTGACGCCCGGCAGCATCGGGGTGGTCGAGGCGAGCCTGTCCGCGTTGCTGGTGCTGTATGGCCTGCCTCCCGGACCGGCGATCGCTGGGGTACTGCTGTACCGGGCCATCAGCTATTGGGCACTACAGCCGGTCGGCTGGGCGAACTGGATCGGCGTGACCTTCCAGACCGATCGGCCCTCCCGGCGTCCTGGGCGCCGGACAGACTGCGGCACACACCAGCCGACCCAGCCACATCCGCGTGAGCCAGGGACCTGACCGGCTCTCACCGTGCCGCGGGGAGGGGCATCCGTTGACATCACCAGCACCGGCCGTGGTGACTCAGCGCCGTGGTCGTTCCTGTATGACGCCGGGAGGAGAGGTGCGGTCGTGCGGCGTGCGGAATGCGGTTCCGCGCGGATGTGGGGAGGGTCATCGTTTCCGAGAACGAGGAGGGGCTGGTGAATTCGGATTCGAGGGTGCCTGCCATGGCTTCAGTGAGGTCTCGCGACAGTCGCAGGGCCAAGCTGTCTGCTCCGGCTGAGGCCGGCGCGGTCGTCGGTTCGGTGCTCGGGGCATGAGGGCGGTTCCTGAGTTGGCGTCCGCGATGCGGATCTGCAGACGGCCGGGCAGGGTTTCGGCGGTGAGGGTCGGCGGCTGGCAGGGCGGGCTGTGGTGCGGTGCGTCGGCTGCCCGCGAGGCAAGTACGCGGCTGAGAGGCTGTCGGGTGACCTCGGACCGGAAAGCGGACGCGGTCTGGTGCGTGCGATTCCAGGGCGGAGGAGGGAGGCGACGCGGAGCGTCGTCGACCGACGACAGCGCGGGAAGCGTGCGTGCCAGGGCGTGGCCGCCCGGTCAGAGGTCACCCGACAGCCTCTGAGGAGGGAGGCATCGGCGATCACGTCGGGCAGCGGAGGTCGTCGATGGTGTGCCCGCCGGGCCCGAGGTCGTCCAGGGACGCGGTGAGAGCATCGTTCGGGTCGACCGGGCGGAGGTAGAGGTCGGTGGCTCCGCCGTACAGTCGGCTGAGGTCATCGAGGTCTTTGGCGGCGAGCACGATCCGAGCAGCCCCGCGGGCGCGGGCGGCCTGGCAGGCCGCGCCCGCCGTCGACCCTGTGGCCCCCGTCATAGGCCCCCAACACCGTGCGGCCCTCTCGATGCGGGGTTCATCAGCCAGGTCACCGTACGGCTGATGTCCGACAGCGACAGGATCCCGACGAGTCTGCCCTCGTCCATCACCAGGACGCGGTGCTCGGCCCCGGGCTCCATGCGGGGCAGCAGATCCGCCAGTGAGCCGTCCGGGCCCGCGACCGTGACCCGCGACAGCGGCACCATCACCTCGCCCGCCGTCACCGTCCCGCTCCTCTCCAGCGGCACCTGTCTGGCGCTGTCCAGCGTCACGAGCCCGAGCGGTGCCCCGTCCACACCGCTGACCGGGAACGCCGAGTGCCGGTACCGGTACAGCGGATCGGCCAACAGGTCCGCGATCGCCAGGGCCGCGGGCACCGTGAGCGGATCCCTTGTCATCGCGTCACGCACCGGGACACCGGCAAGCACACCGCGCAGCTGCGCCTGCCGTCCCTCAGCGGTGGCGGCAGCGATGAGAAACCAGCCGATCAGGGCCAGCCAGAGCCCGCCGAACCCGCCGCCCCTCATGAACGCCACAAGCCCCAGCGCGACGAGCAGCCAGCCGAGGACGCGTCCCGCCGTGGTGGCCCCGGCGGTCGCCCGCAGCCGGTCTCCCGTACGCCACCACAGGTAGGCGCGCAACAGCCGCCCGCCGTCGAGCGGAGCGGCGGGAAGAGCGTTGAAGACGGCGAGCAACAGGTTGATGCCCGCGAGCCAGGCCACGACTTCGACCAGAAGCACGGGCGCGGACACCAGGGCGAGCAGCCAGGTGCCCAGCAGGAAGAGCCCGCCCAGCAGAAGGCTGACCAGCGGGCCGACACCCGCGATCCGCAGTTCCGCCCCCGGGCTCGAAGCCTCCGACTTCAGCCGGGCGACCCCGCCCAGCAGCCACAGCACGATGTCGTCCACGACCACCCCGTTGCGCCGCGCCACCACGGCGTGCGCCAATTCGTGGGCGAGCAGAGAGGCGAAGAAGACCACGGCAGCCCCGAGGCCGGCCAGCCAGTACACCACCAGCGCATGGCCCGGATACACATGCGGGAGACGACTTTGCGCGAGGCCGAACGCGATGATGCCGAAGATGAACAGCACGCTCCAGTGGACCCCGATCCGAACCCCCGCGATCCGCCCCAGCGCAAAGGTCGCCCGCACAGCGTCTCTCCCCTGCTCGAACCCGCCCAGGACAGGGCTCCGACCCCGACGTCCTGGGATCTTCGTGTGAGGTGGTGCGAGTCCGCAGACAAGGCCCACCCTTCAATCGTGCGGCCGCATCCTCGCTCCGTCCATCGTCGCCCAGGAAAGCCCGATCCGGGCCCCGGCACAGCGCCGAACCGGGGATGTCCATGGCGCCTCTGCCGCAGTTTGAGTATCAGTGGTGGTCCGGCCGTCCGACCCCCGACGCACCATCCACTCACCGCCTGAGCCGAGTGCATCCAACGTGTCTGCACCGAGTACCCCCGTACCCACGTGCCCTTGCGGTGCCGTGGTGAACATCGCGGCTGTGGAGCCCTGGGCCACAGGATCTATGACTCGGGCCTTGGCCAAGCGGGTAGCACACGCCGATGAGGGCCGGGGAGCGAGTCCCGGGGCGGTGACGCACAATCGGATGGAGGGGAAGCCACCCCAGGCCCAGGACCGTTCCGTGAAGCCGGGCAGTATCCGGCACAGGGATGTTGGGTGAGGCTGATGACGGTGCCCGAGGTGCAGCAGGTCCGCCCGGCGCTGGATCCCACGGAGCGGGTGGACTGGCTGCGGCGGGATCTGCGCAGCTCGCGGCAGGGGCTTTCCGCGCGGGAGGCGGCGCGGCGGCTGGTTCATTACGGTCCGAACGAGCTGCGCCGGAGGGGTGGGCGGCGGTGGCCGGGAGAGCTGGCGCGACAGGTCGCGCATCCGTTGGCGCTGCTGCTGTGGGCGGCGGCTGGCTGGCGTGGGTGGCGGGGATCGCCGCGGTGGCCGTGGCGATCGTGGTGGTGATCATCGTCAACGCGGGGTTTGCGTTCGCGCAGGAGATGCAGGCCGAGCGGGCGGTGGAGGCGCTGGCGGCTTTTCTTCCGGTGAATGCCAAGGTGGTGCGCGAGGGCCAGGTGCAGGTGGTCGACGCCAGTGCTTTGGTGCCTGGGGATGTCCTGGTGATCGAAGAGGGGGATCGCATCTCCGCGGACGGCTCGGCTGATGGATGGAGGCATCGAGGTCGACCTGCCCGCTCTCACCGGGGAATCGATGCCTGCCTTCCGGTCCGCGGACCTGCTCGACACTCGTGTTCCGCTGCTGCACGCCCGCGACCTGGTGTTCAGCGGAACGACTTGCACCGAGGGTGAAGCGCGGGCTGTTGTATTCGCCACCGGCATGCACACCGAGTTGGGCCGGATCGCTGCCCTGTCCGAACGGGTCGAGCGTGAGGAAAGCCTGTTGGAGTCCCAGGTCCGCCGGGTGGCCTGGCTGATCGCGCTGATAGCCGTGCTCACCGGCCTGGCCTTCCTCCCGGTCGCGACGTTCGGCGCCGGGCTCCGGGCCCTCGATCAGGAATGCCGTGGTGTTCGCGGTCGGTCTGCTCGTGGGTAACGTCCCCGAAGGGCTGTTGTCGGTCATCACCCTGGCCCTGGGCGTACGCGCCCTGGTGCGGCGCGGCGCGGTGGTCAAGCGCCTGAGCGCGGTGGAGACCTTGGGCTCCACCGACGTGATCTGCACCGACAAGACCGGCACCCTGACCGAGAACCACATGCGGGTCAGCATCGTCTGGACGGCTTCGGGGGAACAGCATCTGGACGGCACATCACCCGGCCGACCAGGCGATGTCGCGATGCGCGATCTCGCGGTGGCGATGGCGGCCTGTACCAACGCCCAGCCCGATTCCGCGGGCGGCACAGTGGGAGACCCCACCGAGGTGGCGCTGCTGGAGGCGGCAGCCCGGCTCGGCCACCGCCTCACCACGACGGATCGGGACCAAGACCGCCGTCGCCAGTTCCACTTCGACCCGGTGCTCAAGCTGATGTCGACACTAGACGAGCGCGACGGCAGTGTGTGGGTGGATGCCAAAGGAGCCCCCGAGGCCGTGATCCCGCGCTGCACCAAGATCGCAGAGCCCGACGGCTGCCTCCACCCGTTGACCCCCGAGGAGCGCCGCGTCGTCGAGCAGCGTGTAGATACCTATGCACGGCAAGGACTTCGGGTGCTTGCAGTCGCCGACCGGCGCCTGCAAGCCGAACAGCCGCTGCCCGAACGCCGCGAGTCAGCCGAATTGTCGCTGACCCTGCTCGGCCTGGTAGCGATGCTCGACCCACCACGCCCGGAAGTGGCCGCGGCTGTCGCCGACTGCCACACCGCCGGCATTCGGATCACCGTGGTCTCCGGCGACCACGCGCTGACCGCCGCCGCCATCGCCCACCAGCTCGGCATCGCCGGCGAGCAGCCGATGGTCGTCACCGGCTCCAAGCGCTCCGCTGTGGGCACCCTGGACGACAAGCAGTGGAGCGCGGTGCGCGCCTCCGTACGCCGTCACGCCGGCCGTAGAGCGGCCGCACTCCTGCCGGTCCACCCGCCCAGCCGCTACCAGTACCGGTACGCCGAGCTGAATCTCCTGGCCCCCAGCATCGACGCCCTCTAGGGCCTCTTCGAGCAGGGCGCCGTCCAACAGGCCCTGGACCAGGGACTCTTCCCACAAGACGCCGCCCGGACCTGGGCGCGGCCCGAGCGCCGCCAGCTCCTCGTCGGCGACGCCACTGTCCCCAAAGCACCCTCCAAAGCAGAACAGGCCCTGACCGTCGACGCCGTCACCGGCCAGGAGCGCACGCACCGTGTCGACTCCGCCGCCCGCCTGTACTACGAGAACGGCGAGACGGAAAAGCGCCTCGCCAGGGGCACGAAGTGGTTCTTCGCCTCGGCCCGGAACGACGGCTACTGGCAGCGCGTCATCCTCACCGTCCGGCATGTCGCCGGCGGCGAGTACGAGGACGAGGCCGCCGTCGCCGTACGCGCCTTCAGTCAGCTCAGCAGCGTCCTGCCCGGCTGCATGGGCGTCGCCTACGACGGAGCCTTCCGCGGCGTCCACCGCGACGCCCTCGCCCGCCTCGGCCTGCTGGTCGTCAACCGGCAGCACGGCTCGGTCAAACCCCGGGCCTACGAACTCCTGCGCTTCGGGCGCTGCCGCCACGACCTGTGGTGCGACCAGGGCCGCATCGCGGAACGCATTCTCCTCGACGACGGCACCAGCGCCTTGCTCCCCGTCCCGGTCACCCGTCTCGAACACCGACAGGGTCGCACCAAGTCACGCTGGTACCACCTGCTTGACATCCCCTGCCGCCACGGCGCCCACCCCCACCGCGTCCAGCTCGGCATCACGACCACCCCCGACGACCGCACCGGCACCGATCCGGCCACCGGCCGCCGCCTCAAGAGCGACACCGAGCGCGACTTCCACCGCGCCGAACACCTCCAGCAGATTCCCGAGGCAACTCTCAGCCACCAGCTGACCTACCCGCTGCGCAGCGACTCGGAGTCCCTGCACAACCAGTTCGACCAGAGCATGTGGAACAACCGCATGATCTCCTACGGCCTCGAACGCCAGAGAGTCTTCGCCCTCGGCTTCGCTCTAGCCCAGAACGCCACCAGCCGCCGCATCCACAGGGAGCGGCACACCCCGGAAAAGCCCCCGCCGTCCAGGACGCAATCCCAACTGAACGCACGGCTCACGACGAGCTCCTGACGGACCAATGAGCCAGGGCAACCGGAACAGGCCGGCCTACGTGACATTTTCAAACTGGTGTGCGAACATGTCGTTGGTTTCAGAAACGGCACCTCGCTTGAGGTACAGTTTCTGAAACCAACCACGCCTGGAGGACTGGACCTTGGCCCAGCTCGACCCCCAGCACCACAGCCAGCGACTTGACCAACTCGATGTATCCATCGACCTGTTCACTCTTGTGCTGGGGATGGCGTTGGAGGACGTGCGCGGCTGCACGGACTTCGACGCCCCAGCGATGCACGGGTTCACCTTCTGGAGCCGCACCAACCGCTACCTTGCTGAAATCCTGGTCCCGGACGGTTGGGCCTGGACATCGAGGGACAGCATCATGCGGGTGATCCACCCCGATCGCACGCACGCCATCACCGCGATCAGCGCGGCGGGCGCGGTGGGCGACCCGGACAAGCCGGTCCGGTCGAAGAACCCCAAGGGGTCCGCTATGGCCCGGATGGTGGAGAGGAACGGCCAGCTGGCATTCCTCTCCCGCGACGAGGTGCTGTACGGGGTGGAACTGGACCAGCTCCCGACGTGGTGCCTGCTGTACAAAAGGGAAGAGGACGGCGACATCCGGGCAGAGCTGTCGTTGCCGGTGAAGATGAACGGCAAGTTCGTCGACGAGTGGCTCACCCGCATCCCGGTCAGCCTCCCGCTGATGGAGGACCCCGGCTTCGACATCTCCCTGGACGAGCCCGGCGACGACCAGGGCCCGGAGGTCATCGTGGAGTTCCTGGGGGAGAATTAGCTGGTCAGAGCAAGACATGGGAGTTGAGGCACGTGTTCACGCCAGAGCGTCTGGTCCTCGCGCGCAAGCGCCGGCGCATGACCCAGGCCGCCCTGGCGGCGGCTGCGGACCTGTCCCCGCAGAGCATCAACGGCTTCGAGAAGCACCGTAAGACGCCGTCCGCGGACTCCCTTGTCCTGCTCGCCGAGACCCTGCGCTTCCCCGTGGCGTTCTTCGAAGCCCCACCCGCCCCGGAGATGCAACTGGACGCCGTCAGCTTCAGGGCACCGACGAAGATGAGCGCCCTGGAGCGCGACGCCACGCTCAGCTCCGGGGCCATCGCCTCCACCCTGAACGCCTGGCTGGAGGACCGCTTCCGGCTTCCCAGGCCGAACGTGCCCACCTACCCGCACCTGACCCCGGAGCAGGCTGCGGAACAGGTGCGGGCCGCCTGGGGCCTGGGCGAGGCTCCCGTGCCGAACCTGGTCCATCTGCTGGAGGCCAACGGGGTGCGCGTGTTCTCCTTGGCCCCGGACTGCCTGGACGCGGACGCCTACTCCACCACTCACTCCGGTACCCCTTACGTCTTCCTCAACACCCGCAAGACCGGTGAACGCGGCCGGTTCGACGCCGCCCACGAACTCGGCCACCTCGTCCTGCACTCCGAACACCGCATTCCCGGCGGCCGCGAAGGCGAACCGGAAGCCAACGCCTTCGCCTCCGCCTTCCTCATGCCCCGGGCCGGCATCATCGCCCAACAGCTCAACGATGCCTCCGTCGAGCGGATACTGAGCGCCAAGCGCCGCTGGGGCGTATCCGCGATGGCCTTGGCCTACCGGCTCCGCGACCTCGGCCTGCTCTCAGAATGGCGGCACAACCAGACCGTCAAGAAACTGGCCCAGATGGGCTACCGCAACGGCGAACCAGGCTCCCTCCTGGCACGCGAGAGCAGCCAGCTCCTCGCCAAGGTCTTCGACGCCCTGCGCGCCAAAGGCATGGCCCCCGCCGAAGCCGCACAGCACATGGGCATTCACGCAGACGACCTGAACGACTACGTCTTCGGCCTCGTCCCCGTCAAACTGAACGGCGGCGGTGGCGGTCAGCCGACCACCACCGCGCAACGCCCCGACCTACGGCTCGTACACGGCTAGGAGCTGTCCGATGAGTCATGGATGACCATCAGACATGCCCTGATCCTGCCGCCCCGCCCGGACCGGGGCGGCGGCGAGGCCCAGCCCTTCGTTGTCCACTTCACCACTGCCGACGACGGCGAAGAGAGTGCCTTCGCCCGTGCGGTCATCGACGCCTCCGGCGCCCTGGACCACCCCCGGCCCGGCGGACGCCAGCAGCCTGCCCACCCTCCGCAAGAAGGCGCCGGCCGACCACATCACCTACCGCGCCCCCGACCTCAAGGACGCGGCCGTCCGCGCCCGCTACGTCGGCAAGCGACGAACCGCCGTCGTCGGCTCGCCGCCTCCACCTTCACCGCCCAGGCCACCTTCGTCGGTGTCGCAAAGGACGAGCCCGGCCGCGCTCACCGTTCATCATCGGCCTTGCCGCGTCGAGCCGCTCGGTGCGGCCGTCAGAAGGCCGAGCACAGCCGGGCACGGGCGGCCCTCCTGGACGTACGGTCATTGGGCCGATCCGCGTAGTTGACGCAGGTAGGGATCGTGGGCGTGGCGCGGCAGCAGGCGGATACGGACGTCGAGTGCCATCACACCATCAGGCCGGGCCACCACCGGATTGAGGTCGGCCTCGGCCAGCTGCGGCAGGTCGCAGGCCATGCGGGACAGTCGCAGCAGCAGCTGTTCGAGCGCTTCCACGTCGACCGCGCCGCCGCCTCGGTAGCCGAAGAGCAGCGGGGCGCAGCGCGGGGACGTGATGAGTGCGTGGACGTCGCGGTCGGTGAGCGGGGCGAGCCGGGCGGCGTGGTCGGCCAGGAGCTCGGTGGAGGTACCGCCGAGGCCGAACAGCACCAGGGGGCCGAACACTTCGTCCTGCACGACGCCGGCGAACAGCTCCGTCCCGCGGCGCGCCATGGGCTGAACGAGTGCTCCGGTCATCTGGTCACCGAAGCGCGCCCGCAGGTCCAGGTAGGCCATGCGGACCTGGTCCTGACCTTCCAGGTCCAGGCGCAGTGCGCCCCGGTCGCTCTTGTGTACGAGCCCGGGCCAATAAGCCTTGAGTGCCACCCTTCCATCCGGGCCGGCCAGGTGCCCCGCGATATGTGCGGCGGAGTCCTCGGTCTCGGCCCAGCCCCAAGGCACCTGCGGGATGTGGTACCGGTCGAGAAGGGCGGCGCAGTCGCGCGGGTGGAGCCATCCCCCGTCGGGATGTTCGGCGAGATACGCCTCGACCCTCGCAGTGGCCCAGGGCCGGTCGATTCCCGACAGAGGCGGAATGCTGCCAGAGGGTTCGGCGCGCCAGCAGCCGTAGCGTGCGGCGTGGGCGAGGGCGCGCGCGGCCGACTGCGGCTCGGCGTAGGAGGGGATGGTAACGTCATCGGCCGTCCTGAGGAGCCGTACCGGTGTGTCCTGGTCGAGGAGGACAGCTGCGACGGGCCGTGGGCGCCGGCCCGGTACACCGGTGAGAGCCAGCAGCGGGTCTTCGCCGGTCCCTGTGGCCAGAGCGGTGGGCACCAACACCACAAGAACCGCATCGACGGCTCCGTGGGCGGCGAGACGGTCCACGCAGGTCCGAAGCCGGTCGGCGGTCACCGCGGCCGTGGTGTCCACAGGGTTGGCCGAGGCCGCCCCGGGCGGTAGAACGGCCAGCAGCTCGTCGGCCAGAGCTGCGTCGAAGGCGGGGACGGTCAGCCCCGCGTCGACACAGGCGTCGGCAGCGAGGACGCCGGCTCCTCCGGCGTTGCTGACCACCGCGACCCCAGTGCCGGTGAGCAACTTCTGGGCGTGCAGCAAGGCTGCGGTGTCGACGAGTTCGCCGATACCGTGGGTGGCGATGATCCCAGCCTGCGTGAAGAGCGCCTGGCGGGTCATGGTGGGGGTGGCCGCGGCCGCCGTGTGCGAGGCAGCGGCGCGGCGTCCGGCGTCCGAGCGGCCCGCGTCCACGGTGAGCACTGGCATGCTGCGGGCGACGCGCCGTGCGGTGCGGGAGAAGACCCGCGGGTTACCGAAGGACTCCAGGTGCAGCACGGCGAGGTCGGTGCCGGGGTCGGACTCCCACCACTGGAGCATGTCGTTGCCGCTGACATCGTACTTGTCGCCGAGGGAGACGAAGCTGGAGATACCGATGCCAAGCCGGGAGAAGTGCTCGAGAAGCGCGATGCCGACACCGCCCGACTGTACGGCGATGCCCGCGCGGCCCGGCACAGGGCGGTGGGCGGCGAACGTGGCGTTGAGGCGGACAGTGTCGTCCGTGTGGGCGATCCCCAGGCAGTTGGGGCCGACCAGCCGCATTCCGTAGTGCCTGCAGATGGCGAGCAGAGCTGTGGCCTGATCAGCGTCGAGTCCGGCCGTCAGGACGACCAGCGCGTGTACGCCGATCTTGCCGCACTGCTCGGCCGTCTCCGGAACGGCCCGCGCAGGGACGACCACCACGGCGAGGTCCGGTGGGGACGGCAGAGATTCAACCGACGGGTATGTCGGCGTTTGCTCAATGTTGTGAGCGTGCGGGTTGACCGCGTGCAAGCAGCCGCCGAAGCCGCCAGAACGTAGGTTCCTGAGCACGGCGCGTCCGACCGATCCCGGCCGCCTTCCAGCTCCGGCAACGACCACCGAGCCCGGGCGCAGCAGCGGAACCAGGCTCGCCACATCGGCGATCCGGCCGCGCTCGTCGACGGCCGAAAGGTAGTGCTCGTCCTGCTCCAGATGCACGGTGCAGCGCACCTCGGTGCCCTCGAAGTGCCGGGAGGTCCGCAGGCCCAGATCGGCGAAGACCTTCAGGACCGTGTGGTTCTCCACGAGCGCGTCGGCAATGAAGGTCCCAATGCCCGCCTCCCGGGCGGCGTGCACCAGGTGCTCCAGCAACAAGGTGCCGATTCCCCGGCCATGTCGGCCGCTGGCAACGGCAAGGGCGATATCGGCCGAGCGGGGCGCGTCCGGGTCCGCCGGAAGGACCGTGTACTCGGCCACGCCGACCACTCGCCCATTGTCCACGACGACAATGGAGCAGTAGCCACTGCGGTCCGGGGTGCAGATACGCGCCGCCGCCTCGCGCGCGTAGCGGGGGTTCGCTGTGAAGAACCGCAGCCGCAGGTCCTCCTGCGACATCTCCTGGTGCATTCGCTGCACCCCGTCCAGGTCCTGCGGGCCGGCGGGCCGTATCTCAACGGTGCTGCCGTCGGTGAGCAGTGCGTGAACCTGGTGCCGTCGCTGCGGTGTATCTGACATCTGCGTCCCGCCTTTGCGCCAGTGCTCCGCTCGGTGGAGGTGGCCGAGCACCCGAGTGGCTGCCCATCTCGCGGTCCGCCACGGCGGGCCCCGTTCCCATTGTCATCCTGGTCCGCCAGCAGATAGGCATGATCCCTTCGACCTGATGCGCGCCCACGCCGCGTAGGACCGCGCCGCAATTGTCGGGCACCTCGCGCACCCGGAGGCGGACCGGCTGAAGTACACGGGTGCACGCTCATCACGATGTACTTCGACACCCGCCAGGTCCTCAACGCGACCGCCCGCCCGTGCAACCCGGCCCCCGGGGCCACCAGCGGTGAGGGCCTCACCGCCGTCGCAATTCACCAACATCGCCCCGGCCCCGGTCCCGGGTGAGCCGACCCTGGAGGACCGGCTCACACTCACCGCGCTGAAGGAGCTGAGCCTGCACCCCGCCCGCGCCGTCCTCGACGAAGAGCGCGCCCGACCCATTGGCCGGCCACGAGGCCGGAGCTGCCTTCTGTACTCGCAGTAGGACCACATCAGTCAAAGCCTCGGGTCACTGCAGCAGAGAGTCGTTGGCGTTTGTTGGCATGTGCGGTGCTGCACCGCACAGCGCCTTATCGGGGATCCGTGGCGTCGTGGCGACCGGCCGAGTGCTGCGTCAGGCGCACGACCGCCCACACCACCAGGGCCGTCAACGCGATCCACAGCAGGGGCATCAGAGTCATCCAAGTCCAGCCACCGTTCCAGTACATCACCGTGGCTCACCTCCTGCGACTGTTCCACTCTCCACGGCTGCCGAGAAGGGCGCCAGTGCACATCAGCCTCGCCCCTTGGGCCGCTCTGGCCCGCTGGGTCCACCGGTAGCTGCTCGATCCCTTCATCGGTCGTGGTGGTCGGTGCCGAAGGGGGCGGCCCTGGCCAGCCGCATCCAATCGGGCCGTACAAAGACAGCCGTGACCACCGGCCTTCGCACAGCGAGGGCACAACAGTTGGTCACCTCCTCATTGCCAGCATGCGTACGGGATACGGAGAATCCACACTGGCCGTAGGAGTACCAGTCGGGGCGGGTCCGGCTCGATCGGCCGCCCCACGCATATCGCGAGGTTCGAAGGAGATGGCCATGACCACTGCACGGGAGATCATGCACGCCGGTGCCACCTGCGTCCAGGAGACCGAGACGCTTGAGGACGCGGCGCGCCGGATGAAAGAGCTGGACGTCGGAGCGCTCCCGATCTGCGGGCCGGACGACCGGCTCCACGGGATCATCACAGACCGTGACATCGTGGTGAAGTGTCTCGCCAAGGGCAAAGACCCGCGGACTATGACAGCGGGCCAACTCGAGCAGGGCAAACCGATCACGGTCGACGCCGACGCCGACACGGAACAGGTCCTCCAGACCATGGAGGAACACAAGATCCGGCGACTGCCGATCATCGAAAACCATCGCCTCGTGGGGATGATCAGCGAAGCGGACCTCGCACGCCGCCTGCCGGAGGAACAGGTGGGCCACTTCGTCGAGGTCGTCTGCGCCACTGCCTGACGATTCGGCTGTGGGCCCAGGCTCGGGACGTGGCCGTCACTGGAAGGCGGCGCGGATCTCCTGTTCGGTGGCGGCGTGGGGCCACGAGGAGTTCCGGTGACGGTGCCTGTTGGGCAGTAATCTCGGCAACTGTGCGGTCTGCGGCGCGGAACCGCGGTGTGGTGGCTGTTTCGACCACGTCGACGCCCGCCTCACTCAGACACCACAGCGTCATGTGTCCGTGGCAGCGGGGACTTCTGTTCCGACCTCCCTGCCCGTGATCTGGTCCGCCTCGCGTAATTGCGGTGGCGCATCGAGCACGACTACCGCGAGCTCAAAACCATCCTCGGACTCGACCACTTCGAAGGCCGCTCGTTCACCGGCCGGCACCACCACGTCGCCCTCGTGACCGACGCCAACTGTTCCTGACCGAACAGCGGCCCTACCCAAAAGCTCCTGCCAGGCCCTGGTCCTCCTCCAACACCTCCTGGCCACCCTGGCGGGTCGGTCGGAGCAGCCACACTCAAGTCGGCACACCGCCCGGGTTCCGCATGGACTCCGGCCGATGCTCCAGGCGCTCCAAGATCCCGCCCTCAACCCTCCCGAGGGATCACACACAGATCGGAACGGACAAACCGCCCTGCCTCAACCACGCGCGGCCTCTCTCATTGTTCAGCACCTGCACGCATAAGCAGATCCGGGGTGCTCCAGGCGTCGGCGGAGACGCTGGAGGTGTGCGCGGTCATGCGCACGGTCCCGCCGTCGTCGTGCAGCTTGTCCACGGCGGCGAGGAACTCGCCGCACGGATCGGTCGTCGGGGTCTTCGTCATCTCTTCCTCCGGGGTTGCAGGGACCTGGTCGCGATACGCCGCATGAGGGGCGGACTGCGGATGGGCGGGGCCATGGCCGGGTCAGGCTTCGCTGATCAGCCAGCTGATGAACTTGCGTTCGCGCCCGGCGCGGACCGGTTCGGTGCCGTGGGTGACCTGGGATCCGTACAGCAGCGCGGTGCCGGGCGCGGGGCTCACGCTCCAGCGGGTGCGCGGCATGGCGCGGAACCAGTCGGCCGAGTGGTCCGCGCCGTCGTGAATGAACGCCATGGCCCGGTCGTAGCCGTCGTCGCCCTTGTGCTCGCTCCACAGGGCGGGGTAGGAGGTGGTATCGACGAAGAACTCCCCTCCCTCTTCGGCGTGTTCGAGGACGACGCTGATCCCGGCGAGCTGGCGTACGGGGTCGGTGGGGTGCGGGGCGATGCCGTCGACGTGCGGGGTGATGTGCTGGCCGGGCGCGTACTCGACGTACATCCATTCGCGGCAGGAGGTCAGGGCGGGCAGGGCGCGCCGCAGGGCGGGCATCGCCCGCTCGACGGCCTGGTCAAGGACCTTGGTGGCGAGTTCGGGCGGCGGGTGGATTTCGAGGCGGCCGGCGGGCTCGTAGACGGCCATGGCCTGTTCGCTGGTGTGGCCGGGGATGGAGTGCAGGGTGGTGGTGCGCTCAGTGTCGAAGCGGCGGAAGCCGGTGTCGCCGAGGACGTCGTCCACGGCGGTGATGAGGGTGGCGACCTCGTCGGTGGTGAGGAAGTTCTCGATGCTGGAGACGGTGAGCGTCTCCGCGATGTGGATCACTGTGCCTCCCGGGAGGGGCGGGGCGGGCGGGATGTGCAGGCGCATCCGGTGACAGCCGGGGTGTGGCGGGCGATGCGGGTGAGGGTGCGCACGGCCTGGTCGAGGCCGGTGAAGTAGTCGGCCCACGTGCTGGTGGGGGCCGGGGTGAGCGTCAGGTTGAGGACGGGGTGGCGGCGGCCGGTGCGGGTGCTGGTCAGCTCGGTGCGGACGACGTCCGCGGTGATGGCGGCTGGCAGGTAGCCGTCGGCGGCGGCGAGCACGTGGCACAGCCGGGCGGCGAGCGCGGCGTATTCGGCGCGGGTGCGCGGCAGCATGCCGACGCGGAAGGCGGACGGGTCGGCGAGCGCGAGCTGGCGAACCGCGTCGATGATCTGCCCGGCAGGCCACTGGAGTCCGCCGAAGGGCAGGGGCAGCGCGGCGGCCGGGAACGGCGAGGCGCGCAGCGCCTGCCAGACCTCCGGGTGCAGGGTGCTGTGGCGCTCGCCGTAGTCGCGGCCCAAGTCGTCAAGTGGGGCCACCCGCTTGGCGATCCTCCCGGTTGTTGGGCCCGGCCCAGATCACGGCCGCCAAGACACCTTGTGCTCCCGCCAGTGGTCCCATGTGGTGAACATTGCTTCCCAGTCATAGGTGATTTCGACTGGCCGGGACAGGCTTTCAGACATCTCCTCGGAGGCTGTCGAGTTGATTCTCTGTCAGCGCCAGTGCGATCTCGAACTGGTTGAGCGCGTGCTCGCCGTCCTTGATGCGCCACTGCAGGCGCTGCACGGGTGAGGCGTCTGCTTCTTGGAGCGTCAGTTCGCCGAGCTCGTGCAGTTCTGCGTACGCGCCCTGCAGTTGCTCTTCGTGGTGTGCGGACCGGACTCTGAGTCGGCCGGCCCGTTCTTCCCACCAGCACACCCGCGACTCGCGGTCGAGCGCGGTCTTCCCCTCGATCCAGGCGCGGAGCTCGGCCTGGTCGACGTCACTGGGAAGTCCTGTGCCGAGGGGTCCTTCGGGGGGCTTCGCCCTTGATCGTGGACACCGGGTGTCATGCGGCGAGGGTCAGCGTAGTTGATCGTTGTTCGTAGGTGATCGGGCTCTGCTGGCCGAGGGCGGAGTGCCGGCGCCGGGTGTTGTAGCGGGTGACCCAGCGGAACACGTCCAGGCGTGCGGCGCGGGCACCGGGCCAGCGCTTGGCGCCTTTGAGGGTCTCCCGCTTCAGGCTGGCGTTGAACGACTCCGCGGCGGCGTTGTCCGCGCTGGTGCCGACGGCCCCACGCGATCGGACCACGCCGAACCGGCTGCACAGATCCGCGAACTCCTTCGATGCGTACTGGGCTCCGTTGTCGCTGTGGAAGATCGCTCCGCGCAGGTCCCCGCCGCGGGTGCCGGCGGCGGCCCTGAGGGCGTCGGCTATCAGCCCGGTTCGCATGTGGTCGGCGATCGACCACCCCACCAGGCGCTTGGAGTGCAGGTCCAACACCGTTGCCAGGTAGAGGAACCGGCCCTCGCCGACCGGGAGATACGTAATGTCTCCCACGTACTTCTGGTTCGGTCCCGGCGCGCTGAAGTCGCGCTGGAGCAGGTCCGGCACCGGGACCGCGTCGGGAGCGGGGACGGTCGTGCGGACCTTCATCCGCAGGTGCACCCCGACGATTCCGCAGCGTCGCATCAGCCGGGCGACGCGCTTGTGGTTCACCGGCCAGCCCTCCTCGCGCAGCTCGGCGGTGATCCTGGGACTGCCGTAGGTACTGTCGGACTCCTCATGGATCTCGGCGATGCGAGCCGACAGGGCCTGGTCGGCGTGCTCGCGCTCGGCGCGGGCCGGGGCAGCCCGCAGCCAGCGGTAGAACCCGGAACGGGAGACGTGCAGGAGCCTGCACAGCCGCTTCACGCCGTAGGCGCTGTGGTGGTCGGCAACGAACGTGAAGCGGCTCACCAGTTCGTCTCGCCCGCAAAATACTTCGCTGCCCGGTGCAGGATCTCCCGCTCCAGTTCGAGCTCCTTCACCCGGGCCTTGAGCTGCCTGTTCTCTTTCTCCAGCGCGCTCGCCTCGACGGCTCCGGGCACGGCGGCCTGCTCGGCCTCGCGCACCCACACGCGCAGCGTGTCGTGGTTGACTCCCAGGTCCCTGGCCACCGCGGCGTAAGCGCGCCCGGGACTGGCCCGGTACAGCCCGACGGCATCGGCCCGGAACTCAGGCGAGTACTTCGACGTCCCCAACGGGAACTCCTGTCCTATGGATCTTCACGATCCAATGATCAGGGTGTCCACGATCAAGGGCAAAGGCCCTTCTGGGGCTTCCCCGGCTACGTGTTCATCTGGACGATGGCCATGACCGGGATGCGGCCGGGCGAGTTGTACGCACTCCGTCGCGAGTTCTGTCACCCAGCCTGGCCAGCCGCCGATCCGGACCCTGACCGGCGAGAGGAGGTGCTGGAGCGATACGCCGGCCAGGACGCGATACCCGCGGTACGGGTGCAGTGGCAACATCAGCGGGAACACGGCCAGTTAAAGCTTTTCCCGCCGAAGTACGAGTCACACCGTGACTTGGTGATCCCCCGGTTCTTGGCGGAACCGCTGGAGATGCTTCTGAGCAGCCATGACAGCGAATGGGTCTTTCTGTCCATTGGTGGTGGTCTGCTGGCCAACGCGAACTTTACCTACCATTACTGGAGGCCCATCGCCGACGGAAGGTCGGTACATGAGAACTTCGACAGGACGAGGCTGGGGCGGAAGCAGATGGTGCGATCGCGTCGGCCGCTGCCCAGGATTCCTGCGACGCCATACGCGGGCAAGCGCCTGCACCTGGTGCGGCACGGGCACAAGGAGTGGATTGACGAGGTTGGCGGCGGGCACGCCCGGGTGGCGGTCGAGTCGCGGATGGGGAATGAGGTCGCGGGGGTTGAGGGGCTGTACAGCAACGTCACCACGGCGATGGAGCGCCGCATGATGGAGTCGTTGCAGGTGCGGTGGGAGCGGTTCGTTGTGACGCTGGATCCCGAATGGCTGCCAGTGCCTCCCACTTCCCTCCCAGTCGATCTTGATAGATGGATGAAAGCCCAGGTCAAGGCAGCAAAGAGCGCTGACTCTCGGGCTGGCTCTGTTCGCCCTGGTGGCGGCCGGGGTGCTGAGCCCGCACGCGGGCGAGTCCGCGGGTTAGGCGGGGCCGAGAGGGGCACTTTCAGCACCCACCCCTTCGAGCGGGAGTGCGGACCATCGGCCAGTGCCGTCATGGCGCCTGCTCCGCTTCGCGCGTGGCGCAGGCGACGACGTCAGAGCAGGCTCGCGGGAACCAGCTGTAGGCGGCGCCGCCTTCAGGCCGGGCCCGCTTCTCGCCGAGGTCTCTGTCCGCGCCCACGGCAAGGGGCTCCTTGCACCAGACGCAGGACCATCCGCGCTGCTGCTGTTCCGTCAGGTCGCTGACTGGCGGTAAGTCCCTCACGGTCATAGCGGTCCCGGCCCTTCGTTGATCAGGTGGGACCAGCGTGACGGGCAGGGAAGACCTCAACGCTCACAGATTCGTGAGCGTTGGCAGGTCAGGGCGTGAGTGCGGCTACAGGCCGATCCAGGCGGCCATGTACCCGAGGGTGTCCGGGGTGCGGCGCGAGATGTGCTCTTTGATCCGGGCACCTGTGCGGTCGTCGTCCAGTCCGGGCATACCGGTCTCCGTTCCTGACTCGTCATCCGGAACGGTACCTGCGCGTCCGCGTGCTGGATCCCGCATCGCCCCCGATTCCACCCGGTTCGGGGGCGGTTGCACATGTGGTCGGATGGCTGCATGACGACTCTGTACCTGTTCGGATCTGCCGCCCCGCCCGTCTTCGAGGTTGCCGAGGTCATCGATGACGCTCGGGCCCGCGGGTGGGAGGTGTGCCTCGGGCTGACGCCAACGGCGGCCCGATGGCTGGGTGAGTAGCTCCCGGAGCTTGAGCGGCTGACCGGACATCCGGTGCGCTCCGAGTACAAACTGCCGGGCGAGCCGGACGTGTGGCCGCCGGCGGACGCGATTCTGCTCGCGCCGGCCACCTTCAACACGGTCAACGAGTGGTCCCTCGGCCTGACGAGCAAGTTCGTCGTAGGGGTGGTCGCGGAGGCGATCGGCAAGGAGATCCCGACCGTGGTCATGCCGTGCGTCAACAGCGCCTACGCACGGCATCCACAGTTCCACCGGTCGGTGGATGCTCTGCAGTCGATGGGGGTGACAGTGCTGTACGGCGAGGGCGGGTTCGAGCCGAATCAGCCCGGTGAGCGTCGACGGGAGGGGCATCCGTGGCCGCTGGCCCTGGACACGGTCGGGGCGATTGTCAGTCCTGCCTCGTAGCCTGTTCCCATGTCGATCACGCCTTCGCCTGCCACCCCTGTGCGCTCGCCCGCCGCAGTGAACGCGGACATCCGCGCGCTCTGGGCGTGCGGGGCGTTGTCGCCGGAGGGCGAGGCGGAGTATCAGCGACTGCTGGTGGAGTGGGAGGCGGCGGTCCGGGCTGACGTCGTCGAGGCGGCGTGACCTGTGCGGCTACGGCTGATTGCCGGACCCGCCGCTTACTATCCGGCTCGTGGCAATCGACACCCCTGAAGAACTGATCACGCTGGAACGTTCCGCCGCTGAAGAGACGGGGGCGCCGTGGCGTGAGGCGGCGGCAAAGATTCAGGCCGCGATGGCTGCGCACTCCGAGGCTGCCGGAGTTTCCCGGCCACTTCCCGCCGCCGATCCATGCGCGGTGGTGGTCACAGAGCAGGTCTGCCGCTGCGTTGAGAGCGAACCCGGCCACCGCGAGACGCTCGATCCGGTCGCCTGCATCGGCGAGATCGTCCAGAGCATCCGTCAGCCCGTACCTCTTCGTCTCGACCGTCTCCGGTGCCGGCGCCGGCGCCGGTGGACGGTTGCGGAGATCCGCTTCAGCCCGGCCACAGGCGCGAACGGCCTCCCCGGCGACGTCGACCATGACGAAACCCGTGGCATACACGCTCTGCAGAACCGCACGGCGTGCGGCGGCGGAGACATCCGGCCCTGCGCGGGCTTTCGGTGTGGCATCGGTCTCGGTTGCCCGGGACTCGCGGTCCCGCCTCCCCGGGAGCGGGAGGCGGGACCGTACACCTGCTGTCGGCCGACCGAAGCCCGGAGCAGAGCTGCTCCTAGGACGGGGGCATGAGCACCTTGTCGACGAGGTAGACGGTGGCGTTGGCCGTCTTGATGTCCCCGCAGACGATCTTGGCGGTGTCGTTGACCTTGAACGACGTGCCCGACCCGGAGGTCTTGAGCATGGAGCCCTCCCGCGTCTTGAAGCTGCCGTTGGGAAGCATGCTGGGGGTGATGGTCTTGTCCACGACCTGGTAGGTCAGGACCTTCTTCAGTTTCGGCTTGTCCTTGAGCAGGCTGGCGAGCTGCGACTTGGGAATCTGGTCGAAGGCCGCGTTCGTGGGAGCGAAGACCGTGATGTGCTTCGCGTCATTGAGCTTGGTGGTGAGCCCGGCGTCCTTCAACGCGAGTGCCAGCTTGGTCAGTTTCGGGTTGTTGGCCGCCGCCGTGGCCACGCGTTCCTTGGACATGCCGGTGGCACTGCCCTTGCCGCTGTGCGGCAGCGAGGAGCATCCGGGGCCGAACGGACTTGGTGTGCTCGAAGGACTGGATGCTGTGTCACTGGCGAACGCTTGCGGGGCGAACGCGCCGAGCGAGAGCGGGAGGGCCACCACAGCGGTGATTGCTGCGGCGCTCGTGCGGATGCGATGTGAGCTCATACCGATTCCTCTTCCCTCTAGACGGAGGTCCGTGAGGTGTCGATGGTGACCCTCATAGGACGAGGACTGTGGCCGAACTGGCCGGGGTGTCGTCTGCACCGCTCCGGCATGCCTGGTGGACGACCGAACCAAGCCTAGACACCATTCAGTGCGGGGCGCACCCCGAGAGCAATCGGCCGGTCGCACCACTCGATCACCACACCCGGAGCCGCCTGATTCAGGGCGGGCACAAGCAGCCGAGCGAAAGCACTCCGGAGGAATGAGTGCCGCATCGGTGACCACGAAGGCTGTGCGGCACCGTCGGCGCAGAGCGTCACCATCAACGGGAGATCTCCGGACTCGCACACGCCGAATCCGCAACCCGGCGGCGTGAGCCGGATCCAGGCCTCGGTGGCCGACTTCGGAGGTCCTTCGGTCAGGCCCCGGCGCGCGTGCCATGTGTGTCGGCGCGTCAGAGGTCAGATGCCTCAGTCGGCGAGGCAGGGCCGCAGGCGCAGACCAGCGCTTCCCGGAACTCGACGCACTGTTCTCCGGGTCCCACTGACCGGCCCACCGGCTGGTCCCCACTCCTGCAGGAGGGGCCGACTTCCCACCGTGGAAACGTCAACCGGCGCGCCGAGCCACAACCGCCCGCCCTGCCGGGGCGGACACTCATGGGTCTCGGGTAGCCGGGCTCGCCCGACGTATCGCCGACCATGCGGACGGATCGCTCGTTCGGGGACTCAGCGCTTCGCACGGCGGTGGGCCAGGATCGCGCCCATGATCAGCCCGACCAGCAGGGTGACTGTCAGGACCGCCCAGAGCGGCAGGGTGACGGTGGTGACCCACAACCGGATGCCGACCGATTCGGTGTTCACGGCGATGAACCAGATCGCGAGCCCCGCCAGCACCACGAGCCCGATGGTGCGTATCCGTACGTCGCGGCCCTTGACGGAGAGGGTCGGCGGGGCGTGTGGCCGAGAGGTTTTCTGTGCCATGGTCCCAGTATCGAGCGGTCAGGACGATTAGTCCTGACAAGTCGAATTCATCCTCCGCGCGGTGATGCCACGGACGCAGGCCCCGGGGTCCTTCGCTCGGATCGGGCCGGTTCGGCGAGCGGGGCCCGGCGCCGTGGACCACGAGGCGGAGGAAGAAGTCGGATGGGGTCTCCCCTGCTCGGTGCGGATTCCGGCCGGCGGCTCTGACGACGAAGGGTGCGGAGCGCGATGGCGGGCAACTCCGACCGGATCGGATTCGTTCGGGCGCGGCCCGCCGAGGAGGAGCGGATCACGCCGGCGGCGGACCGTGCCGGCCACCCCGGCCACGGCGCGAAGCGGCTGGGGCGGTTCCTCCATTGGCGTCCGGCGTCCGCCCGCGACGTGGCGCCGCCGCTCGGCCGGGTACCTCTTCATCGGGACCGAAATCACGGATCGCCCGGTCACCGGCCGGGCGACGTCACCGGAAGGAGCGGTTGCCATGGAGCGGACCACCTGTTGTGTGGTGGGCGGTGGCCCCGCCGGCATGGTCCTCGCACTGTTGCTGGCACGGGCGGGAGTGGCCGTCACGGTCCTGGAGAAGCACGGCGACTTCCTGCGCGACTTCCGCGGCGACACCGTGCACCCGTCCACCTTGGCGCTGCTGGAGGACCTGGGACTGGCCGAGCGGTTCGGCCGGCTGCCGCAGCGGCGTGTGCAGACGGTCCAGCTGCCGCTCGGCCCGGACCGTTCGCTGGTCACCGTCGGAAACATCGGCGCGCTGCGGGGCACGTACAACTACATTGCGATGGTGCCTCAGTGGGATCTGCTCGACCTCCTCGTGGACGAGGCCGGGCGGGAGCCGTCCTTCTCCCTGCGGATGAACACTGAGGCGACCGCCTTCCTGATGGAGCGTGACGAGGTTCCTCCTGGCCGAGCGGAGCCGAGAGTTCGAGGGCGGATCGCGGGGGTCCGGTACCGCACGTCCGACGGTCGTACGGGCGAGCTGCGCGCCACCCTCACCGTGGCCTGCGACGGGCGGGACTCGCTGGCCAGGTCGTTGCCCGAGCTGGGACTTCGGGAGTCCGCCTGCCCGATGGACGCCTGGTGGTTCCGGCTGCCACGGCAGGAGAACGACCCGCACGGGCTCGTGGGAGGTGTGGGCGACCGGTTCGTCAGCGCCATGATCGACCGTGGGGACTACTGGCAGTGCGCCGCGCTGATCCCCAAGGGAACCGACGGCCGGCGCCGCGCCGCCGGCCTCGACCGGTTCATGGACGAATTCACGGCCGCCGTCCCGTGGCTCGCGGACCGGGTGCACACACTGGGATCGTGGGACGATGTGAAGCTGCTCGACGTGCGGCTCGACCGCCTCCGGCGGTGGCACCGTCCGGGGCTGCTGTGCATCGGCGACGCGGCACACGCGATGTCACCGGTCTTCGGCATCGGTATCAACCTGGCCGTCGAGGACGCCGTGGCCGCCGCCCGCCATCTCGTCGAACCGTTGCGCGGGGGCACGGTCGACCTGCGGACCATACACCGCATCCAGCGCCGCCGCCTGCCGACCACCGTCGCGACGCAGGCCCTGCAGTGCTTCGCCCACCGGAACGTCATCGCGCCGGTCCTCTCGGGCCGTCCGGCGTTCGGCGACGCGAAGCGCGCCCGGCGGTTGAGTGAGTTCGTCACGCGCTCGCGGTGGCTGAACCGCGTGCCGGCGTACTTCCTCGCCTACGGCGCGCTGCGCGAACGCCCGCCGGCCGCGTCGATGCGCTGAGCCGGGAGCCCCGTCCGTGTGCCGCCCGGGGTACGGACGGCACACGGATGAGCGCGCGCACCGACCCGCTGGATGGGCGTACGGATCCGCCCGGAGAGGCCCCGTGTCTCGTGCCCGCGCCGCTGAAGGATCACTTCGTCCCTGAAGGATCACCGCACCGCCACGCGATCACCGCACCGCTGGGGACCGCCTGGGAGGGTGCGGCCGGGGTGCGAGCTCAGGTGGGTCGCGTCGGCGTCAGGTGCCTATCGATGGCGCTGATCGTCTCCGCGTTGGACTCGAAGAGGAGCCCCCGCATGCCGACCGCACGGGCCGCGGTGACGTTGACCATGACGTCGTCGATGAAGAGACAGTCCGCAGGCCTCACGCCGAGCCGGGCGCACGTCACTTCGAAAGCGCCCGCTGCGGGCTTGAGGATGCCGATCTCGTGCGAGTACACGATGTCGTCCACCAGATCACCGAAGCCGTACCGCTTCTCCTCGCGTTCCCGGGCGCCGACGAAGCTGTTGCTCAGGATGCCGAGCCTGCAGCGCGAAGCGAGGGTCCGTACGTAAGCGATCAGCTCTTCGTTGGGGCTGCCGAGGTACTCGTCCCACAGGTCGGCCATGAACGCGTCCGTCTGCACCGGGTCCAGGCCGAGGTCCGCCGCGACCCGTCCGCGGACCCCTGACTCGCTGACCGTCCCGACGCTCCCCGCTTCCCAGACGTCACCCAGCCGCTCGTGCACGGCCCCGGGCGGGAGGCCGAGTCGCCGCTCCCACGCCCCCTCCCACCCCGTGGCCGGAGTCATCTCCAGCACTCCGCCTATGTCGAGGACGACGCAGCACGATTCCATCCGGATCTCTCCCACTTCCGCTCCTGGCAGCGGGACGGGTGTCCGTCCCGGCGCTTCCGACAGGCACACGCTGGGGCTTGCCCGGAGGGAACGTCAAGGAGCGGCTGGTGCGACCCGGCCGTGGGGGGGCGCACCAGACGTCAGTAGGCGACGACCGCCCCCACCAGTGCCCACAGCACCCCGTGGCGGCCCGCACCATGAACAGCCCGGAGCCGACGCGCGCCGCTTCTGTCGCGCAAGACATCGCATCGACCGGTGCGGCCTCCGCCACTCGGTGCCGAGGGCCGGCCGGTGCTCACCAGGTCGGCACGATCGTCGTCACCGCGGACTGGCTCTCCATGGCCCGAAGCATCCCTCGGCGCGCGCACCCGCCGACGCCGTACCGGCGGAGGCGGTCGCGGTACGCCGAGCGGAGTACCGGATGGCGTCACCGGACGCCGACCGGCCGTACGTGACGTGGCATGCGGCCCCTCCGTGGCGTGCGGCGGCCGTACACCAGTGGTGGCATCCGTCCGAATCCCCGGCAGATGGGGCCGAAAGTCCCTGCCGCACCACGTGCGCGCGTACCAGTGTGGGACATGTACCGCCGGAACCTGGAGGGAAATCATGACCGCCACCGAGCTTCCCGTGATCGCAGCCGTCGACGGCTCGTCGCACAGCCGTGAGGCGCTCGACTGGGCCGCCCACGAAGCCGTCCGCCGGAGGCTCCCGCTGGTGATCGTGCATGCCCGCACGCCGACTCGCCGCGCCGTCCCGGAAACGCAGCAGCGCGAGGCGGAGGAGTTGCTCACCCGGTCCGTGCGACGGGTGGCCGGGATCGCTCCCGATCTGCACCCGAGGACGCTCGCGCCGCTGGACTTCCCCGCGGCGGCGCTGACCTCGCTCAGCCGCGAGGCCTCGCTGGTCGTCGTCGGCTCGCGCGGTCTGGGAGGCTTCCGGTCACTGCTGCTCGGCTCCAACAGCCTGGCGATCGCCTCGATGGCCAGGTGCCCCGTCGTCGTCATCCACGGCGGACCGTCGGACGAGCACGAGGAGGAGTCGAAGGATGCCTTCTCCGACGTCGTCGCGGGCGTCGCCGCCGACGAGAGCAGTGAGGCGGTGCTGGAGTTCGCCTTCTCGACGGCCGCCTCCCGGCCTGGTGCGCGACTGCGCATCGTGCACGGTTGGACGATGTTCTCCTCGATGCTGTCGGGCGGACCCGTCTTCGACCGGGACGCGGCGGCAGGTGCGGCCGAGCGGAGTCTCGCCGAGGTCACCGCAGGCCGGCGGGAGAAGTACCCGCAGGTCGAGGTCGTCAGGGAACCCGTCGGTGGCTCCGCCTCACGCACCCTGGTCACGGCCTCGGCCACTGCGGCGCTGACCGTGATCGGGCGGCGCAAGGGCGGGGAGTCCCTCGGGCTCGGGCTCTCCCCGGTCGCGCAGACCACGCTCACGCACGCGCTCGGCCCGGTGGCGGTGGTGCCCTGTTGACGGCACCGCCCGGCCCGCCGTGCGTGCACGCCCCTTGGCCTCGCACGCCGACGGGCGGACACTGACCCGATGACGCAGCGCGTGGATCTCGCGACCGTGATGGACCGGCTGTCCATCGATGCAGTGATCACCGGCTATGCGCGGGCGGTGGACGACGGCGCGTGGGCGGACTACCGCGCCCTGTTCGCCGAGGACGGCCGCGCCGACTACCGCAGCGCGGGCGGTATCGAGGGGCCCGCGGCCGGGGTCGCCCGGTGGCTCGCGGAGACCATGCCGCTCTTCCCCGTGCGCCAGCACCTGATCGTCAACCGCCTGGTCGACCTCCAGGACCTGGGCGGCTTTCCGGGCGACCGCGCCGAGGTGCGGGCCGACTACGTCAACCCGATGCGGCTGGAGGGCGCGGCAGGGGACGAGGGCGGCACCGCGAGGCGGACGGGCTCGCCGAACTTCGTCTCCGGCGGACGGTACGCCTTCACCCTGTCGCGCACGGGGAGCGGCTGGCGCATCCTCACCGTCACCGTCCACGAGCAGTGGCGCGGCGCTGCGGACTCACTCACGCCGGGCTGATTCGGTCCATCAGGGCTTCGGCTCCCCGGCTCGGGGGAAGAACTGCGGAACGGGGAGCCAGGGGGGAGACTGCTGATCAGGCGGGACGAGGAGGCGCGGCATGCGGATTCCGGCCGGTCGGCGCGAGCAGTGGGAGCGGATACTGCGGTCCGGCCGGTGGCGCGGCTGTCTCGCGCTGCTCGCCGGTGCGCTGCCCGCGCTCGCGTTCCCCGCCCCCTCCCTGTGGTGGCTCGCCCCGGTCGGACTGGTGCCGTGGCTGCTGTTGATCCGCTCCGCCGGTACGGGGCGCCGGGCGGCGCTCGACGGCTGGCTCGGCGGAATGGGCTACCTGCTCGCCGTGCACCAATGGCTGTTGCCCAGCCTCCATGTCTTCCTCGTGGTCCTGGCGGCTCTGCTCGGTCTGCTGTGGGCGCCTTGGGGGCTGCTGGTCTTCCGGGTGCTGCGCTGGCCGGTGTCCGCCGCGACCGCGGCGGCCGCGGTCGTCGTGGTGCCGTGCGGCTGGCTGATGATCGAGCTGGTCCGTTCCTGGCAGGGCCTCGGCGGCCCCTGGGGGCTGCTCGGCGCCAGCCAGTGGGAAGTGGCTCCGGCACTCCGGGTGGCGTCCGTCGGTGGGGTGTGGCTGGTGAGCCTTCTGCTGGTGGCGGTGAACACCGCGGTGGCCCTGCTGTTCGTGACCGCCGCCGCCCGTACGGTCGCCGTCGTCGGCCTCGCGGTGTGCGCTTTGGCCGTGGGGACGATGGCGCAGTGGGCGCCGCGGCCCGAGCAGTCGGGCGTGGCCAGGATCGCCGTCGTGCAGCCGGAAGTGATCACGGGTCCGCGGAGCGTCGAGCGTCGGCTGGCGGTCAGTGAGCGGCTGACCGGCTCTCTGGTGGGACGCGATCTCGACCTGGTGGTGTGGGGCGAGAGCAGTGTCGGTGTGGACCTCTCCCGGCACCCGGACATCACTGCCCGGATCGCGGCCCTCTCACGCCGGCTGGGCGCGGATGTGCTGGTCAACATGGACGCCCGGCACACCGGCGGATCGGGGCGGACCGGGATCTTCAAGTCCGCGGTGCTGGTGGGTCCGGACGGGCTGACCGGGGACCGGTACGACAAGATGCGACTGGTGCCGTTCGGTGAGTACGTCCCGGCCCGGTCGGTGCTCGGGTGGGTCACATCCGTGGGCAAGGCCGCGGGCGAGGACCGGCTGCGGGGCACCCACCCGGTGACGATGCGGCTGCCCTCGGCGCTCGGCGGGAAGGGACTGCGCATCGGTCCGCTGATCTGCTTCGAGTCCGCGTTCCCCGACATGAGCCGGCGGCTGACCCTGGACGGCGCGCAGGTGCTGATCGACCAGTCGTCGACGTCGACGTTCCAGCACAGCTGGGCTCCCGCACAGCATGCCTCGCTCGGGGCGCTGCGTGCCGCCGAGAACGGCCGCCCGATGGTGCATGCCACGCTCACTGGCATCAGTGCGGTGTACGGCCCGCAGGGGGCCCGTGTCGGTGAGCCGCTCGGTACGGGTACGAGCGGGGCCGTCGTGTACGACGTACCGCTGGCGTCCGGTACGACGCTCTATGTGCGGCTGGGCGACTGGCCCGCGCAAGGGGCGGCGGCGGTGCTGGCCGTGTTCTGCGCGCTCGAAGGGGTGCGGTGGATGCGGAGGCGTGACCGGGGCGGACCGGCCGGGGCGAGGACCGCGGCGGTTCCGGTGGATGCCTCCGGCCCGGTGGATTCCTCACGCCACAAGGCCGCCGAGCCGACGGGTTCGGCGCCGGCTGGGCCGGGGACCGGCCCCCGGACTATCCCGGGCCGTGCACGGAGACGATATGGCCCTGGGCGTCGACGGTGAGCGAGACGCGCTCGACCTTGTTCGTCACGGCCAGCACCAGCCATACGGCGCCCCAGAGAAAGCAGGTGAAGAACGTCAGGATGGCGTGCAGCACATGGTTCAGCGGCCGGCCACGGACCATGACGACCTGGGTCTCGGAACGGGACTCCACACGCCAGCCGCCCGCGATCCGCTGATTGACCGCCCAGTCGAGGATCAGCCCGCGCTGCATGGCGTCGGGCGGCCGCCCGACGGCCGAGTAGTAGCCGGGCGGCGGCTGGAGCGCTCCCCAGCCCTTTGGCTCGTCGTGGGGCCTCACGAGGTCACCTCCACGGCCGGTGGTCCATCACCCCAGACTGCATCGGGGTGGGATGCGACGCATCCCGGGGCCGGTGGGCCCGGGGACGCGCACGGTCCCGGGGTTTCCCATTTCGGATCACGCCGGGCTGTTCCGAACGGGACAGCCCTCAGGCCACGTCCAGGTCGCGCAGGATGCGCTCGCACAGCTCGTGTGTGCGCAGGGCGTCCCCGGCGCTGAGCACCTTGCCGGCCCGCACGGCTTCCAGGAAGGACAGCACGCTCTGCTCGATGCCGCGCTGCCGGGCCACCGGTACCCAGTCGCCGCGCCGCCGTACGCTCGGCTGCCCCTTGTGGTCGATCACCTCGGCGAGGTTGACGACCTCTCGCTTGGAGTCCTGCCCCGAGACCTCCAGCCGCTCCTCGGTCGAGCCGCTGAGCCGGTTCATCATGCCGATGGCGGTGAATCCGTCACCGGACAGCTGCAGCACGACATGGTGCATCAGCCCGTCGCGGATCCTGGCCTGTACAGCCGTGTGCTCGATCGGCCCCGGAACCAGGAAGCGCAGGGTGTCGACGACATGGATGAAGTCGTCGAGCACCATGGTGCGTGGGTCCTCGGGGAGGCCCACCCGGTTCTTCTGCATGAGGATCAGCTCGCGCGGGTGCTCGACACACTGCGCGTAGCCGGGCGCGGCCCTGCGGTTGAAACCTACGGCGAGGCTCACCCCGCGCTCTTCGGCGAGACTCACCAGCCTTTCGGAATCGGCGAGTTCGTAGGCCAGCGGCTTGTCCACGTATGTGGCGACGCCCGCGTCCAGCAGCCGGGCCACGATCTCCGGGTGCACGGCCGTGGGTGCGTGGACGAAGGCGGCGTCCAGCCCCTGGGCGAGCAGCGATTCCAGGTCGGTGTGGCACTGCCCGGACGGGATCCGGTGGGACTCGGCGACCGCCGTCAGGGTGGCGGGGGTACGGGTCTGCAGATGGAGTTCCACCTCGGGCCGAGTGGTCAGAACCGGCAGATACGCCTTCTTCGCGATGTCGCCGAGTCCGATGCAGCCGACCTTCACGGGGGCCTCCCTCTCACTGTCCGGCGCGGGCCGCTGCGGTACTACCGGACGAGGGCGCCCCGTAGAGCTCCTCGGACCGATGTCTACTGCGGTGACCTGTGCGTCTCCTTCGTCCCGGCAGCATACGTGTGCGGCGGCGGCTGCCAGTCCGCGATGCCGTCGAAGGTCCGCAGGACCAGCGTGGGCCCGAGCCGCGAAACGATGGACATCAGCGCGTCGCGCAGTGCCACGGCCGGACCGCTCGTCAGGCGCATGAGGCGGGAGGCCTGCGCGGCCTTGCGGACGACGGCGGACGTGCGGGGCAGCCGGTCGGCGGTGTACGCCGCCAGACCCGCGCCGAGGTCCCCGTCCGGCATCACGTGGTGGGCGAGCACGATCGCGTCCTCGACGGCCTGGTTGCCGCCCTGTCCCAGGCTGGGGGCCATGGCATGGGCGGAATCCCCGACGAGCACGGCACGCCCCCGGTGGAAGGACGGCAGGGGGTCGATCAGCTGGTGCACGTCGTTGCGGAGCACCTGGCCGGGCTCGGCGGCGGCGATGATCGAGGGGATCGGGTCGTGCCAGCTGCCGAACCGCCGCATCAGCTCTACCTTCTCGTCGTCGGCGGCACGGGCTCCGGCGGGGGCCACAGCGGCCCCGTAGGCGTAGATCCGGCCGTCCTTGAGCGGCTGGGTGCCCCAGAGGGCGCCACGCCCCCAGGTCTCGTGCGGGGCGAAGGGCCGCTCGGGCGCGGGGACGACGATGCGCCAGGTGGTGAATCCGGCGTACGAGGGTCCGGGGTGGGCCGGGAAGAGTGCCCGGCGCATGCCGGAGTTGATGCCGTCGGCGCCGATCACGAGGTCGGCCTCGACGTCCCCGGACGCCGTTGTGACCACGGCTCGCGCCCCGTCCACGACGCCCGGGTCCAGCAGTTCGGCTGCGGCATCGGTACGGACGGCGGAGTCGGGCAGCCGGGCCACCAGGCGGTCGACGAAGGCTGCCCGGTGCAGCAGGACGAGCGGGCCACCGAACCGCGCGGCCGCAGCAGCGCTGTTCGTACGGGAGAGCCAGCGGCCGCTCGGGGTGCGCATGCCGCCCTCGCCCTGCCAGGCAGCCAGTGACCTGATCTCGTCGCCGAGGCCGATGACGTCCAGGGCGCGCTGGGAATTGGGGGCGAGGGCGATACCGGCGCCGACGGGTTCCAGAGAGGCGGCGCGCTCCAGAACGGTCACCCGCCAACCGCACCCGTGCAGGGCCACCGCCGTGGTGAGTCCGCCGATTCCGCTGCCTATGACGACGGCATGGGGATGGTCCATCACTCCTCCTCGACCCATCGAAACTACACCTGTAGTGACGCCTTCACCGTACTACAGGTGTAGTGAGAAAGGTAGGTTGACCTCATGGCCACACGCACCACCGGCACTTCCCGGGCCGATCTCATCGCCGATGCCGCCCTCGCACTCCTCGCCGAGCGCGGAATGCGCGGGCTGACCCACCGAGCGGTGGACGAGCGCGCCGGACTCCCCCAGGGCTCGACGTCCAATTACGCGCGCACCAGACAGTCCCTCCTGGAGGCGGTGGTCCGACGACTGGCGGAGCGCGAAGCCCGGGTGCTCGCGCCCGGTGAACTTCCGGTTCCGGGCAGCGGACCGGCGGACGCTTCACACACCGGCGCGGGGCACGGCACGAACGGCGGTACGGCACAGGGCCCGGAACACGAGGCCGGCGGCGAAGCGGCACAGGGGCAAGCAGTGATCGACGGTCTCGCCCTGGCTCTGCACCGCTATCTCACCCGCCATCCCGAACTGCTCGTCTGCCGGTACGAGCTCGCTCTGGAGGCGACCCGGCGCCCGGAGCTGCGGGAGTTCTTCGACGCGATGGGACGGCAGTTCCGCGAGCCGCTGACGGCGCTGATGACGGCGGCCGGATCGGCCGAGCCCGAGCGGCACACCCTGTCCCTGGTGGCCTGGTGCGAGGGGCTGATGTTCTCGTGTGCCGCGGGATCGTTCCACCGCTCGGTGCCGACCGAGGAGGAACTGCGCACCGGCTTCACCGAACTGCTGCGCGGAATGCTGGGTCCCGATTGGACATTGCGCTGACCGGCGTCACTCGTGCGGGCCAATCACCGCTTCCGGGCTCACTCGAAACCGGGTCCGCACAGCAGAGTTGATCAGGTGCAACGAACCAGAATCACCGTGAAGCTCCTGGTCGGCGTGGCGGTCACGACGCTGTCCGGCTGTGTGTCCGTGGCCCCGCAGGCGGACGTTCCGGTCCGGCCCGGGAACAGCAGGCCCGGCCAGGACCTGGCGCCGCAGATCGTGCCGCCACCCGCCCACGACAGCCTGGAAGCCGTGCCGGGCCCGGGGGCGTCCGTCTCCGCGTCCGCCCCGACCACCGGCGCATCGGCGGACACCCAGCGCGCCGCGCCCCGCCCGCCGCGACAACGCAACCACCCAGGAGCGGCGCGGCCGCGTCACGCCCCGCCCGCCGTGACCGTGCCCGCCCCGGCCCTGCCGGCCCCCGTCTCCGGGACGGACGTCTGCGCGCTGGGACGGGGGTACGGGCACTGGCCCGCGGGCAGCCCGCAGTCCCGGATCTGTGAGAACACCTACGGCCACTGAGCCCGGCAGGAGAGAGCCGGGTGGGTGGCCCGTCCGTCACGGACGGGCCACCCCTCACAGCTCCCGCAGCCTCAGCTCCAGCCGCGCGATCGCCGCGCGGACCCCTCCCCCGTATCCGTCGTCCGCCCCGTCGTCCGCGAGCACGCCGGAGGCGGTGCGTGCCCGGTCCAGATGGATCCGGGCCGCCTCGGGGCGCTGGAGCTTCACGTAGTCCGCCGCGAGATTGAGATGGAGCGAGGGGTAGAACGCCCGCACCGCGAGCGCGTCGGCGTGTTGTGCCGCACGCTCGTCGGTCAGGCTGTCCGCCGCGGTCAACGCCCGCAGGTCCCAAGCAAGTTCATCGCCGGGGTCGTCCTGGGTGTCGGCCATGTAGTGCGCGAGGGTGCAGCGGTGCAGGGCGTCACCGTCCTCGCCGATCTCCGACCAGAGGCCGCCGAAGCGATTGCGTGCCTCCTCCCGGTCACCGCCGTGCAGCAGCATGACCGCCTGGCCGATCCTGGTCATGACGGCATCCTTCGGCGTCTCCCGCTGCTCCGTCACCGCGGCCTCCCTGTTCCTGTCCACCCGTTCCCGATCGACGCTAGCCGCAGCCGGGGGCAATCCCGCTGAGGCTCGGGCGGGCGCCCCGGGTCTGTCCTCCGGGCGCCCGCCGCCGGCGGGGCCGGAACCCCGGCGTCAGCCCAGATCGGGGATGCGCCAGTCGATGGCCTGGTGCCCCTGCGCCGCCACCGCCTCGTTGATCTGCGTGAACGGACGGGAGCCGAAGAACTTCTTGGCGGACAGCGGTGACGGGTGCGCGCCCTTCACCACCACATGCCGTTCCTCGTCGATCAGCGGGAGCTTCTTCTGGGCGTAATTGCCCCAGAGCACGAAGACCGCCGGATCGGGCCGTGAGGCGACCGCGCGGATCACCGCGTCGGTGAACTTCTCCCAGCCCTTGCCCTTGTGCGAGTTGGCCTCGCCCGCGCGCACCGTCAGCACGGCGTTGAGCAGGAGCACACCCTGCTCGGCCCACGGCATCAGATATCCGTTGTCCGGGACGGGCAGGCCGAGCTCCTCCTTCATCTCCTTGTAGATGTTCCGCAGGGAGGGCGGCGTCTTCACACCCGGCCGTACCGAGAAGCACAGGCCGTGCCCCTGTCCCTCGCCGTGGTACGGGTCCTGACCGAGGACGAGGACCTTCACCTTGTCGTAGGGCGTGGCCTCCAGGGCGGCGAACACCTGCTCGCGCGGCGGATAGACCGGCCCCTTGGCCCGCTCCTCCTCGACGAACTCGGTGAGCTCCTTGAAGTAGGGCTTCTGCAGCTCTTCGCCGAGAACGCCGCGCCACGACTCGGGCAGCAGGTCGGTGTCGGTCACGTCAACAACCTCCGGTAAGTAATACGTTCTTCACCCGAGAACCTACCGGGGGCCACTGACAACGGACCCCGCGAGCCCTCTCGCCGGCCTACCAGCTGGCCTTGCGGTACAGCTCCCACATCTGCATCACCGTCTGCGGGTCGAGCGCGCGCTCCCCGCCGCCGATGTCCTCGCCGGAGGCGACGTACAGCTTGCCCTGCCACAGCGGCAGCAGCCGTACGTCGTCGACCAGGATCTGCTGCGCCCGTTCGAACTGCCTGCTGACCGCTCCCCGGTCGCTCTCCTTGCGGGTCTGCGGCAGCAGCTGCTGGGTGATCTCGTTCTTCACGTACGGCATCCCGGTGATGCTGTCCTTGCCCACGAAGGGGGCGATGAAGTTGTCCGGGTCCGGGAAGTCCGGGAACCAGCCGCGGCCGAAGACGGGGTACTGGCCCTTGGTGAAGCCTTCCTGGAACTCCTTCCAGGGCTTGCTCCGCAACGTGATCCGGAACAGTCCGGAGGCTTCCAGCTGACGCTTGAGCTCGTCGAACTCGGGTGCCGTGGAGGAGCCGTATCGGTCGGTCGTGAACCAGAACGTCATCGCGACGGGCCTGGTGATACCGGCCTTGGCGAGGATCTGCTTCGCCTTGCTCTTGTCCGGTTCGCCGTAGGCGTCGAAGAAACTGGTGGTGTGACCGGCGATGCCCTTGGGGACCATGGAGTACAGCGGCTCGGCGGTGCCCTGGTAGACCTTGGCCACCAGCGCGTCACGGTCGACGAGCTGGGCGACCGCCCGCCGTACGGCCACGTTCCCGGCGGCCGGGTCCTCGGGGTTGAAGACCAGGAATCGGATGTCCGCGCCGACCGTCTCCACGATCTGCAGATTGCTGTCCGGGTCCTTGTTGTCTTCGAGATTGACGACCTCCTCGGCGGTGAGGCCTCGGTAGATCGCGTCGATCTCGTTCTTCTTCAGTGCCGCGACCACGGGCGCCGATTCCTTGAAGTACCGGATGGTCACGGCGTCGTTCTTACGGTTGGCGAAGCCCTTGTAGTTCGGGTTCTTCACCAGATCGGCCCGATCCCCCGGCTTGTACGAATCCAGCAGGTAAGGGCCGGAACCGGTGACCTTTCCGTCGCTGCGGATCTTGTGCTTCGCATAGTCACCGGGCGCCACCAGCGACATCGCCGGGGCGGCGAGAATGAAGGGAAATGTGGCATCCGGCTTGGTCAGATGGAAGACGACGACATCGTCCCCCTTGGTCTCGACCCGGTCGAGCGAGCCGAGCATGCCGACGGGGCCGCCCTTGACCTTGATGTCCCTGATCCGGTCGATGGAGTACTTCACGGCCTCGGCGTCGAGTGTGTCGCCATTGGAAAACTTCAGGCCCTTGCGGAGTTTGCACCGGTAGGCCGTGCTGCTGGTATCGGTGAACGTGCACGATTCCGCGGCATCGGGCTCGGGGCTGGTGCTGCCTGTGGGAAAACTCACCAGGGTCTGGAAGACATTCCGCATCAGCTCCCAGGAGTTGTCCCACGCCGCCGCCGGATCGAGGGTGGAGGGCTCGCTGGTCGTACCGACGACTATCTTCTGTTCCTCTTTCGAGCCGCCGTCGGAGAGAAGTCCGCAGCCTGCCAGCAGAGAAAGGGAAGCAAGGACTGCAGCGGCCTGCAGACTGGCCCGGTAGAACACGTGAACGCTCCTCGATCAGCCATGGGTCGGCAGACCATACCGCAGCGCCCCGTCGGGTCAATCCGCAGGCCCGACAGGGCACTTGAGTCAATCGGGGCGAAATCCGCTCAGGCCGTGCTCAGCTCACGCCGGCATTCAGGAAGATCCCGCCGTCGACGACCAGGGTTTGTCCGGTGATCCATTCGGACTGGCTCGACGTCAGGAACGCGGCGGCGCCGCCGATGTCCTCGGGAACGCCCAGCCTGCCGAGCGGATAGGCGGCGGCAGCCTCCGCCTCACGGCCCTCGTACAGCGCCTGGGCGAACTTCGTCTTCACCACCGCGGGCGCGATCGCGTTGACCCGGACGACCGGCGCGAACTCGTGCGCCAACTGGAGGGTCAGATTGACCATGGCGGCCTTGCTCATGCCGTACGCGCCGACGAACGGCGAGGCGGAGATCCCGGCGATCGAGGCGATGTTGACGATCGCCCCGCCGTTCTCCCTCTGCCAGGCCTTCCAGGTCTGCTGGGCGAATCCGAGCGCCGAGATCACATTGGTCTCGAACACTTTGCGGGCGACATTGAGATCGAGGTCCGCGATCGGACCGAAGACCGGATTCGTACCCGCGTTGTTGACCAGGAAGTCGACCCTGCCGAACGCCTCCATGGTGCGCTCGACGGCCGCCGCCTGGTGCGCCTCGTCGTGCGCCTTGCCCGCCACGCCGATCACCCGGTCGGAGCCGAGCCGCTCGACGGCCTCCTTGAGGGCCTCTTCGCCGCGCCCGGTGATGCATACCCGGTCGCCGCGGGCCACGAGCGCCTCGGCGACGCCGTAGCCGATGCCCCGGCTCGCGCCCGTGATGAGCGCGACCTTCCCGCTGTCCTGCACAGTCATGACGTCCGTCTCCTCTCGCTTCAGTTGAGCGGTCCGCCGGCGACGTACATCACCTGGCCGGAGACGAAGCCCGCCGCGTCGCCCGTGAAGAAGGCGATGGCGTTGGCGATGTCCTCGGGGCGGCCGACGCGCTGCACCGGGATCTGCGTGGCGGCAGCGGCCTGGAACTCCTCGAAGCCCATGCCGATGCGGGCCGCGGTCTGCGCGGTCATCTCGGTGACGATGAAGCCGGGGGCGACGGCATTGGCGGTGATGCCGAACTTGCCGAGCTCCTTGGCGAGGGTCTTCGTGAAGCCCTGAAGACCGGCCTTGACCGCGGAGTAGTTGGCCTGGCCGCGGTTGCCGAGCGCCGAAGAGGAGGAGAGCGAGACGATGCGGCCGAACCCGGCGTCCACCATGTGCTTCTGGACGGCCTTGGCCATCAGGAACGCGCCCTTGAGGTGCACGTTCATGACGGTGTCCCAGTCGGACTCGCTCATCTTGAAGAGCAGGTTGTCGCGGAGCACGCCCGCGTTGTTGACGAGGATCGTCGGAGCGCCGAGCTCGGCGGCGACCCGCGCGACCGCGGCTTCCACCTGGGCGCTGTCCGACACATCGCAGCCGACGGCGAGGGCGGTGCCCCCGGCGGCGGTGATCTTCTCGACGGTGTCCTTGCAGGCTGCCTCGTCGAGGTCGAGTACGGCGACGGCACGGCCCTCGGCCGCCAGGCGTACCGCGGTGGCGGCGCCAATGCCCCGCGCCGCTCCGGTCACGATGGCGACGCGCTGCTCGGTGGTGGACATGCTTGGTTCTCCTCGCCCTTGGATCGCCGCTCAGCGGACGTCGGGGCACCCCCGGCACGGAATCCTCGTGTGCGCGGAACCTTCCCGATAACTGAGCAACCGCTTAGTACCTTCAGCAGACGAGACGCTAGAAGCCCTGGCACCCGGTGTCAACGGCCCACGGCCGCAGGGGCGCATGTCACACCCGACGGCGCCGCCGCCCCGGTGGTCGGGTGCGGCGCCGCGGGGCCGGAGGATCAGCGGACCAGCAGGCCGAGCAGCCGCGTGACCTCGGCCTCCGGGTCGTTCGTGAGGCCGCTGTGCACCGGGCTCGGCTGGATGACGGTGGAGCGCGGCGCGATCAGCCAGCGGAAGCGGCGGCCGGCGTCGTCGCGGGCTGCCTGGCCCGCGTCCGTGCCGCCACGGCAGACCCCCTCCACCGCACGCAGGGCGGCCCGCACACCGACCACGTCGGCGTTCGGGTCCAGGGCCTTCAGCTTGGCCTCGTCGAGGTGGGTGCGGGCTGCGACGAAGCCTCGCGCACGGCAGTAGACGACCACGCCCGCGTTGAAGAACTCGCCGCGCTGCACCCGCGGCACCACACGCAGCAGCGCGTACTCGAAGACATCGCGCTCACTCACCGCTGGCCGTCCTTGTCGTTCTTCTTGGTGGGATGCGGCCACGGGGTGAGGCGCTCGGTGAGCCAGCCGGGGGCCTGGGAGGGCTTGGGTTCGGTGGGACCCTCCATCGTGATCCGCTCATGGATGGTCGCGGCGCGCGGCAGCAACGCCTCCACATAGGCGCGACGCAGCTCGTCCGTGGAATCGAAGCCGGGCTCGTCCACCAGCCACTCGTCGGGGACGTCGGCCGTGACCTCGGTGAGCAGTTCCTCCGTGACCAGCGGGGCGAGCTCGGCGGCCGCCGCCGCGACGTCGGGGGCGAAGGGGGCCAGCGCGTGGTCCGAGGCGTTGTACGGCTTGGCGGCGGAGGCCTGGGCTCCGGGCCAGTTGTGGTGCCAGATCATGGTGGCGCCGTGATCGATGAGCCACAGGTCGCCGTGCCAGATCAGCATGTTCGGATTGCGCCAGGAACGGTCGACGTTGTTGATCAGGGCGTCGAACCAGACGACCCGTCCGGCTTCGCGGGAGTCCACCTGGTAGGCGAGCGAGTCGAAGCCGATCGATCCCGGCAGGAAGTCCATCCCCAGGTTGAGCCCGCCGCTGGCCTTCAGGAGTTCCTGCACCTCCTGGTCGGGCTCGGCGAGCCCGATGACCGGGTCGAGCTGGATCTGCACGAGGTCGGGGACGCGCAGGCCGAGCCGGCGGCCGAGCTGTCCGCAGATCACCTCCGCGACCAGAGTCTTGCGCCCCTGTCCGGCACCGGTGAATTTCATGACGTACGTGCCGAGATCGTCGGCCTCGACGATCCCGGGGAGCGAGCCGCCCTCACGCAAAGGCGTGACATAGCGGGTCGCTACGACCTCTTCCAACACTTTCCCAGGCCACCCATCTCTTCAGCCTTACAATCCACGGACGACTTCTCCGGGGCGTAGAGGCAGGAATCACCGGTCAACGGCGCTGGGGAGAATCTGGGGAGTTTCGGCTGGCAAGCCGGTCTTCCCGCTCCCCAAGCAGACCGTCGATGGTGCCGCGCCCCTTGCTGCCAGCTTCCGGCATGAAGTGAGCATAGTAACCGAGGGTGATCGCCGGCGAGGAGTGTCCGAGCCACCGAGCCAGGGTCACGACAGACTCTCCGGCTTCCAACATGATCGAGGCGTAGGTGTGCCGAAGCACGCGGAAACCGTCCTTCGAGGCTGCCGCCCACTGCCAGGCTTTCGCCCCCTCGGCACGTGACGGGATGACGCCGGCCTTGGCCAAGGCGGGCTTCCAGGTGTAGGTGTTCCATGTGTTCACCGCGACGGCGTTGCCGAAGCGCGTGGTGAGCAGCAGGGAGAACTTCTTCCTCTCCCCCTCCGGTTTCCCCCACGGCAGCTCCACCTCTGCCGGCGGGAACGCTTCGATGTGACGCTTGAGTTCCTCGGCTACCGAGGGGGGCAGATCCACCGTGCGGATCTTCTTCCCCTTCGGCAGGGCGAAGTACAGCCTTCCGTGAATCGCCTGTACTTGGCGCCGGACGTGAAGCACGCCGCGTACATAGTCGACGTCCTGTGGACTCAGCCCGAACACCTCGCCCTGGCGGAGCCCGCACCCCAGGCCGACTACGACAGCGATCCTGTTCCGCAGGTTGATGGCATCGCGGACCCGCAGTGCCGTAGCCATCGACCACGCGCATGCATAGGGTTGCGCACGAGGCGCTTGTCGTCGACGGCCGCTTCCAGAATGGAGGAAAGCTCGGACAGGATGCCGCGCTGGTAGTCGACCGACAAGACTGTCGACTCCAGCTTGGTTATGAACGCCCGCAGATCCGTTGCGGCGATGCTCCTGAGCGGAAGCTGGCCCAGGTACGGGACGATATGGAGACGCGTTCTGCGCTCCTGACCGTCCTGGGTTTTCGGAGCACCGCCTCGCCCCGGTGCCCAGTGAGGCTCCGCCAAGCTCGTTTCCGCAGTTCAGCGGGGCTGGTGTGATGCGTCGGTGAGGTCCTCACGCTGGCAGGTGGAGTGATCGTCCTGACCATCGCCGGTTTGGCTACTGAGGTTGAACTCGTGATGTCGCTGGGTTCAGGTGGGTCGGATGGTCAGGCCGGTCTCGGCGAGGCAACCGTCTATGAGGTCGCTGCGGTAC
>NZ_JBEYTM010000037.1:0-80368 GCF_040643055.1 Streptomyces sp. NPDC047515
GGTCCGAACTCGTCGATACAGAAGACGACTTCGGGCTCATCGTCCTCGGGTATGACCTCGCCGTCGGCGATGGCGTAGAGGTGTTCCACCCGCGCCTTCTTGGCCGCGTAGTCGGGGTCGCGGGAGGTCTTCCAGGTCTTCAGGCGTTGAAAGGAGACGCCTTCCTCGCGGAGCAGGATGCGCAGGCCCTCGTGGCTGATGTCGTCGACCACCCCCTCGGCGACCAGGAAGTCCGCCAGCTTGGTCAGGCTCCAGGTCGAGAACGGCAGGTCGTGCTCGGCCGGCTTCGACTTCGCGATCTTCTTGATCTCGCGCCGCTCGGGCAGCGTGAAGGTCTTCGGCCGGCCGCCGGAGTACTTCGGATAAAGAGAGTCGAATCCGTCGGCGTTGAAGTTGTGGATCACATCCCGGACGCGGTCGTCGCTGGTGAACGTCACCTCGGCGATCTTCGCCACCAGCATGCTCTGAGCGGACAGCAGGACCATCTGGGCCCGCCGCCAGGTCACCACCGACCCGGTGCCCCTGCGGATGATCCGCAGTAGCCTCCGGCCTTCGTCGTCATCAATCTCGCGTACGCGTACTCGTTCTGCCACACGCACACGGTGACCGCCGCCTGCCGTCCGGAAAAGGATCCCGGGCGGCGCGTCACATCACAACAGGGCAAACGTTGCCTGATCCGGCACTAGCGAATCTCTCCTGGGGTGCTGGGTCCGTGGGGGCCCAGTTGTTGCTGTTCATCGCCGCCTGGCACGGCCGGGTCGTCTCCACGGGCGGCGATGTCGAGTGGATTCAGTGGCAGTCAGGCACCACCGAGCTCCTGCCCCGCCGCATCGTCGGCCGCACCCCACGGCCCGCTCTTCCTCACCGCCCGCAAAGCCCCCGCCCGCGCCCCGCCCCCGGACACCTGGCCGACCGCCGGCCGCGCACGACTGTCCCACCGCCGCGCGTCAGAGCTTCAAGATCACCCGTGGCCCCTTCTGGGCTTGCCCCGGCGATCCCCCGACGGGCCAGGACCTGTCACCCCTGCGGGCCGGACGCGGGCAGGGACAGGGAGCGATGCCATCGAGCACGCACCTGAAACGTTGACATGCACCCGCCGTACGGTGAATTCTGATGCGCGAATCTCCAATGTTCCAAGCATGTCTGCGCAGACATCACCTACTTCGCTGTTCGGTACGAACGGAGAACACTCCTTGCGGATCCTTCAGAACCGCCCCGGCCAGGCGACGGTCGGCACGCTCTCGGTCATCGTCCTCGCGCTCACCGCGTTGACCGTGCCCGCCCCGGACGCGCAGGCCGCGGCCACGCCTTCCGGCACCCTCGACAGCACCACGAAGAATGTGACATGGCAGAGCCCGGTCTACGCCAAGGGGACCGTCGACTCGCCCACCAAGTGCGGTACGCCCGACGACGACCCGGACAACGCCGTCTGCGCGCGCTTCGACCTGGCCGTGAACCCGCCCGCGGGGCAGTGGGACGACAACCCCGAAGGGGGTGTCCCCGTCTCCATCCAATGGGAGACACCCACGGACGACTTCGACATGTACATCTATGACTCGGCCGGCAAGCAGGTGGCGTCCAGCGCGGGCACGGCCGACCCCGAGTCCGCGGTCATCCCGAAGGCGTCCGGCACGTATCGCGTGGTCGTCGTCCCCTACGACGTGCACAACAATTCCTTCAGCGGGAAGGCGTACCTTCCCGAGGCCACCGACGCCGGAGATCTCACCGGCTTCAGCGGCTCAGACGGCAGGTACGAGATCGAGGCCGGTGCTCTCAAGGCCCGCGCCGAGTTCTTCACCGACAGTACGCTGAGGCTGCAGGCATCCCCGGACGGCGTCCTCGCCGACCCCGAGGACAGCCACATGATCCGGCAGCGTCCCACGGCCCAGCGGCACACCAAGTCCTTCGACGCGGGCAGTTATTACGGCATCCGCTCCGGAAACGTGGTGATGCGCGTCTACAAGAGTCCGCTGCGCTTCGGCCTCTACAAGGCCGACAACCGCACGGCCATCTGGCAGGAGGCCGATCCGCTGCGTTGGACCGGTGGCGGCATGCGGCAGAGTCTGGAGCGCGGTGCCACCGAGCAGTTCTTCGGCGGCGGTGAGCAGAACGGCAGCTTCTCGCACCGCGATCAGATCAGACACGTCGGCAACAACACCAACTGGAACGAGGGCGGTTACAACAACTCCCAGCCGTTCTACCTCTCCACCGCCGGCTACGGCGTCTTCCGCAACACGATGACCCCCGGCATCTACGACTTCGGCTCACCCGTACGGACCGGGCAGCAGGAACGACGGCTGGACGCCTACTACTTCACCGGTGACACCAAGACGGTCATCGGCAAGTACACCTCCCTGGTGGGCAAGCCGTTCATGCCGCCGGTGTACGGGCTGGAACCCGGCTCCGCCGACTGCTACCTCCACAATGCCAACCGGGGCGAGCGCCACACCCTGGACGCGCTGAAGGTCTCCGACGGCTATGTACAGAACCAGATGCCGCTCGGCTGGATGCTCGTCAACGACGGCTACGGCTGCGGTTACGAGAAGCTTCCGGAGACGGGCGCGGGTCTCAACAAGAACCACGCCCAGCTCGGTCTCTGGACACAGAACGGTCTGCCGGACCAGGCCGAGGAGGCCAGGGCCGGCGTACGCGTCCGCAAGCTGGACGTGGCCTGGGTCGGTGGCGGCTACGGCTTCGCGCTGGACGCCTGCGACCAGGCCAAGGCCGGTATCGAGGACAACAGCGACGCCCGCGGCTTCGTCTGGCTTCCCGTTTCCTGGGCCGGGGCGCAGCGCTGCGGTGTGCTGTGGAGCGGTGACCAGAGCCTGTCCTGGGACTACATCCGGTGGCAGATCCCGACATACGCCGGTGCGACCCTGTCCGGCATCGCGTACAACACGGGTGACGTCGGCAGCATCTACCGGCACGACGCCAAGATGTACACCCGTGACCTGCAGTGGAAGGCGTTCCTCCCGGCCATCATGACCATGGACGGCTGGGCGAGCGACATCACCACCAAGAAGCCGCACGACCAGCAGCCGTGGCTGGACGGCGAGCCGTACACCTCCATCAACCGCAAGTACCTGCAGCTGAAGGAGCGGCTGCTGCCGTACATGTACACGCTGTCGAAGGACGCCACGAAGACCGGTGTCGGCGCGGTCCGCCCGCTCGCATTGGAGTACCCCGACGACCCGGCGGCACTGGGACCGAACGCGAAGTACGAGTTCCTGGCCGGACCGGACTTCCTGGTCGCACCGGTGTACAGCGACACGGACGTCCGTGACGGCATCTACCTGCCGAAGGGCACCTGGACCGACTACTGGACGGGCAAGACCTACCGGGGCCCGACCACGATCAACGGTTACAAGGCACCGCTCGACACCCTGCCGCTGTTCGTCAAGGGCGGGGCGATCGTGCCGATGTGGCCCAAGGGCACCCTGTCCTGGGAATCACGGGACAAGGGCCAACTCGACTACGACATCTACCCGCAGGGCACCACGGACTACACGCTCTACGAGGACGACGGCGTGACGAGGAAGTTCACGGAGGGCGCCTCGGCCACCCAGCGGGTGCGGGTGCAGGCACCCCTTCACGGCGACTTGGGCGACACCACCATCAAGGTCGGTGCGAGCGTGGGCAGTTATGAGGGCAAGGCGTCAGCCCGCTCGTACCGCTTCACGGTTCATGGCGAGGACGCACCGACACAGGTGGCCATGGGCAGTGACCGTCTGCACCGCGTGGCTTCCTCGGCCGCCCTGGCATCGGCCACGTCCGGCTGGTACACGGACCCGGCAACCGGAATGACGGAGATCAAGACATCGCCCGTCTCCACCGATCACGGCTTCACCCTCGATCTGCGGCGCCGATAGCACGGGCACAGGACCACGAGTACGGGAGTGGGGACCGTCTGCGAACGGTCCCCACGTCCGTCGGTCACACCCCATGGGTGCTCCTGCACCGGGTATCGATGCCGTCGGGCCGCGCCATCGTCCCTACGTCACTTCTTGACGCCGATCCCACCGAAGGCGTCCACATCGGCGGACACGGTCGCGCTGTCGGCATCGGGCCGCCACTCACTGAGTCGGACGAAGCCGGGTTCAAGAATCCGCAGACCGTCGAAGACGGTGACGATCTCGTCCGGTTCGCGGACGTAGTACGGCACCGCACCGCTCTCGATGTAGGCCTTCTCCGCGGCAATCATGCCCGCACTGGTACGGGTGCCGTCGTACACGACCAGGTGACTGCCCGACGGCAGGCCCGCCATCAGCCGGTCCACCACCTCGCAGGCCCGTCCGAAGTCGCCCGCGTGGCCGAGTATGCCGAGCAGCATCAGCGCTACGGGCAGGTCGAAGTCGAGGGTCTTGGCCGCTTCGGCGAGGATGGCGTCCGGGTCGTACAGGTCGGCGTCGATGTAGTCGGTAACCCCTTCGGGTGTGCTGGTGAGCAGGGTGCGGGCGTGGGCCAGGACCAGCGGGTCGTTGTCGACGTAGACAATCCGCGCATCGGGGGCGATGCCCTGGGCGACCTCGTGCGTGTTGTCCGCGGTCGGCAGGCCGGTGCCGATGTCGAGGAACTGCCGGATGCCCCTCTCCTCCACCAGATGGCTCACCGAGCGGTGCAGGAACTGCCGCCCCGCCACGGCGACATCGACGAGCCCGGGGAAGAGCGCCTTGATCTGATCGCCGATCTCGCGGTCGACCTCGTAGTTGTCCTTGCCGCCCACGAAGTAGTTCCAGAAACGGGCGGAGTGAGGCCGCGTCGTGTCGATGCGCTCGGAGACCGGCGTGGCGGGCGGCGTGACGGATGACTGCTGCTCACTCATGGAGACCTCCGAGCGCAAAGTGATCAAGTAGTGGCCTCAACCTACCTGGGGATCACGACAGTTGTGGTCGAGTACGGTCACTGGCGCTTCTGGCGTCAATCGGGCCAACTCCTCCGCCCGCCGCTTCACCGGCCCGAGGTGAGGGTGTCGAGAAGGGCGGCGGTGAACTCCTTGGGTTTGTCGATGTGGACGGCGTGGCCGGCGTCGGGGATGGCGGTTTCGCGGACGGGGCCGCCCGTGGCGGCGTAGTGATCGAGGGCGTGGCGGGTCTGGGCGACCATGGGCTGGGCGGGGCAGTGCTCGGCGCCGGGCCAGCCGGGGACGGCGCCCAGGGCACCGAGGTGGGCGAGGTCGAAGAGGGAGGTGTCGGAGACGATGAGGTCGTCGGTGCCGCGGATCCAGCCGATGGGCGGTTTGGGGTCGATCCGGTGCAGGCCGTCGATGCGGAAGTGGGTGGGGGCCATGGCGTTGAGGACACCTCGGGAGCCAGGGGCGGTGCCGGGCCAGTGGTCGCTGGGACGGGTGTCGCCCGGATAGTGGCCGTCCCCGGTACGGGTGGAGAGCATGGCGTCGACGAAGGCGTCCTCAAGGGCGGGGCGGAGCGGCGGCTTGACGTAGCTGGAGGCGAGAACGGAGCGGGGGGAGAGTGGTGAGTCCTCGCTGCGGTCGCCGTCTTTGAGGCGCTGGACGAATTCGGGGTTGACGGTACCCGCGCCGGAACCGGCGCCGTCGGGGTGGTTGAGTCGGCCGTCCGGACCGTGGGTGCCGCCGAATCCGTAGGGGGAAACCGGGTTGACGAGGGTGAGGCTGCGGACGGCGATGGGGTGATCGCGAAGGTGTTGGAGGGCGATGCCACCGCCCATGCTCCAGCCGACGAGGTGGACGCGGTCCAGGGCCAGGGCGTCACGAAGGGCGGTGAGGTCGTCGCTGTAGTCCCGCAGGCCGCGGGCGGCGTCGACGGGGAGGGGATCGGCGTCGCCGAAGCCGCGGAGGTCGACGGCGAGGGGGCGGTAGGCGTGGGGAAGGTCGAGCATGGTCTGCTGCCAGAAGGTGGCGGCGGAGACGTTGCCGTGGACGAAGAGGACGGGTTCGCCGGTCCGGTCCGGGAGTTCGAGGAGGTTGAGGGAGAGCCGGGGGGTGGCGATGCGTCGGGCGTGGATGCCGGGGAGGAGTGCGGGCGAGGTCATGGTCCGTCCTTCGGTGTGGCGTGGTCAGCCGAGCCAGGCGGCGATCTGGGCGCAGGCGGAGGAGTGCCAGCCGAGTTGGAGGTGGTTGGCGGTGGAGATGAGGGCGGTGCCGGCAACGTTGGCGATGCCGGTGCGGTCGAGAGCACTGTTGACGAAGACCACACCGTCGCTGGGGCCGCGGTTCTCGTTGTAGATGCCGAGGACGCTGGGGGATCCACCGGCGAGCAGGTAGGTGGCGACGGTACCGGGGACCCCTGCTTCGTGGAGGGGGGTGATCAGGGAGCCGGCGTCGATGGCGGTCTGGATGCCGGTGCCGGAGGTGTAGAAGCCCTGGCCACCGTGGTAAGTGGTGTACCAGTCCTGTTGGGTCATGTCGATGCCGTAGGTGGCGTCCCAGCGGGCAAGCATCTGCCGCTGTCCCGGATAGACGTCGTAGCCGTCGGTGGGGGTGAAGGCGAACTCTGGGTGGGCGGTGTAGGTGCCGTAGCAGGTCATGTAGAGGTGGGGCGAGGGGGCGTTGACGCTGCCGCCGCACTGCGGCCAGATGCTGAAGTCGTGGGCCCAGCCGTGGGCGTAGGGGTAGTCGTAGCCGCCGTTGGGGCCGCCGAGGGTGATGAGGCGGCGTACGTCTCCGGCATAGGGACGTCCCCAGGTGGGGCGGAGTGAGGAGACGTAGGCGCGGGTGGACATCTCCCCCTTGCTCCAGCCGACGAGGTCCACCTGGCTGACACCGAGCCGGTCCTTGATGACGGCGATGGCGTCGCCGACCTGTTGGGCCTGCATCAGATTGTCGCCCTGCTTGTGGGCGAAGTTGACGGCGAAGACGCGGTAGCCGCGGGCGGCGAGGTACTGCATGAGTCCGGTGCTGGGGCAGGAGACGGTACCGCAGCCGTAGCCACCGGCCTCGCCGGGGTTGGCCCAGGCCCGGTCGGCGTTGTCGTTGGCGCCGTGGACGAGGAGGACGGGGGTCTGGTGACTGCCGCTGCTCCAGCCGGGGGCGGAGTAGAGGAGGAAACGGCCGGAGTAGGGCTGCTTGACACCGCCGAAGAAGGTGCGTCGCTGACCGTCCTGGTCGCCACGGCCGTCCTGGGGGTACTGCTCGGCATGGAAGCCGCTGGTGGTGTCGAGGTAGCGGTCGACACGGTCCCAGCCGTTGGCGACGGTGGTGTAGGTGGCTTCGAGGCTGAGGTAGCCGGGTGGGGCGGCGTGGGCCGCTGTGGTGGCTGCTCCGAGGCTCAGCAGTGTGAGGAGCATGCCGAGCAAGGTGCTCGTTGCTCTGCGCATCGCGGCTCTCCCGTCCGGGGTGGGCTTGGTGGTCCGGGCCCGCCACGGTAGGACGGTGCGACGGACCTTCCCATGGGGTGAGCAGCCATAGGTACGGGGCGCAGGAGTGTGTCGTCTCGCCATGTGCCGGGTCTCGGGACCCGGGTGTCGAGACCCGGGTCCTCGTGGAGGCCCGGCCCGGTCCGAGCGCGGCCGGGCCGGACGAAGTCGGGCCTCAGGTCAGAGTGTTACGCAAATGAGGGCCGAGGTACCCGACGTACACCAGGCCGGTCTGGGGCCCGTCGTCGTAGAAGTGCAACCGGGGCGCGATGGTGTTGCCGGAGCCGATACGCAGGTGCGCCTGCATGAAGACCACCTCGTCGGGGTGTACCTCCTTCGGCACGGGAAGCATGCGCTCGCGCCGGAGTTTGTCCTTGCGGGCGACGGCGTCCGACTCCCGCATCGCCACCTTGGCCGCCGGGAAGGGGTGGTCACGCGACTCCTCCCCTTTGCACCAGCTGAGAAAGTCGCCGCCTGCTGAACCGTTCGCAGACGCTTTGGCGTAGCAGTTCAGGGCGCGCAGAGCATCCCATGCCACGCGGAGCCAGCTGTCAACGGACTGGCTGTCCAGATCACGGGTGATCTTCGCCTTGCCGGTGAAGGAGAGATACGGCAGCTCGCCGAGCCGGTCGAGCAGGTCGGAGAAGGTCCCCGGATAGTCGAGGTCAAGAGTCTCGGGGGTGGAGTAGGCAGCCTCGTACTGACCGACTTCCGCAAGCCTGTCCTGGAGGAACCGGACCTGGCGCTGTGCGGACCGGAACTGTTCGTACAGCTCCTCGTTCTCACCGCGAAGCTCGTGCGCGGTACGGTCCGCCTTGCCCAGGTCCGATTTGAGTTCGCTGATCCTCTGCGCCTGCGAACTCTCCGTCTCCTCGGCCTCGGCAAGCATCGCGTTCAGGGTCGCGTTCTCGCCGGTGAGCTTCTCGACGTTCGTGCCGTGCTCCTGCGGGCGCGGCCTCGTCCGCTGGATGGGCAGCGAATCCAAGGCACCCGGCAACGGCTGGTACAGGGCCAGACGCTGCGGGAGCGAGGCGAGCGTGGAGGCGGCTCGGCATACATCGGCCTCAATGGTCCGCCGGGACATCACGGGGTGCCGCTGTGCGTCGGGTTTCCAGGCGGGGTCGATTCCCGGGACGTACGTGCGGATGCCACCGCCGAACACCGGGTGGAACTCCAAGGCTTGGTTGAAGGCGGGTTGGGCCTCGGGAGACAGGACGTACAGCACGGCGAGACCGGAGAGATGACTGTACGCCTTCTCCACCGTCGATTCGGCCCAGACGTCGGGGTCGGCGCCGTAGGGAACGCTGGCGACGACGATCGGCAGCCGGCGCTCCGCATCGCAGAGTTCCTCGATGACCTCGGGGACGTCCTCGGGTTCGATGAAGGCGGGCTTGGCCTTCACCTCGGCGAGGCCGTCCCGGGCGTCGAGCGAGTCCAGAAGCAGACGCGCGATGCCGGGGGTCTTCGCACGTGTGGGGTGCTGGTCCGCAACGGTGGGCCGGTGCTCGACATCGACCTGGATCCAGGTGCGGCGCTCGTCGTCCTGTGGGTCGTCCCGGACGACGAGAGTGGACTGCCACGTACCGATCTGCGGCGAGGGTGTCTCGCGCATCCGCCAACGGGTGTACGCACCGTGCCGGCCGGACGACGAATCCCGGTCCAGGGTGACATTGGGGGCGATGTCGTTGCGGCCCTCGTCCAGCGCCGAGGCGTCGTAGCGCTTCTGCTTCTCGAGCCAGGTGTAGAGCTGGCGCTCGGCGTGGGCGGAGGTGGTGACGAAGTCCTGCCGGGTCGATATGACCATGCGGTAGCCACGAGGCTCCATCGGCAATCCTTTCATGGCGGCCGATCGTCTTTGACGGGCCGCCTGGGCTCTGAGCTGTGAGGTTCGGCGGGTCGGGTTCTCGGGGCGGTGGCGGGCGCCGTGGCCCGGGGCGGTGAGGGTGGAGATCTGGGGCTTCTCGTTCGGACCATGCCGGGATCGATCCGAACGAAAGACCCTGGCTCTCGCCGTCGGCCAGGGGGTTGTCCAGAGTAAGCCCGGCGGCAGCCGTGCGGTCGCACTCGGCGAGGATCAAGTCCTTTGTCCGGAAGGAGACTTACGCATCGGTGTCCTGGCCGCGAGTGACATCGACGGTGTGCCGCGGAACGGGTTCGAGCAGGGACTCGTGGATGGAGCGGCGCTCCACCGCGTCCAGATGGCGGCGGTCGAGGCGCAGCCGGGCATTGTGCCCGGTGGTCGCACCGGTTGACTATCGTGATCCCGCGAGCGGGCCGGGGCGGGCAGGGAGTGGACGGATGGGGTACGGACGGGCGGAGTGGGTGCGCGTGCCGGTGGGGGATGACGCGGCGCGGTGGGCCACCCGGGCCAAGTGCCTGCGGGTCCTCGTCGTCGTGCACAACGTGACTGCCGCGACCCGGTTGCTCGATGTGCTTCCGCTGTTCGACGACGACCTGCGTGTCCAGTTGCTGGTGACCTGTACGGGCTCCTCGGCGTTCGCGGCCGGCACGGCCGAGTTGCTGGCCGAGACCGGGGTGCCGGCCCTGCCGTGGGAACAGGCAGTCGAGACTCCGGCGGATCTGGTCGTCTCCGCGAGCTTTGGCGGTCAACTGGAGCTGCTCTCCGGGAAGTTGGCCATTCTCTCGCACGGCGTCGGATACACTAAGAGGCTGGCAACACCGGACACCGGACACCGGACACCGGACACCGGACACCGGACACCGGACACCGGACACCGGACACCGGACACCGGGTCGGGGGCGGGGGCGGCGCCTGCGCCCGTCTTCGGGCTTGCGCCGGAGTGGCTTCTGTCGCGGGGCACTCCTGTCGCGGACGCGCTCGTCCTCTCCCACCCCGAGCAGTACGAACGCTTGAGCGCCGCGTGCCCCGAGGCGGCACCGACCGCCGTTCTCGCGGGGGACCCCTGCTTCGACCGGATACTCGCCGCCCGGCCCTACCGCGAGCGCTTCCGCCGCGCGCTGGCCGTGCGGCCGGGGCAGCGGCTCGTCCTGCTCAATTCGACCTGGAACTCCGATTCGCTTCTCGGTGACGGTGGAGAAGGCAGGGGCGGCAATGGGAGTGATGCCGTGGCTGCGCTACTGGATCGGGTGGCTGCCGAGTTCCCCGTGGACGAGTATCGGTTCGCCGCCGTACTGCACCCCAATGTCTGGCACGGCCACGGGCCCGGCCAGATCCGCGCGTGGCTCGATCGCGCGCGGCGCGGCGGGCTGACGCTGATCGATCCGCTGAAGGGGTGGCGGCAGGCATTGCTGGCGGCCGATGCCGTGATCGGGGACCACGGTTCCGTCACCTACTACGCGGCCGCCCTCGGCACTCCTGTGCTCCTGGGAGCCGCGCCGCTCGACGCCCTCGATCCCGATGCGCCGATCTCCACGTTCATGCGGCGGGCGCCGCGACTCGATCCCACTGCCTCACTGGCGGCACAGATCGAGGAACTCATCGGCCGCCACCGGCCGTTGGCGGGGCCTGCCGTTTTCACCACCTCCGTGCCGGGCGAATCCGCGGTCCGGTTGCGCAGACTCTTCTACTCGATGATGGGCGCGCCAGAACCCGGCCGGCCTGCCTCGCTCGAACCGCTGCCGCTGCCCGACTACGCGCCCGGCACGGTCACCGCCCCCTTGCACGTTCTGTCGCAGGTACTCGGACCGGGAAGGATCGCGGTCAGCCGCTGGAGCGAGCCGCCGGGAGTGAGCCCGGACGAGGGCGCGGAAGCGCATGTCGCCGTGCACGAGGACACCCGTGACGTCGACCAGTTGGATCTGGCCGATGTCATCTTCCGGGACGGGGCGCCCGACGATCCCCGTTTCGGGTCTCCGTCGATCTGGACCGCCGAGGTGCTCCACCGCCATCGCGGCTGTTCCCTGGCGGCGTACGTGACCGGGCCGTCCGAGTGCGTGGTCCGGGTGCGTGGTGAAGAGCCGCTCCGGTTGGTGGCCGTGCCCGCCGCCGGCACGGAAGGGGTGTCCGGCGTTGACCCCGCCGCCTGCGCCTCCGCCCTGTACGCGTGGCTCGCCACCGGCGGACACGACACGGTCGCGACCGACGAGCGGCTCGCACGGGTGGTGGCCGACGGGCTCCGTGTGCGGACGGGCACACGCCTGCACAGCGTGCGGGTCGTCCCTCTGCCCCCTCCGGAATCGGCGAAGTGAAGGGGGCGGACGGGCCAGGGACGAGGACTTACGGGGTGACGCAGCGCTCCCGCATCCGCAGCAGGTGCGACAGGTGGTAATCCGCGCGCTGGCCGTCGAGCGTCGTGATCGCCTCGTCGATCAGGGGCAGTGCCGCTTCGGTGTCCTCACCGTCCAGCCAGGTCTCGGCCAGATCGGTGAGCGTCCGGGCCGTGTTGTACGTGTCGCCGCTCGCCCGGAAGTGGCGCAGTGCGGTCCCCAGCCTCTCCCGGGCCTCCTCCCGCTCACCGAGCCCGCGCAGGGCCCGCCCGCGATGGCGTTGCAACAGCGCCTGGGCACGCGGCAGGTCGGCGGTCCCGTCGTCGTGTGCGCCCATCGTGTTCAGGATGCCGTCCGCTTCGTCGAAGCACTCGTAGGCCTCCCGGTATCGCCACTGCCGCAGCCTGAGCAGGCCCAGGAACTCCACGGCCGAGGCATGGCCTCGCGTGTGGCCGGCCGACTCCTCGGCCAGCGCCGCCGCGCGAGACTCCGTCTCCGCCTCTTCCCAGCGTCCCAACTCGGTCATTGTGTGTGCCAGTTGGGCGTGGAGTGCACCGGCGTCACGGCCTCCCGGAAGATGAGTGTCGGCCAGGCGGGCTCCGATGCGGAGCGCCGGCACCAGCATCTCGTGGTACCCCGCCTTGAGTTGCAGCGGCCACAGGGATCGGCACAGACGTACGGCGATGTGCGGGTCGCCCGACTCCTCGGCGCAGCGAACGGCCTCGACGAGATTGCCGGACTCCGCGAGCAGCGCCTCCAGGGCCGCGGCCCGGCCCTCGTAGCGCTGCCCGGTGCGGTCGTCGGCGGGTGCCGGGACGCGCCAGCTCTCCGGGAGCGCCTGATGCGCCGCCGATGTCGCCAGGTCCGCGTAGCCGAGCAGGGTGCGGGTGAGAGCCGCCGAGCAGGCCGCGATTCCGTCCTCGCGGATCGCTGTCGCCTCGGCGTGTGCGCGGACGGCGGGGCGGTAGTGGTAACGCCCGTCGCCGCTTCCGTCACGGCCGCGTTCCAGGAGCATCAGGTCGGCGAGGTCCGCCAGGATGCCTGCGGCGACCGACGGGTCCTGGCCCGTGGTCCACCCGGCCGTCGCGGCGTCGAAGGCGGGCCAGGCGCGCAGCGCCATCAGCCGGTACAGCCTGGCGGCTTCCGGCTCCAGGAGCCGGTAGTTGTCCTCCGCCACGCAGCGTACCGGGTCGGTCTGCGCCTCGGCCCGGTGGGGCGCGAGCGTCAGGGCGGACAGCCGGTCCGCCGCTGCGCGCAGGGCATACGGCGAACCGCCGCAGCGTGCGAGCAGCGACGGCAGCGCGGCACGAGCCGCGGCAACGGTCGACTTGTCGGTGATATCGGTGAGCAGACGCACCGCGTCCCGGTCCGTGAGCGGCCCGACCGGGACCCTTACGGCGTCGAGGCCGGGGAACGGGGTCCGGGCGACAACGATGGTGAACACCCCCGGCGCCGACGTGAGGAACGGCCTCACCTGGGCCGCCGAATGCGCGTGGTCGAGCACGACCAGGAGGCGACGGTCCGCCACGCACTGGCGGAAGAACTCACCGAGGCGGTCGGTCGCGGGCGGCATCTCCTCGTCCCGCACTCCGAGTTGGCGGAGCAGTGCCCGAAGCACGGTTCCGGCGTCGCGTGCGCTCCCGGCACCCCGACCGCCGAGGTCGGCGTAGATCCGGCCGTCGGGGAAGAGACGGGTCGGCGTGGATCCGAAGTGCACGGCGAGGGCGCTGGAGCCCATGCCGTCCGGGCCGTGCACCAGGGCCAGCCGGGGCCGCCCGTCCGGCCGCCGCGATGCCTCGCGCCGCAGCCGCCTCATCGCCTCCCTGCGGTCCGTGAAGAACCTGATGGAGGCGGGGAGGTGCGACTGCGCGGCTCGGACCGGAGCCGGTCCGCCCGGCACTCGCGCTGCGAACGCACGCCAGTAGGCCGCGAGTTGCGGGTTCGTACGGATCTGCTCGTGGACCATGCGGGCCACGTCGTCCTGTTCACCCGGACCGACGGGCGCGGGGACCTCCCGGCCGATGATGCGCCGTACGACACCGCCGGTCGATTCCCAGGCCCACTTGCCGGCCTCGTTGGCCATCCCCGAACCAACCGCGCCGAGTACCGCCGAAATGGCCGCCACCGAAGTGGGATCCAGCATGTCGCGCACTCCTCGTTCCCGGTGTTCCGCGCGGTGCGCCCTCCCCGGCACCGCCGCTGCCACCATGCGGATCAACGTTAGCGTCAGACAGGTCAATATCCCCTGAACACGGGGAGGATGACCATCTCGATCCGACACGGCAGCCGAACCGCAGTGGAGCGGTGATCACGCGGACCGGCCAGGGTCAGCGGCTGCTGCGCAGAGGCAGTCGGCGGCAGAGCTGGTCGAGGATGCGCTTGAGCACGCCGGCCTTCACCCAGCACGCCAGGGGATGCCGAAGGAGGCAGGCAACGCCCTCCACCGCGGGCACGGTCGGTGCCGTGATCGCGCTCATGGTCGTGCCGCGGGCGGCCATCGATGCGCACGCGGTGCCGCAGGTCGGCACCGACTACGGGTGCTGGCCGCTGCTCGGCCTCGCCGCGACCGGTGCCGCACTGACCTTCTCCCCCGCCTGGACCGCGTCTGCGCGCCTGCCGCCACCGATGGCCCTCGTTGTCACGGACACCCCACGGCGCCCGCGGTACACAAGACCAGTCGGCGGGGCCCACGGCAAGATCGGAGCCACCGGAACCCTCCGCGTCTCCACCGCGCGGACCGCAGCGGACCGCCCCGGACGACGGCGCCCCTCGTCCTCGGCACCGCCGTTGCCGCTCACCCGTGTTGCCTTCCCGGTCCGGTGCCCGCGGGTCCAGCCCATGGGCCGGTGGTCCACTCCACGGTGAACCCGTCGGTCCGGCGCCACGAGTGGCGCGCGGGCTCCTCTACGATCGTCCACGTGTGCGCAAACGTCATAGTCGCCGAAGACGACGAGAAGCAGGCCGAACTCGTACGTCGCTACCTCGAACACGAGGGTCACACGGTCACGGTCGTCGGGGACGGCCTCGCGGTCCTCGCCGAGGTCCGGCACCGGGAGCCCGATCTGCTGGTCCTCGATGTGATGATGCCGCGGGCCGACGGCCTGGACGTGGTACGGGTGCTGCGCGCCGAGCAGCGGGAGGTGCCGGTGCTGATGCTGACGGCCCGCAGCACCGAGGACGATCTGCTGCTCGGTCTGGACCTGGGCGCGGACGACTACATGACGAAGCCGTACAGTCCGCGCGAGTTGATGGCGCGCGTGCGGACACTGCTGCGCCGCACCCGGCGAGTGGCGACCGCCGAACCTGCCGGGGACCAGGCACTGAGGGTCGGCGCGCTGACGGTCGACCCGGTACGGCACGAGGTGTCGGTCGAGGGCCGGTCCGTGGAGTGCACCCCCGGTGAGTTCCGCATTCTCGCCGCCATGGCGGCCGAGCCCGAACGGGTCTTCACGCGGCAGCGGCTTCTGGAGGAGCTGCACGGCTTCGACCGGTACGTCAGTTTCCGTACCGTCGACGTACACATCATGAACCTGCGGAAGAAGATCGAACCCGCGCCGCGTCGGCCCGCCCGGCTCCTCACCGTCTTCGGTGTGGGCTACAAGCTGACGGACCCTACAAGGAACACCACGCATGCGTCGTCGTAGCGGGGTGGACGACGTGTCCCCTCGCCGTGAACGGCGGGCGCGGCTTCGCGACGGGCATCGGACCGCTCATGAGCAGCGGGCGCGGCTACCGCTGCGCAAGAGTCTGTTCGGCCGTCTGCTCGCGGTGTCGGCCCTGGTGGCGGCATGTTCGGTGGCCGCGACCGCCTGGATCGCCGTACAGACCACCTCCGGCGCCATCAAGCAGGAGCAGGGGCAGAATCTCACCGCCGACGCCCGGATCTACAACACCCTGCTCGGATACGCGGCGACCCATCCCACCTGGGACGGCGCCGACAGCACCGTGCGCGACCTGGCGCGGCGGTCCGGCCGGCGGATCGCCCTCACCACCGAGCAGCGGCGGCCCCTCGCCGATTCCGCCGGCCAGCCGTCCCCGCCCGCGCTGCCGCCCCAGGCGTCGGCGATCGTCGATCCGCTGTCCATGGACACGGCGCTGTCCCAGACAGTGGGCCGCACGGGTGCGACGGCCGACCGTGTCGACCCGCGCGCGGTGGGTCCGTTCCGGCTGCCCGCGGCCGAACGTACGGCGTTGCGGCGTGCCGCCCAGCAGAGTGTGGCGTGTCTGAGCCGGTCCGGGGTGGCGGCGGACGCGGTCGAGGGACCGAGTGGTCGCCCGCGCATCGAGGTCGTCGGCAACGATCCCGACCGGATGGACGGCACCCGGTGCGCGGGCGACGACCTGGCCCGCCCGACAGCGACCGAGCGCAAGGCGCTGGGGGAACTCAACCAACTGGCCAACGCCTGCCTGAAGCGTCAGGGCCGCGCGAGCGTGCAGCTCAATCTGGACCTGTCCTGGGGTGCGCGCCCCGAACCGGTGCCGGCCGCGCGTGAGGAGTCCCGGGTGGTCTCCCCCGTACCGAGCGTCCGGACCGGCGACGACGACCGGGCCACCGCCTCCTGTGTCGGCACGGCCCGTCGCGAACAGCTCAGCTCCTATGTCGCCTCACCCGCGCTGCTGTTCATCGGCGACGAGAGCAGTACGACCGTGCCCGGCTTCGATCTCTCCCCGGCGAACACCGCGAAGATCGCGGGTGCCGCGGCGCTCGTCCTGGCGCTCACCGTCGGGGCCACGATGCTGGCCGGGGCCCGGCTGGTACGGCCGCTGCGCGCCCTCACCGGTGCGGCACAGCGGATGCGGGACGGGGACGACTCCGCGCCCGTGCGGGTCACCGACGACAGCGAGATCGGGCGGCTCGCCGCGGCCTTCAACGACATGGCCGCCCACCGCGCCCGCCTCGAAGGGCAGCGCAAGGACATGGTCAGCGATGTCGCCCATGAACTGCGCACCCCGCTGAGCAATATCCGCGGCTGGCTGGAGGCGGCGCAGGACGGCCTGGCGGAGCCCGACCCGGCGTTCATCTCCTCGCTGCACACGGAGGCCGTGCAGTTGCAGCACATCATCGACGACCTCCAGGATCTGGCCGCGGCCGACGCGGGTGCGCTGCGACTGCACCCCGAGCCGATGAGTGCCGAGGAGGTGCTGGGCCAGGTCGCCGCGGCCCACCAGGCGCGGGCCGAGACCGCGGGAGTCACGCTGACGGTCCTGCCGGCGGCGGCCGGTGCCCCCGCTGCCGAGCTGACGGCCGACGCGGTCCGGCTGCGTCAGGCCATCGGCAATCTGGTCTCCAACGCGATACGTCACACCCCGGCGGGTGGAAATGTCACCTTGCACACCTACGTCTCCGGGTCCGCGACGGACGAGGTGACGGCGCATGACGTCGGGGCGGGCGAAGTCGTGACGGCGGGCGGCGCGGTGAGCGACGCGGTGACCGGCGACGTGGTCGTGGAGGTCACCGACACGGGCAGCGGCATCTCGGCCGGCGATCTGCCCCATGTATTCGACCGCTTCTGGCGTGCCGAGAAGTCCCGCAGCCGCCGCACCGGTGGCAGCGGGCTGGGCCTGGCGATCGTACGGAAACTGGTCGAGGCGCATGGCGGCTCGGTGAGCGCGGTGAGCATCGAGAGCCGGGGCTCGGTGTTCACGCTCCGGCTGCCGATGTCTCCCGTGCGCACGGGGCCGGGAGAGTTCGGCTCGGCGACGGTGGCGGGAGGCTTGGCGGAGCACGGACCGGACCGGGCCTGATGCGATGACCACAACGTTCTGACAGCTTCTTCATAACTTCACGCCAGCCTGTCGGCATGCCTCGCGCCCGGTGCGAACCGATGACCGGGCACCTTTGAGGCCGACCTGGAATGGAGCCATCCCATGTCCCACCGCCTGTCCCTGCGTACCGCAGTCCTCGCCGCCGTGGCGGCCGGCGCGGTACTCGTCCCGTCCGCCGCGGCCTTCGCCGACAGCACTCCCGCGGCGTCGGCCCCGGCCGTCGAGCGGTCCGCCGCGCCCGCGCGGGCGGCTCAGCCGTCGGTGGTGCCGCGTGGCGGCGTCGCCGCGGGCGACCGTCCCACCCCGGTTCCGGCCGTCGAGCGAGCCGGCGCCGCCAAGGGTTCGCCCGCCGTCACCCCGCGCGGTGGCGTCGCCGCGGGCGAGCGGCCGGCCGGTACCTCGGGCGACAGCACCACCGCCCTCGCCGGTTCGGCCGCCGCCGCTCTGCTGGTCGCGGGAGCGGGCACGGTGGTGCTGCGCCGACGTTCCGCCGCACAGCGCAACGGCTGAAACCGCCCGCGCCGCAGCGTCTTCACGGCAACCGACCGCGCAGCACGGCGGTTGACGCGGTAGGCAGTTGACCACACGTCGATCGGCGCACAACGGTCGACCGCCGGCAACGGCCGCACCTCCCCCTGGTGGGGGGGGGGCGCCCCCGCGGGCCGCCCCCCCCCCCGGCCCCCCCCCCCCCGGGGGCCCCCCCCCCCCCGCGGCCCCCGCCACTGCCGATCTCCGTCCCGATCTGGAGCCCCCATGTCCCCCACGCCTCCCCCGTTCTGGCGCGCCGCGCTTCCGGTGGTCATCTGCCTCGTCCTCACCGGTTGCTCCTCGGAGGCCGTGGACGCCGCGTCCGACGCACCGGGCAGCACGGCGAGTACTCCTCCCCATGCTGCGAGGGACACCGGCCCCGACGGCACCGGGAAGCACAAGGGGTCCGAGCCCGCAGCGGCCCCCGTCCGGCTCAGCATCGCTTCGATCGGGGTCAACACCCCGCTGATGCGGCTCGGTCTGAACGAGGACGGCACCGTCCAGGTCCCGCCCGCCGAGCAGGGCATGACGGCCGGCTGGTACACCGGTGGCGTCGCCCCCGGCGAGCGTGGCGCCGCGGTTCTCATCGGACACAACGACACCCGTTTCGGCAAGGCCGTCTTCCACGATCTGAAGAAGATCACCAAGGGTGCGGACATCGCGATCCGCAACGACCGGGGAGCGGAGATCCACTTCCGGGTCACCGGCACCGAGTCCGTCAGCAAGAAGGCCTTCCCGACCAAGAAGGTCTACGGCGCCACCGACGAACGCGTGCTGCGTCTGATCACCTGCGACGGCGCCTTCGACGCACAGGGCCACCCCGTCGACAACCTCATCGTGTACGCCGCACGGAGCTGACGGCCACCGGCACCGCCTCCCCCGGCCCGCACCGCTGTGTCCCTGCCCAACGGTCGGCCCGGCCACTGTCGGTGCACCTGTGGATAAGCGCCCGTGCGCTCACCCGAATCCCCTTCGACGCTCGCCGATGCCGGACTGGCCGGGGCCCATACCGCCCCGGGCACGAAGCCGTCCGAAGGGACGAACGACGTGATCAAGGAGCAGAGCGCGCCCTGGATGGCGCCCAGTTGGGGCACGGACTACGCGTACACGAATCCCTCCAACCACTACCCCAGCCGTCCCGATGTGCGCTCACGCTGCCCCGCTGGCTGCTAATTTTACAGTGATCACGTGCGGTTCCTGGTGGGGGGAGTCCGCTGGGTTCAGAAGGCGGGCTACAGATATGCAGATCTCTCAGATCCTGGACAAGGTCGACGCAGGCGACATCGCTCTGCCGGAATTCCAGCGCGGCTATGTATGGACCCGCGATCAAGTGCGCGGCTTCTTCCAGTCGTTGTACCGGGGGTACCCGATCGGCGGCTTCCTCACTTGGAGCACCAAAGCCGAAAAGGCCGACACACGAGGCGGCTTGTCCGGCAAGGACGGCACGATTCAGCTCCTGCTGGACGGACAGCAGCGGGTAACCACTTTGTACGGCGTGACCCGCGGCCGGCCACCCCGCTTCTTCGAGGGCAACTCCTCGACGCTGGCCGGGCTGCACTTCAATCTCCAGACCGAGGCCTTCGAGTTCTACGCGCCGGGGAAGATGAAAGGCAATCCGGTCTGGGTCGATGTCTCGGCCCTGTTCCAGGGTGGCCTGGGCAGCCAACTGCTAGCCGTCACGCAGCTCGCGGGCCAGGACGCGGTGCTGCAGGGGGCGTACATCGAGCGGCTCAACCGGATCACGCAGATCAAGGATCGCACCGTCCATGTCGACGAGGTCACCGGTGCGGACAAGACCATCGATGTCGTCGTGGATATTTTCAACCGCGTGAATTCGGGTGGTACCAAGCTCTCCAAGGGAGACCTGGCTCTGGCCGCCATCTGCGCGAGCTGGTCAGCGGCACGGCCCACCATGAATGAGGCATTGGGCAGTTGGTCCGCAGCTGGATTCGACTTCAAGCTCGACTGGCTGCTGCGTAACGTCAATGCCGTACTCACCGGCGAGGCCCAGTTCTCAAAGCTCGCGGACGTCGATGTGACGCTGTTCCGTACCGGTTTGACGGAGACCGTCGATTCCATCTCCTACCTGCTCAACGCGCTCGGCGGACGTCTTGGGCTCGACCATGGGCGGGTTCTGAGCGGCCGGGCCGCATTCCCGGTCATGAGCCGTCTGCTTCACCACCACGGTGGACGGTTCCCGGATGCCATGACCCGCGACCGCCTCTTCCACTGGTACGTCCACAGCTTCCTGTGGGGTCGTCACACCGGAGCCACCGAGACCGCGCTCAACCAGGACCTGCAAGCGATCGACGACGGTGGTGTCGACCAGCTGATCAATGTGCTGCGCCGCAGTCGTGGCGGTCTGCTCAAGATCCGTCCCGATGACTTCGTCGGCTCCAGCATGGGCTCCCGCTTCTATCCCCTTCTCTACTTGCTGACGCGGGTGTACGGCGCCCAGGATTTCGTCAGCGGCGTGCCCCTGCGGGACGGCATGCTCGGCCGCCTCAGCTCTCTTCAGGTACACCACATCTTCCCCAAAGCCCGCCTCTACGAGCACGGATACAGCCGCGCCGAAGTGAACGCCGTAGCCAACTTCTGCTTCCTCACCCAGGACACGAATCTACGGATCGGGGCAAAGAATCCGGCCGAGTACCTGGAAGAGATCGAGATCCACATGCCTGGCTCGCTAGCGACGCAGTGGATCCCCATGAATCAGGAACTCTGGCGGATCGAGAACTATCCGGATTTCCTGGCGGCCCGACGCGAACTACTGGCCGGAGCAGCCAACGACTTCCTCCAGGCCCTCCACGACGGCCCCTCTCCTGTGGAACTCCAGGCGTCAACCGCTGTCACCACGGTGCAAACTGCCGTGGCAGTGACCGACTCGGATGACGACGAGGAGATCCCAGGCCTGGCTGCCCTCCTGTCGGAGCTCGCGGAGGCGGGCCTGGCCGCACCAGAGCTGGACAGCGAGGTGAGCGACCCCCGCACGGGCGCCGCCATCACCGTCGCTGCTGCCTACTGGCCCCAGGGGCTCCAGGAAGAGGTGGGCGTACCCGTAGTCCTCGCCCCGGACACCACACTGCAGGAGCAGGCCGCGTTGGAAGCCGGCGACTACCGCGTCTTCCACAGCACGGACGCCCTGCGCCGCTTCATCGGCAACGCCCGAGCGGAGCACGTAGTGGCCTGACCTGGTGGGTCCGGGATGTGGGCGCCACTGCTGCGAACCGGCGTTCCCGAAGGTCCGGGCGCGCGATCTGGCGCCTACTGGCCGCGGATCCGGCGGCCTGCCTCCGTGCCGGGTAGAGGATCGCGTCGGCGACCCGGCCGCCGGAGTCCTTGACGCCGCCGCTGAAGTTGAGGCGCCCGGTCGCACCCGACTTCGCTGCCACGCCGTCCCAGTAGCGGGCCTCGCGCTCCCACTTGATGCCGGAGAGCAGCCTGGGCAGTTCGTCGGCGCCCAGCGCGTTCACCGGGTCCGCCCACGCCGTGGTGTGGTGCACGGCGATGCCCAGGCCTGCCAGCACGGCCGGTGCGGTGAGGGCGCTGCGCGAGACGAAGTGGTCGCTGCGGTCGGCGATCAGGCGGGCCAGCAGCGGCACGACGCTCTGCTCGACCTGCTCGGCGCTCGACCCTGCGGGCAGTTCGTCCTCGTGGACCGTCTCCGCCGAGCGGGACAGCCCGCCGCGCCCGTAGATCGCCGTGATCACGAGGGCCCGGAGCGCGGACAGGGTGATGACCTCGGCGTCGGTCTTGCCCACCTGCCGCTTGCCGGCGTTGACGAGCTTGGTGAACGGTACGAACTTGCCGTCGACGTCGACCTTGACGGCGTCGGCGACGCGGTGCGCGAGGCGGGTGGCGAAGTCCCGCTGGTCCATGGACATGGCCAGGTTCTTCGCGACCACGACGCCCTGCACGTTGCGGTCGTAGAAGATCTGTCGCGCATCGGCCACGGTCAGGTCCACGTGCAGCTCGAACGGCACGCGCGCCTGGGCGAGTTCGGCGTACGTGAGCCCGTACCGCTCGGGGTCGTCGTACAGCTCGTGCCATGCGGTCGTCTGCGTCTCGCCGTCGATGGCGACCACCGAGGTGCCAGGTGTGATGGTCAGGGTCCGCAGCCCGGCGCCGGGCAGCAGCTCGTCGCTGAGCGCGGCGAGCGGTCCGGCGTGCCAGAAGGTGATCGGCGGGGTGGACCAGCCGGCACCCAGCTCCCCGTTCACGCCGTCGGCGATGTACTCGGCGTACGAGCCGACGTTCTTCCCCTTCTGCGTGGACTTCAGCGCCCGCTGCACCAGCGAGCGCAGTTCGGCATGGCGGATCGACACGATCGCCGGCATGGGACGGCAATACTTCGGGCCCGACAAGGGGTTCAAGTCCAGCCTGGACCGCAGCGCGCGCCGGGCGGCCTGGCGGTGATCCGCCGCGAGGAGGGCGTGGACGAGTAGTCCCGCTACACGCTGGGAGGGTCCCGCCGTTGCGCCTGTACGGCACGCGGCGGGACCCTCCTGGCGGTTCGGTGTTTCAGCCGACGGCCCGGACCAGCCCTACAAGCCCTGCCCACGCTTCGGGTCGTACGGTCAACATGGGGCCGCCGACCTGCTTCGAGTCACGGATGTGTACGTGCGTGGCCGCAGTAGCGACCTCCACACAGTCGCCGCCCTCTGCGCCGCTGTAGGTGCTCTTGCGCCAGGCGACCTCTACGCACTCGCCGCCTTCAGCCCCGCTGTAGCTGCTCTTGAACCAAGCCAGCTCCCGCATGGCAGGAGCATCGGTGGTGTTCATAGATCTCCCAGCAACTTCTCGATGAATCCCAGAGTCTCTCGCGGAGTGAGAGCCTGACTCCGGATGATCCCATAGCGTGCTGCGGCCAACCGTGTCTCGTCCCGATCAGTCAGCAGATTGCTGCGCCCCTGACCCTCCATGTAGACGAACTGCTCTCCACCCTTGCGCGTGATGACTGTGAAGGGGCCGTCCACCCCCGCGTTGTCGTCGCGATCCAGCGGCATCACTTGGATCTCCACGTTGCGGTTCTGGCCGAACAGCAGGAGTTGTTCGAGCTGCCCTCGTAGAACGTCCCCGCCACCGAGCGGCCTTCGAAGGACTGGCTCCTCCATCACAAAGCTCAAGAGAGGAGCGGGCCATCGGCTGAAGATCTCTTGCCGCGCCAGACGTGCAGCTACTCGCAGCTCGATGGTTTCCTCGTCCAGCAGCGGGCGACGCATGGCGAGCACCGCGCGCATGTACTCCTCTGTCTGCAACAGGCCCTTGACCATGTGCGTGTCGTACGCGCACAGCTCCACCGCCTCCGCCTCCAGCCGCGCCATATCCCTGAAGAACGCCGGGTACTGCGCCCGAGCGACCTCCTTCTTCAACGCCAGCAACAAGCCCCCGGCCTCCAGCATCGCATCCGCCTTGTCGATGAACGCCGGCTGCGGGATCCGCCGCCCCTGCTCGAACGACGCGACGGACTGCGCCGCGTACCCCACCCGCTTCCCGAACTCCGCCCGGTCCAGCCCTGCCCGCAGACGTAACAGCTTCAACTGCCGCCCGAACGCAGTCATCACCCCGGCCCCCGGCTCGTCCTCCGGCCGTTGCCCGGACTCGGAGCCGCCATCCGTCCCCGTACCCGCACCCGTCTCGTCCTGCGTCATCGCCACCGCCTGTCCCACGTACGTACAAGCCGGACGCACGCCACGTACAGCCAGCCCGCGACGGCGCGTCACGCCTGGTCACGCTACGCCACCAAGCGGCAACGTGGAGCCATGACCAGCAATCCACCACTCCCCGTACGCCCCATCCGCACCACCCAACCCCGCCTCCCCTGGCACCACTTCACGATGCGCTTCAGCTCCACTTCACGCGGCGCCCGTCTCGCCCGGCGCCTGGCCGGCGAGCGGCTCGACGCCTGGGGCATCCCGTACGGCAACGACACGCACGACACACTGACGCTGATCGTCGCGGAGCTGAGCGCGAACGCCGTGAGTCACGGCCACGTGCCCGGCCGCGACTTCCGCCTCCACCTGTCCGCCGAAGGCACCGCCCTGCGCGTCGAGGTCACCGACACCCGCGGCGAGAAGGTGCCTGTCGTCAGCGAACCGTCGGGCGACCTGAACGGAGGCGGAGAAGGAGGCCGCGGCCTGCTCCTGGTGGCCGCGCTCGCGGACCGTTGGGGCTGGTACCCATGCGCGGACGGACCGGGCAAGACGGTGTGGGCCGTGTGTTCCGTGAGCGTCCTGGCGGCGCCCTCGCCGTAGGCCGGCCCTGACCCGTGCCCCCTGGCCCGTGACCCGTGACCGGAAAGAGGCGCCCCGTGCGCCTCCGTACCGCTGCCACTGGACTGAAGATCGCCCCACCAGGGACACTTGCCCTCCACCATGTCGAGAGCCGGTCCAGCAGCGCACACCGGCCGGCGCACGCACACACGGGGGCAATGTGCCGCAGCAGCAGCCGATCGCGGGTCGGTACGAGCTTCTGGAGCCGCTCGACAACGGCGGCATGGGGGACGTGTGGCGCGGCTACGACGCCGTGCTCGACCGGCCCGTCGCCGTGAAGCTGATCCGACAGCAGGCCGTCGTCGGTTCGCCGCAGCTGGCGGAGGAGTTCGCCAAGCGCTTCCGCCGTGAGGCCCGCATCACCGCGCGGATCCAGCACCCCGGCGTGCCGCAGGTGTACGACGCGGTGCTCGACGACACGTACGAGCGGCTGTTCCTGGTCATGGAGCTGGTGGACGGGGTGTCGCTGTCCGCGTACATCCACCCGGAGCGGCTGCTTCCGGTCAGTTGGGCGGTGGCGGTGGCGGCGCAGGTCGCCACCGTGCTGTCGTACGCGCACGAGGTGCCGGTGATCCACCGCGCCCTCAAGCCCAGCAACGTCCTGGTCGCCCGCGACGGGACGGTGAAGGTCCTCGACTTCGGGATCGCGGCCATCCTTCGGACCGATGCCACCAAACTGACCGCGACCGGCAGCCCCATCGGCACCTACCAGTACATGGCGCCCGAGCAGGTACGCGGCGGGCGGACCTCCCCGCAGACCGATCTGTACGCCCTGGGCTGTGTCCTGCACGAACTCCTCGGCGGGCGGCTGCTGTTCACGGCGGACAGCGAGTACATGGTGATGCACCAGCACGTCAACGCCGCCCCCACCCCGCTGCGGACGCTGCGTCCCGAAGGAGCTGGAGGACCTCGTCCTGCAGCTGCTGCTCAAGGCGCCGGAGGCGCGGCCGGCCGACGTGCAGGAGGTGTACGAGCGACTGCGGCCGTTCCTTCCGCCGCCTGGCGTGAAGCCCGCGCCCGGGGAGGCGGGACCGGCGGGGGCGCCGGACCCGACCGGGATCTTCCGCCACCCGTATGCGCCGCGCGCCCGTGCGGGGCCGGCCCGGTCCACGCCCGCGGCAGCCGACCCGAACGAAGGGCAGGCCGCGCCCGGTCCCGTACCCGTACCCGCGCAGTTGCGTGCGGAGATCGACGAGGCGTATGCGCACTCCGACGCGCTCCTGGACGAGGAGCGGTTCGCGCAGGCCGCCGAGGTGCTCGGGGAGATCACCGAACCCGCCGCCCGCGCGCTCGGTGCGGAGAGCCGGAAGGTCCTGGAGCTGCGGACCCGTCGGGCCGCGATCCAACTGCTCGGCGGAGACTACCGGGCTGCTCTGCCCGAGTTCGACGCGCTGGCGGACGCGTACGCGCGCACCGGCGGCCCCACCGGCGAGTCGGCGCGCGCCTGTCGTACCCAGGCCGCACGCTGCCGCGCCGAGCTCGGCCAGGTCACCGACGCGCTCGCCGCGCTGCGTGGTCTCCTCGACGTCGTGGGGACCGTCGACAGCGACCTCAGCGAGGAAGCCGTCGAGCTGCGCCGCGACATCGGGATGCTGCTGCTCGCCCAGGGCCAGGCGGCCGAGGCTCATCGGATTCTTCGGCCGCTGCACGATGACCTGTGTCTGGTCTTCGGGCCCGGCGACGAGATGACCGAAGAGGTCGGCGAGGCGCTGGCTCTGATCGGTCTCGACCTCGACGGGCCGGCCGCCTGACCCCCATCGTCAATCCTCAGTTCGCTTCCCCGGAGAGTCCGCCCCATGCCCCACCTCGCGTTCGACATCGGTTTCTGCGCCCAGCTCGGCAAGCTTCAGGGCAGCGTGAAGCAGGGGGTGTTCGATGCCTGGGAGAAGTTCGAACGCCTCACCCTGGACCAGCTGTTCAAGGATCCCGGGCTGAAGCTGGAGAGCTTGAAGCGCGCGCGTGATCCTCATATCCGGACCATCCGGATCGACCAGGGGACGCGTGGTGTCGTCCTCGCACCCGACAGCGGCGACACGTACGTACTGCTCCGCGTGATGCCGCACGACAAGGCGATCGACTGGGCCATCAAGCAGAAAGCCAGCATCAATACCGTCACTCGGGCCGTCGAGATCCGCGACATCGCGATGCTCGACGAGCTCACCCCCGCGTACGAGCGCATCGCTCCCGCTCCCGACCGGCGGTTGTTCGCGAAGGTGTCCGACGGGGACCTGACGGCGCTCGGCATCGACGAAACCACCTTGCGCCAGGCACGCGCGCTCACCGACCTCGAACAACTGGAGGTCTTCGCACCGTACTTCCCGCAGGACCAGCGCGAAGTCCTCGAATACCTCGCCGCGGGCTTCACCGTGGAGGAGGTGTGGCGGGACGTGGTGTCCGTCAGCCTCTCCGCCAGGCCCGCCGACGACGCGCCTGTGGACACCGGCGACTTCGCCGCCGCCATCCACCGCACCCGTACCCGGATCGCGCTCGTCACCGCATCCGAGGAGCTGCGCGACATCCTCGACAAACCGTTCGCGGCCTGGCGGGTCTTTTTGCACCCCTCCCAGCACAAGGTCGCCTACCGGGCCTCGTACTCCGGGCCCGCGCAGGTCACCGGCGGGCCCGGAACCGGAAAGACCGTCGTCGCGCTGCACCGGGTGCGCCATCTGCTGGGGTATCTGCGTGACGGCGACCGCATCCTGCTGACCACGTACACCAATGCGCTGGTGGGCGCGCTGCGGACCGGTCTCGCCACCCTGGTGGAGGACGAGACGCTGCGTGACCGGGTGGACATCATGACGGTCGACGCGTTCGCCGGCCGCGTCGTGTCGACCGCGCGGCGGCCGCTGCGGGGCGGCGAGGAGGAGACGCGGTGGGCGCGGGCCGCGAAGGCCACCGGGTTCACCGGCACCGCGCAGTTCCTCGCGCAGGAGTACAAGCACGTCGTCCTCGCACGGAATCTGCGGACCCTGAAGGAGTACGAGGACTGCGAGCGGCGCGGACGCGGCAGCGCGCTGCCCACCTCGGCCCGCGTGCTGGTGTGGCGCACGATCGAGGAGTTCACCGGGCGGCTCACCGCCGACGGGCTCCGCACCTACCTCGGTACCTGCGCGGAGGCCGCGGATCTGATGGAGGCCGGCGGCCCGCGCTACCGGCACGTGGTCGTCGACGAGGCGCAGGATCTGCACCCCGCGCAGTGGCGGCTGTTGCGTGCGGCGGCCCCGGCGCGCCCCGACGACCTGTTCATCGCGGGCGACCCGCATCAGCGCATCTACGACTCGAAGGTGTCGCTGAAGTCCGTCGGGATCAAGGTGGCCGGCCGGTCGACGAAGATGCGCAAGAACTACCGTTCCACGCACGAGATCCTCAGCTGGTCCACCGCGCTGCTCGTCGGCCGGCCCTTCGAGCAGCTGGCGGACGACGCGGCGAACGAGACCCTGCTGGGCTACCGCTCGGCCCTGCACGGCAACGGGCCCGAGGCGCGCGGGGCGGAATCGGAGGAAGCCGAGCTGGACGCGCTCGTCGCGCGCGTCCGTGGTTGGCTCGACAGCGGGATCGCCCCGGGGGAGATCGGGGTGAGCGCCCGGTTCAACAAGAACTGCGACAAGGCGGCGCATCGGCTCAAGGACGCGGGCATCCCTGCCACACGCCTGCGGGGCGATGTCCCGTCCGGCGCGGACGCCGTTCAGGTCGGCACGATGCACTCCTTCAAGGGGCTGGAGTTCCGTTGCGTGGCGGTCATCGGTGTGAGCGACGGTGCGCTGCCGTATCCGCGTGCGGTGACCCCGGCCGAGATCGACCGGCTCCAGCACGAGTCGGACCTGCTGGCGGAACGCTGCCTGCTGTTCGTGGCGTGCACGCGGGCCCGGGACGGGCTGCATGTGTCGTGGTCGGGCACGCCGAGCGAGTTCCTGATGGAGGCCGGGGTGTGTCAGGCCTCATAGGTGGGAGGACCGGTCCGGGAGTGCGTTGCAGCGCCATGGCATCCGTTTTCCCGCGTCCGAATCGGTTCTTCCGACGCGCCGCTATGGTATGGCCGGCCAAGCCGGCATCTGCCTCGACGCATACGCCCGATGGGCCGCATCCAGGAGAGAGATGCGGCCCCTCGGCTGTGCGGATTGCGCCGTGGTCCGGTCGGCGGCGGTCATGGGCAGACCCGTCGTTCGTGCTTCTCGCGTCCGAGGGCCCGGCCTTCGTCAGAAGAAGACCCCGCAGCGCAGTAGCACGTTCGCGTACGGCCGCGCTTCCCCGGTCCGTACCACCAGCCGGGCACCGGCCGAGAGCACCTTGAGTTCGTGGTGCGATACGTGGGCGAGTTCCGGAAGGCGCTCGTCCAAGAGCCGTGCGGCCTCCGGGTTGGCCTTCCGGACCTCGTGCGCCGCCGTCGCGCCCTCCACCACCAGTTCGCCCAACAGCCCGTCGAGCACCTCGGCGAACGACGGGACACCGGCCCGGAAGGCCAGGTCGACAACCCTGGGACCGGCCGGAATGGGCATGCCCACGTCGCAGATCAGTACCCCGTCGCCGTGGCCCAACTCCGCCAGTGCCCCGGCGAGATGGCGGTTGAGGATTCCTGCCTTCTTCACGGCCCGGAGACTTCCTCTGCGGTCGGGAAGGACGCCTGCGCGCCGTGTCTGGTGACGGCTGCCGCGCCCACCCTGACGGCGAAGGCGGCAGCTTCGGTGAGCTCCTCGCCCTGCCCCAGGCGCCAGGCCAGAGCGGCGGTGAACGCGTCACCCGCCCCGGTCGTGTCCACGGCCTCGACCTCGGGGCTCGGGACGGTGACGAACGCACCCGTACGGCTGTCGGCGACGAGTGCGCCTTGTGCCCCCAGCGTGACCACGACCGACCGCGGACCGGACGTGAGCAGCGCCCGCGCCCACTCCTGAGCCGTGCTGCCCGCCGCTTCTCCCAGTATGGAGCGCGCCTCGTGCTCATTGACCACCAATGGGTCGCAGACGGCGAGCACGGAGTCGGGCAGCGGCGCGGGCGGAGAGGGGTTCAGTACCAGCCGGGTTCCGGGTGACATCGCACCCGCCACCTCGGCGACGGTGTCCAGCGGGATCTCCAGTTGCACGGAGACGACCCGGGCCGCCTCGAAGAGGGGCCCGGCCGCCCGGATGTCCTCCGGGGTCAGCCGGCCGTTGGCCCCGGGCGACACCACGATGCTGTTGTCTCCCGAGGGGTCCACGGTGATCAGTGCGACTCCGGTCGGTGCCCCGCCCACGAGGACGCCACGGGTGTCGACTCCCGCCGCCCGCTGCGACTCCAGCAGCAGGCGACCGTGGGCGTCGTCGCCGACCCGGGCCAGCAGGGCGGTGCGGGCCCCGAGACGGGCGGCCGCGACCGCCTGGTTCCCTCCCTTGCCGCCCGGATGGACGGCCAGATCGGAGCCGAGCACGGTCTCACCGGCGGCGGGGCGGCGTTCGACCTCGATGACCAGGTCGGCATTGGCCGAACCCACGACCAGCAGCTCGTACCGGTCGTACTCGTTCTCGTGCATCATTCCTGCTTTCCGTGATCGGACAGTGCTCGGGTCCCGCTCAGGAGAAGTCGGCGACGTTCTTCTCGGTGACGACCTTGACCGGCACCTTCACCGTGCTGTCGACCTTCTTGCCCTCGGCGGCCTTCACCGCGTTCTGCACGGCGATCTTGCCCAGTTCCCTCGGCTGCTGAGCCACGGAGGCGTACAGCGTGCCCGCCGCGACCGCCTTCAGGCCGTCCGGGGTTCCGTCGAATCCGACGACGGACACGGACGTTCCCGCCTTGCTGCCGAGTGCCTTGACCGCGCCGAGCGCCATCTCGTCGTTCTCGGCGAAGACACCGGTGACGCCGGGGTGGGACTGGAGCAGGTTGGTCATGACGTCCAGGCCCTTGGTGCGGTCGAAGTCCGCGGGCTGCTTGGCCACGACCTTGATGCCGGGGTACGCCTTGAGCCCTTCGGCGAAGCCCGCGCCGCGCTCCCGGCTGGCCGAGGTGCCCGCGGTGCCCTGCAGGATGACGATGTCGCCCTTGCCGCCGAGCTTGTCGGCCAGCGCCTTCGCCGCGAGCTTGCCTCCCGCGACGTTGTCGGAGGCCACCAGCGTCGCGGTCTCGGCCTTGTTGACGCCTCGGTCGGCGGCGATCACCGGGATGTCCGCCTGGTTGGCGCTCCGCACGGCGGGGCCCGCCGCGTCGGAGTCCACCGGGTTGACGATGATGGACTTCACTCCGGAGCTCGTGAAGTTCTGCAGCTGGTTGGCCTGTTGCGACGCGTCGTTCTGCGCGTCGGTGACCGTGAGGTCGACCCCGTCCGCCTTCGCCTCCGCCTGCGCGCCCGCCTTCATCTGTACGAAGAACGGGTTGTTGAGCGTGGAGAGCGACATGCCCACCTTGGTGTTCCCGCCGGAGGAGCCATGGTTGAAGTACGACACCCCGCCCACGACGACGGCCACACAGAGCGCGGCGATCCCGAACTTCACCGCTCCTGCTCCCTTTCGGCCGGATCCCGGCGAGCCGGGAGCGCCGGGGGAACCGGTCGTGGGGGCGGTCTTGGCCCCGGCCTTGCGGCGCAGCGTGTCCAGCAGCACCGCGAGGGCGATGACCACACCGATGACGACCTGCTGCCAGAACGCGGAGACGGAGAGAAGGTTGAGTCCGTTGCGCAGCACGGCGAGGATGAGCGCGCCGATCAGGGTGCCGGACGCCTTGCCGACACCGCCGGCCAGGCTGGCACCGCCGATGACGACCGCGGCGATCGCGTCCAGCTCGTACCCCTGCGCGGCCTGCGGCTGGGCGGAGGTCAGACGGGACGCGAGAACGATGCCCGCGACGGCCGCGAAGAGCCCGGACAGGGCGTAGATGGCGAGCTTCTGGCGCTTGACGCGCAGTCCGGAGAGGCGGGCCGCCTCCTCGTTGCCGCCGATCGCGTACATCGAGCGGCCGATGTAGGTACGGGCCAGGATCAGTGCCGTGACCAGGCCCATCGCGATCATCACGAGGACCGGGACGGGCAGCCAGCCGCCGAGCGTGTTGCCGAGGACGGAGACCGAGTCGGGGAAGGCGATCGGGCTGCCCTGGGAGATGACCAGGGACAGACCGCGCGCGATGGAGAGCATGGCCAGTGTCGCGATGAACGGCGGCAGTTTGCCGTACGAGACGAGGGCGCCGTTGACGAAGCCGCAGGCGATGCCCGTGGCGACGGCCAGGACGACCGCCAGCCAGACGGGCACGCCTTGTGAGGTCGCCGACCAGGCGAGCACGGTCGCGGAGAGCGCGGCGACCGAACCCACGGACAGGTCGATGCCGGCCGAGACGATGACGAAGGTGACGCCGAACGCGAGGATCGCGGTGACAGCGGCCTGCACCCCGACGTTCAGCAGGTTCTGGGTGGTCAGGAAGTCGCCGGAGAGCAGCGACATCGCCACCAGCAGGACGACCAGTGCGCTGAGGGCGCCGTTGTCGAGCAGGAGGCGGCGGATCGTGCGTCCTGCGGCGCCACTCGCGCCCGAATCGCTCTTGAGCGTGTCAGTGGCCACGGGGGCTCTCCTCTTCGTTCACAGCCGGAGTTGTTGCGGGAGTCGTTGTGGGGGCGGCGCTGACGGCGAGCGCCATCACCGCGTCCTGGGTCGCTTCGTGCGCGGGGAGTTCCCCGGCGATGCGGCCCTGGGCCATGACCAGCACCCGGTCGCTCATGCCGAGGACTTCGGGCAGGTCGCTGGAGATCATCAGAACGGCGTGGCCGGAGGCCGTCAGCTCGTTGATGAGCTGGTAGATCTCGACCTTGGCGCCGACGTCGATGCCGCGCGTGGGTTCGTCGAGGATCAGCACCCGGGTGTCGGCGAGCAGCCACTTGCCGATGACGACCTTCTGCTGGTTGCCGCCGGAGAGCGTGCGGACGTGCTGGCCGAGACCCGCCATCCGCACCCCGAGCTGTTCGGCGATCCGGGCGGCGGCCGTGCGCTGTCCCTTGAGGTCCACGAGCCCGGAGCGGCTCGCCGAGCGCAGGGTGACCAGGCCGAGGTTCTCCTGCACGGAGGCATCGAGCACCAGCCCCTGGGCCTTGCGGTCCTCGGGCACGAGACCGATCCCGGCGCCCATGGCCGCGGTCACGTCGTGCTTGGCCAGCCGGCGGCCCCGTACGTCGACGGTGCCCGCGTCATAGGGATCCGCGCCGAACACGGCACGGGCGACCTCGGTGCGTCCGGCGCCGACGAGACCGGCGAGGCCGACGACCTCGCCCGCCCGCACGTCGAAGCTGACGTCGTGGAAGACGCCGTTGCGGGTCAGCCCGCGCACGGCGAGCAGGGGTTCTCCCGTCTTCGGCCGCTCCCTCGGGTACTGCTGCTCGATGCTGCGGCCGACCATGAGCTGTACGAGCTTCGCCTCGGGGGTCGAGGCGGGCACCTGGTCGATGCTGCGGCCGTCGCGCAGCACCGTGACCCGGTCGCCGAGCGCCGCGATCTCTTCGAGGTGGTGGGTGATGAAGATGATCCCCACGCCCTCTTCGCGCAGCTGCCGCACGATCCGGAAGAGCTTCTCGACCTCCTCGGACGTGAGTACCGCCGTCGGCTCGTCCATGATCAGCACGCGTGCGTCGAGGCTGAGCGCCTTGGCGATCTCCACCATCTGCAGCCGGGCGATGCCCAGTTCGCGCACCTTGGCCTTCGGCGAGACGTGCAGGCCGACGCGGTGCAGGAGCACTTCGGCGTCCGCCTCCATGCGGCGCCGGTCGATCATCCCGAAGCGGCGCGGCTGCCGGCCGAGGAAGATGTTCTCGGCCACGGTCAGATCGGGTACCAGGTTGAACTCCTGGTAGATCGTGGCGATTCCGAGCCGTTCGGCGTCCTGCGCACCATGGATGCGGACCTCACGCCCCTGGGCGAAGATCCGGCCGCTGTCGGGGCGGTAGGCACCGGAGAGCATTTTGATGAGGGTGCTCTTGCCCGCTCCGTTCTCACCGAGCAGGACGTGCACTTCGCCGCCCCGCAGATCGAAGTCGACGCTGTCCAGGGCGACCACGCCGGGAAAGGTCTTGCGTACGCCTTCGATGCGCAGCAACTCGTCCTGGGTGCTCACAGGCTGCTCCTCCGGTTCGAAGCGGGTTCGCCGCAGGAACTGCGTACGACGAGACGGGCGGGAAGGGTCACGGACTGCGGGGGCCGTCCCTCGATGAGGTCGACCAGCGCGCGTACGGCGGCGCGGCCGAGCTCGCCGGTCGGCTGGGCGATCGACGTGATCGGCGGGTCGGTGTGCACGAACCACGGGATGTCGTCGAAGGCAGCCAGCCCGATGTCCTGCGGAACGCTCAGCCCGTGCGCGCGGATCGCGTCCAGCGCGCCGAGTGCCATCAGGTTGTCGGCGGCGAAGACGACCTCGGGCGGTTCGGGAAGGGCCAGGAAGCGCTCGGTGACGCGGCGCCCGCTGTCCGCCCGGAAGTCGCCCTGGCCGATGTAGGCGTCGGGCAGCGCGAGCCCGTGCTCGCGCAGCGCCTCGCGGAAGGCGTCGACCCGCTCGTTGCCCGTGGTGGTGGCCGCCGGACCCGCGATGATGGCGAGCCTGCGGTGACCGAGACGGTGCAGGTGGGCGACCAGGTCCCGGATGGCGTCGCGGCCGTCGGCGCGCACCACGGGGACGTCCACGCCCTGGATCCAGCGGTCCACGAAGACCATCGGCGTGCCGCTGTCGCCCGGCCCCGGCATGAGCGGGGAGCTTCCGTCGGCCGGGGAGACGAGGAGTCCGTCGATCCTGCGGTCGAGGAGCGTCCGGACGTGATGTTCCTGCAGGTCGGGCCGTTCGTCGGCGTTCCCGATGATGACGCTGTAGCCGAGCGCGCGGGCCTCTTCCTCGACGAAGCGGGCCAGTTCGGTGAAGTACGGGTTGAGTACGTCACTGATGACCAGGCCGAGGGTGCGCGTCTGATCGGTGCGCAGCGACCGGGCCACGGCGTTGGGCCGGTATCCGAGGGCGTCGACAGCGGCGAGGACGCGTCTGCGCGCGTCGGGGCTGACGGAGGGATGGCTGTTGAGAACGCGGGAGACCGTGGCGACGGACACTCCCGCCTCGGCCGCGACATCCTTGATGCTCGCCATTTCCGGACCACCTCCTTGTGGTTTCCGTGAGCCTCGAAACCAGCAGCTCAGGGCCGTGGAATCGATTACAACGAAGATTGGAAACGATTACATGGCTGAAAACAAGCCCCTCAGGAATGTCCGAGACCGGATCGTAACCAAAGCGGGAACCGGGGTGATGGCCGGGCGGCGGCAGCCACTGCCGCATGACGCAACGCGAAATGCCCGGCCGGGAGGGGCCGAGAAGGCGCCGCACCGGCGGCAGCGGCCCGGCCCTCGTGCGCAAACCCGGCTCGGCCGTGAACAGGGAGATCATCCAGGCCGCGGCGAAGAACTCGGGGCTGCCCGCCGACATGGTCGCCGGTATCGCCTGACAGGAGATCGGCTGCCGGCCAGGAATCGCGGACGATGTCGTCGATACGATCCGCGAGCATGCCGATCGGCCCTGGGGGCTGAGTCCCGTCTCGCCCGAGAAACTGCCGGGGCGTCTCGGTGGAAGCCCCGACGAAACGTCCTTCGGCCCCATCGCGATCCGGACAACCTGACCGCACACCAGCGGCCGGCCGTGGAGGAGCCCCTCCAGGATCCAGGACAGAACATCTTCATCGCATCCGAGCACCTCGCTCGACTCAAAGCCGACGGCGACTTCGCCGACGTACCGCCGCAGGAGAGGACGCCGGCCCCGTACCAGGAGCTCACGGCGCGGTACAACGGCGGACCGTACTGGGCGGGAGACGACGCCCAGGCATACGGCCGGGGTTTCAACAACGACCTCGACAACGCAAGGAACGCGCTGCGCTGATGCTCGAACGCTCCGAAACCACTCGTAAGGCTGAGGACCAAGGCTGCCTTCGACGGGTCACGGCCGTCCCCCTGGTGATCCTTTATGCCATCGCCGCCGGTTGCTGCTACTACGCGCTGACCATCCGTCCGTCAGGAGTCTGGGACAAGGACGCATACGGCGCGATCACCTTGTCGTGTTTCTTCACCATCGCCGTCAGTGCCGTCGCGCTACTCATCACAGTCGTCCCTCCTTCGGTGCGGCGCGCCATGGGACGCGCGTGGCTCCTTCCACCACTCGCCCTTGCTGCGGTAGCCGCGGTCCGCTGGGCGTTGGGCGGCTGACGTCAGCTGTGCAAGTGGAGCTCGGTGGTGTCGATCGCGACCTCGACGAACTCTGCCAATGACTCCTGCGAAGCCTGGCGATCCGGGGCCACGGCCCGCTGTTCGGATCTGTACGCGGCAGTCGCACCGCACCATGTCGAAACGGCCTCTGCCGGATCACGGGTTTCCACGACTCGGTCTCTCTCGATCTGGCAGGCCGCGACATGGTCTTGGACGATGTGCGGGAGCGGGCCGATGGCGTCGGCCCGCTCCCGCGAGCTCAGTCGTCGGCCGGAGTGCCCGTCACCTTCAGATGACGGATGCGGCCCGTGTTGTCGAAGGATCCGAAGCCAACCCGCCCCGAGGCAAAGACCGGGTCGGTGGCGGTGATCAGGGGATTGCGGCTGCCGTCCAGGTAGACGGCGGTCTCACCGGTGTCGGCACAGTGGGTGAGGCGCACCTTGTGCCATCCGTCGTCCTTGATCGCCGGAGGTGCGCCGAAGCTGCCGTTCCACTGGTCGTCGATGCGCAGCCGGTCGGCGTCGTCGACCGTGAACAGACCGTTGTGCGGGTAGATGGTGTTGTCGCTCGACAGGTGCGCGTACTGGAATCGAGTGTCGGACTGGTAGTCCCAGATGAGAATGACGTCACGGTTGGTGATCTCGACGGGGGTATCGATCCGCACCTCCGCCTCGACGGTGACGGAGGAGTAGCGCGGGCCAGCGGTCAGGACGGCGTACTCGAAGGGGCGCCGCGGTCCGGGGCGGGCGACGCCCGGCTCGGTCAGGATCGTCTCGCGTTCGGTGTAGGCCCACTTGGCCGGGGTGACCGGCGCCCAGTTGTCGGGACCGGTGGTGTGGGTGGTGGGGGTGTTGCCGACCTCGCAGTCGGCGAAGGTGCGGGTCCCGGTCACCTTCCAGACCTTGCCGTTGGCCTTCGAGACGATGTACAGGCCGCCGCTGCGGTCGGAACCGAAGCGCAGGTCGACGCGTTGGTCACCGGCGAGGTCGCGCATGGTGACCGTCTTCCCGGTGGACTTGTCGAAGAGCATCAGCTGCTCAAGCGGCGCGAGCCCGGCGCCGCGGCGCATGTCGCGGGTGTCGGCGGCCAGGATCCGGCCGTCCACGAGGTCGCCGAAGATGTACTTTCCGCGCAGCGCCGGCGCGTCCTTGCCGCGGTAGACGGAGCCTCCGGCGATGGCGCGGCCCACGTCGGACCGGCAGTTCCAGTCGGGTCCCGGGTCGTGGTCGTAGGCGGCGACCGGGTAGGTGTAGCCGTACTGGGCGTCGTCGGCGGGGAGGGGGAGGATACGGGCGCACGGGTCGGTGGCCTTCTTGTCGAACACGAAGGGACCCTCGCGCTCGCTCCAGCCGAAGTTGTCGCCGGCCTTGACCTCGTACACCGACTCGATGGCGTGCTCGCCGATGTGACCGAGATACATACGGTGGCTGCCGCCCGTGTCCCAGCTGAAGCGGTGCGGGTCCCGCATGCCTATGGCGTAGATCTCCCCGAGGGAACCGGCCTCACCGACGAACGGGTTGGACGCGGGGATGCCGTACCGGCCGCTGGCGCTGTCACGGCCTGCGGGGTCGATCCGCAGAAGTTTGCCGTGCGGGAGCGTCAGGTTCTGCGGCTCGCTGTTGCCGACACCCTGCCCTCCGTCGCCCACCGCAAGGTAGAGAAGGCCGTAGTCCTCGTCGTGGGGCTTGGCCGTCGGGTTGAAGTCGATCTGCTGAATGCCGTGGACCTGGCCGGAGAAGCCGATCCGCAGCACCTCGCGACGGGTGCCGCGGAAGACGGCCGCGGAGGGGTCGTCGGCGGTCCACTCGGTGACGATGCCGTGATAAGTGAGCGTGCCCGCCTGCTGGTAGTCGGGGGTCTCGGTGGCCTGCGAGGCGAGCTCGGTGTGGATGGTGTAGAACCGCCCGTTCGCCGCGAACTCCGGGTGGAATGCGGCGTACCCGAGGCCCTGGCCGAGACCGCGGCCCGAGAAGAAGTGCGGGAACGCCGCCTTGACGTCCAGGTAGGGGTGCGGCGTACCCCCGGACTTCCGCGTCGCGGCGCCGGGGTCGGTGAGGTACAGGGTGCCGTTGAGGTCGGGGGTCGCCATCCGGCCCGACCCGTCGGGAAGTTCATTGATGGTGTTGATCCGGGCGTGGCGCACCAGACGCGGATCCGTCGGCGCCGGGACGGGCTTCGACTCGGGGAACTGCGCGAACTCCTGCAGGACGAGGCCTGTCCTGGACTGGACGGGCTTCTGCGGAATGGGGTCGGTCAGGGCGGCTGTCGTTGCGGCGGGTGCGTCGGCATGGGAGGGCGCGGCGAGACCGCCGACAGCGAGGGCTGCGACGACGGCCACGGCCGCCCAGCTCTTTCGATAGGTACGTCGTGAGGCCATGCGGATCCCTTCGGGCTGGCGCGACAAGGAAGTGAGGAAAGGGCGAGCCGGGGACGAGAGCGGTCAGTGGCCCCGCGTCATGCGCCGGTACTCCGCCGCGACCGCTCCGGCCGGCACCGGGCGGTTCAGGAACAGGAGGTCGTCCATACGGCAGTCGCAGGCATTGCTCTCCCGGGTGTTCTGGGGAAAGCTCCCGCCGATCTTGATGCCGCGGGGATCGGTGGGCGAGGCGCGATGAGGCGCAGGCGTGGTGGCGAGTTCCCAGGGGTCGCCCGGCGTGACGTAGAACCCGTCCAGGGGTTTGCCGTCGCGGTAGAGGGCGAGGGTGCCGTCACGGAAGTCGAACGTCGCAGCCAGGTGGACCCATTCACCGAGGGGCAGCAGTTCTTCCCAGGGGGCTTCGGCGGCGAAGGTCTGGGAGGCGCCGCCGTCCAGGCGCCTGCCCAGCGCGACCAGCTTCAACTCACCGTTGACCTGGATGAGTTCGAGCAGCGCCCGCACCGCGTGGCCGTCAGAGGTTCCGGACAGTACGCCGGCCAGCCCGATCGCGTTGTAGCGGTCGCCCGGATTCGCTGTGTTGGAGTTGAGGGCGGGATTGTCGCCCGTCATCTTGAACCAGCCCATGACGGTGGCACCCCGGGCACTGTTGAAGGCCCCGAGGGACGCCATGCCCTCGGCGTCCCAGGTCCCGGCCTTCCAGTCGTCGTTGCCCGCGGTGGCCGGATTCTGCTGGCGCACCTGCAGGGCGGGCGAAGCGCCCGGGTACGCCTCGTCGGCCACACGCATCGCGGAACCGCCGTTGATCAGGCTGAGCGTGGTGCCGGAACGTCCGATGTCCTGCTCGCGACCGGGGTCGGCGGGGTCCGGGTGTCCGAAGTCGTACGCCGCGACGGCCTGGGCCCGTAGCGGTGTGTGAGCGGTCGAGGGGCGGGCCGCCTGGGCCGGAAACGTGGCGGCGGCGAGCGAGGCGGTCGCGGCGAGCGCGGCGACGGCGAGTGAGTGGCGTCTGGTGCGGGGCGGTGTCATACAGCCTCCCAGCGGCAGCGAAGGGACGGCCGACCGGGGTTTCCCGGTCGACAGAAAGCGCTTTCGTCCGCGTGCAACGACCATGTAACTCCCTCACGACAGCCCTGACAATGGGCATGTACTCGCCAATTTTTTGGGCGCCCTTCCGCGGCGGCGCGGACCGCCTCGCGGACGAGGATGCAGCCCGCGAGCGGCCCATCGGAGCGCGGACACCGCCGGCTCACAGCGGTGTACGAGCTGCTCGCCCGGAGTCCGGGCGGGTACGGCGGGTGGGTGACGGTCCACCACGGTTCGTGAGCCGCACGCGTGCACCAAGGTTTCGTTCATTGGTACGCCCACGGAAACAGTCCCGGCATCCGACGTCTACCCATGGGTAACTCCCGCTGATTGGATGTGTGTCGCCTGTTCCACCCCCATCAGCAGAAGCAGGAGACCCCGTGCCGCTCACCGCACTCCGCCGCACCTCCGGCGTGACCCTGTCCGCCGCGCTCGCCGCCGTCACGCTGATCGCCAACGCCCCTCAGGCATCGGCGGCCGACGTCCCGTCCCTGCGGGTGCTCACGTACAACACGTTCCTCATGAGCACGAACCTCTACCCGAACTGGGGACAGGACCACCGAGCGGCGGAGATACCGAAGGCGTCCTTCTTCCAGGGCCATGACGTGGTCGTACTCCAGGAGGCGTTCGACAACTCCGCTTCCGACGCACTCGCACGGAACGCTTCCACTCAATACCCGTATCAGACACCGGTGGTGGGCCGGAGCAAGAACGGCTGGGATGCCACGGGAGGCGCCTACTCGGCCACCACTCCGGAGGACGGTGGGGTCACCGTGCTGAGCAAGTGGCCGATCGTCCGCAAGGAGCAGTACATCTACAAGGACGCCTGCGGCAGCGACTGGTGGTCCAACAAGGGCTTCGTCTACGCCGAACTGAACGTCAACGGCACCAAGGTCCATGTGGTGGGGACCCACGCGCAGTCGACCGACTCCGGATGCAAGGCCGGTGAGGCGGCGCAGATGCGCAGCCGGCAGTTCAAGCAGATCGACGCCTTCCTCGACGCCAAGAACATCCCGGCTTCCGAACAGGTCATCGTGGCAGGCGACATGAACGTCGACTCCCGCTCCCCCGAGTACGCGTCGATGCTCACCGACGCCGGACTGACCGGAGCCGATGCCCGCACCGGGCACGCCTACTCCTTCGACACCCAGGACAACTCGATCGCCGCCGACCGCTACCCCGACGACCCCCGCGAGGACCTCGACTACGTCCTGCACCGCGCCGGGCACGCGAAGCCGGCCGGCTGGACGAACGAGGTGATCAAGGAGCAGAGCGCGCCCTGGACCGTCTCCAGCTGGGGCACGAAGTACACGTACACGAACCTCTCCGACCACTACCCGCTGATCGCTTCCGCCCGGTAGCGGATCCGAGCCCCTCACGCCCGTCACCCCACTCGCCCCACTCGAACACCGTCGGCAGACCATCGGATACTGCGAGGCGGAGTGCCGCACGCCCGGCACTCCGCCTCGTCGATGTACCCAGCGACGATCCGCCCCGAAGGCCCCCCTGGTCCACGCGCACCAGCCGTTCCACCTTCTGCCCGGAGGGATCGCCCCATCGGTCCTGCTCGCCGTCAAGACCATGGGGAGTCATCGAGGTCGTCACACATTGAAGTGAGGCTTCTCAGCCCCTGGGACAGGGGGACGGGCACGCGCCATGAGGATGCGGGTCCGGGCGTCGTGTGTCCGCCGCGTCTGCGACGACCGCCGAAGGATCAGAGATCAGCCAGTGGCAGGCCGAGGTGGTCGTGCCATGCCCGTCGGCCGGCGGGGGTCACGGTGAGGGCGCGGGTCGTGCCGATCCGTGTGATCCATCCGGCCGTGAGTGCGTGGGCGCACAGGTCGGCACCCACCGCGCCGGCCAGGTGGGGGCGGCGCTCGGTCCAGTCCAGGCACGCGCGCACCAGCGGGCGGCGCGATCCGCTCGGCACCGTGATACCGATCTCGGCCAGCCAGGCCGCGCCCGCACCGGTCAGTCCCGGCTCGGGACCCCACTCCAGCAGGCCGCGCTCGACCATCGCGTCGGTGATCGCCAGCGCGACGGCTCCGGCCAGGTGGTCGTAACACAGCCGCGCACGGGCCAGTGCCTGCTGACGGCCAAAGGCCGCCAGCGAGCGCGGTCGGGCAGATTGCTGTGGGGCCAGCGCGGCGAGACTCTCGATCAACTCGATCACCCTGCGGTCTGCCACCCGAAGGTAACGGTGGCGTCCGTGCCGCTCCTCGACGAGGAGTCCGCCGCTGACGAGCAGGTTCAGATGCGACGTCGCGGTCGACGGCGCGACCCCGGCATATCGTGCGAGCTCGGTCGCGGTCCACGCCCGGCCGTCGAGCAGCGCCAGACAGAAGGCGGCCCGGGTCCCGTCGGCAAGCAGCCTGGCCACGGCCGCCAGGTCCACGCCCACGTCCTGACCTGCGCACTGAATGTCCATGTCCTCCATTGTCGCCGACGTCAGTTCGGCGTCCGTCGAAACGTCCACGCCGTAACGTCGCCGGGTGCGCAGGGAACGCCGGCACCCCGCACCTGCATCCGAACCAGAGGCCGCGCCGCCTCCGCCTACGTATGGGAGGAACCATGCCCGCATCCGACACGACCGTCAGCGCGTCACCACGTCCCGAACCCCGGACCGACCTCGTGGTCACCGACGTCCCCACGCCTGCGGATATCGCGGTGCTCTCCGACGGGCTGGACCGGTTCAACATCGAGAAGTCGGGAGTCGACGACCGGAGACCGCTGGCCGTCCTGGTCCGTGATCCAAAGACGCACCAGGTGATCGGCGGACTGACCGGGCGCACCTCACTCGGGCTGTTCTTCGTCGACCTCGTCTTCCTGCCCCCCGAGCTGCGTGGCAGCGGGCTGGGCTGGGAGATCCTTCGGCAGGCCGAGGACGAGGCCCGCGCCCGCGGCTGCCGTGCGGCCGTGCTCTACACGATCACCTTCCAGGCCCCCGGCTTCTATCAGAAACAAGGGTGGAAGCGCCTGGGAGAGGTCCCCTGCGATCCGCCGGGCACCAGCCGCGTGTTCATGACCAAAGAGCTCGCCGCACAGACGGGCAGCCGAGTTCGATCAGGCGACGGGGCGAACATCGCCTGACGCGGCACCAGCGATGCTGCTGCGACGACTCGGAGCGACCGTCGGCGCTTCGCGGGCGGCGCGGCCGCTCGGTGAGATCTGCCCACCGCCGAAGCCCCGCGGCGCGGCCCGCACGCAGTCCCTTTCACCGACTGCGCGTCGATGATCACCGCGGTCGGCTCCGGATCCCGACCCGCGGCCTTGCGGACCCGGTCACGCGGCCGGTCGTCCAGCCGGCGGGTCCAGCCCTTGTCCCGCCGGCGCCGGAGAACGCGTCGGAGTTCAAGCCCCAGGACCGCCCGGTCCACCGAGCGTCGTTCACGTGCGGTTCGCACACCATTTGGAAACGCAGAAAGACCCCAGAAGTACTGGGGTCTCAGCTGGTGTCCGAGGGGGGACTTGAACCCCCACGCCCGATAAAGGGCACTAGCACCTCAAGCTAGCGCGTCTGCCATTCCGCCACCCGGACCAGGTGGTCGGCCCCGGTTTCCCGCGGCGACATGGAAAACAATACCAGGGGTTCGGGGTGCCTCTCACCCGCGTTTCCGGTGGTCAGTGCGGTGCGCCGGACGCCGTCGGCGCGATCCGGCACACATGGACGCGCCAGATGCACGCACCGCTACAGTGCAGCTACGGACGGCACCGTCGAGGGGTGGGGCATCACGGCCTGGCCCGGATCGGTGTGATCCGGGCCGGGAACGTGCACAGCGAGTGGCTCCTCCTGTTCTTCGCCTTCCTCTCCGGTTTCGACGGCGGCGCCTTCCACCCGATGTTCGCCGCGCTGACTCCGGACTGTTTCGGGGAGAACCACAAGGCCACCGATTACGGTCCGATGTACAGCGGAAGGCTGATCAGCGGGCTGTTCGGCGGTGGTCTCGGCGCCATGGTGGTCGAAGCGTGGGACTACAACGGTGCCTGTGCTCTGGCAGGCGGCGCCCCGGGGGCCGGCCGCGCAGTTCCGGGTGCCGGTCAGGCACCGTACGCTCCTGGTGACTGCCGTGGAGCGTACGGTGCCTGACGTCACCTGGCGGACGTTTGCGCTGTTCCCCGGTCGTCAGGAACTCGGGGTGAGGCGCGGACCGCCCCTCCGGCGGCGCCGATCGTCCTACTTGCGTAGCGCGGCCAGGTTGTCGTAGCCGATCCGCGCATGGTTCAGGGACTGCGCGGGGACGGTCGAGCTCGGTGCGTTGTCCTGCTCGACCATCGGGTTGTGGTAATTCTTCGCCCCGACGCGGCGGAAGAACGTCCGGTAGTCGATGACCCCGGTGCCGAAGGGGACCATGTCGTAGCCCTCCCCACTGGTGGTGTTGACGATGCCGTCCTTGGCGTGGAACAGCGGGTAGCGCTTGGTGTTGCCGCGGACCAGCGCCGCCGGGTCGAAGATGTTCTCCCGCTGGGATCCGTCGTGCGCGGTGTAGGTGTGGAACTTGTACTGGGCGACATGTGCCCAGTAGATGTCCATCTCCAGCCATACGGACTTCGGGTCGGTGACCTGGAGGAAGTATTCGAGCTTGCGGATGCCGGAGCTGCGGGTGGGGCGGCCCTGGGCGTCCAGCGGACCGCCGTCGAGCAGGAAGCCGTAGGCCGCGTCGTGGTTGTGGGTGTACAGCTTGATGCCGGCGTCCTGAGCGATCCGTCCCAGCGTGTTCCACTTGTCGGCGGCCACGTCCCAGTCGGCACGGTACGCGCTGCCGGTGGGGTCGCCACCGGTGCCCATGTGCTCCATGCCGAGGATGTTCGCTATGTCGAGGTGGCGCTTGAACTGGTCCAGATCGCTCTGGCTCAGCGGCCAGGACGCCGGGATGAAGCCGTGGTTGCCCTGGGCGCGCAGACCGTACTCGTCCAGCCACGAGCGCAGCAGCTTCGCGCCCTCCACCGATTCGAGGTTGCTTCCGCCGGGTGCATTGGTGTGCTGACCGTACCCGGCGAACTCGACCTGCCGGTAGCCGTATCGGGCCAGCTCCCTGAAGACCTCACGGAAGCCCGAGGGAAGGTCGGTGGTGAGCGGATCCCGGCCCGTGGCGTCGCGCACGGTGTACAGGATGATTCCCCGCTTCGCCGCCGGGATCAGGGCCTGGCCGACGCCCTGCCCCTTGCCCGATGCGGTCTGGGCCAGGGCCGGCGACGCGCCGAAGGCGGGCGCGGCGATCGCCGCTGTCGCGGCGGCCGTGCAGCTGCTCAGAAAGCGGCGGCGGCTGACGCCGAGGCTGCGGCGCAGGGCGCCGTCCGTTCCGGATTCGTCGTTGTACGCGGTCACGGTCTCTCTCTTTCTCGAAGATGCTCGAAACGCTGTGCACGGACCGATCTCATGCGAGGCCGGCCAGCGTGAGGAGCAAGGACTTCACCTCGGTGGCCCGGACGGGTCCGGTGAACGCGTGGGGGGTGGAGCACAGGATGAGCGGCCCTTCTTCGTCGCTCATGGGGAGGCGGCCGTGGCTGCCGCGAATGGGTGAGGGGTCCAGCGGAACGACCGCCATGCGGTAGCGCATCCCGAGCTTCTTGCGGGCGACGGCCGCAGCGGCCTTGACCCGGACGTACGGGTCCTGGGGGTCCAGGAAGAGTTCGACGGGGTCGTAACCGGGTTTGCGGTGGATCTCGACCAGCTGTGCGAAGTCGGGCGCGTGGGCGTCATCGAGCCAGTAGTAGTACGTGAACCAGGCATCCGGGTCCGCGACGGCGACCAGTTCGCCGGAGCGCGGGTGGTCCAGGCCGTGGGCCTTCTTGCCCTCGTCGTCGAGGAGTTGCTCGATCCCGGGGAGGTCCTGGAGGGCTTCGCGGGTCGCTTCGAGGTCCTCGGGACGGCGCACGTAGACATGGGCGAGTTGGTGGTCGGCGACGGCGAAGGCGCGGGAGGCCATCGGGTCGAGGTACTCCATGCCGTCCTGGGTGTGGACCTCCAGGAGGCCGGCGCGGCGCAGGGCCCGGTTGATGTCGACGGGCCGGTCGACGCGGGTGATGCCGTACTCGGAGAGGGCGACGACGGTGCGGCCTTCGCGGCGCGCGTCGTCCAGGAGAGGTGCCACGGCCCGGTCGAGATCGGCCGCGGCCCGGTGCGAGCGGGGGTCGTCGGGGCCGTAGCGCTGCAGGTCGTAGTCGAGGTGTGGGAGGTAGCACAGGGCCAGGTCGGGGTGGCGGGTGTCGAGGATGTGCCGGGTCGCGTCGATGATCCACTGGGAGGAGACGAGGTCGGCGCCCGGGCCCCAGAAGTGGAAGAGGGGGAAGGTGCCGAGTTTCGCGGTGAGTTCGTCGTGCAGGGCGGGCGGCCGGGTGTAGCAGTCGGGTTCCTTGCGGCCGTCGGCGTAGTACACGGGACGGGGGGTGATGGTGATGTCGGTGTCGGCGCCCATCGCGTACCACCAGCAGATGTTGGCGACGGTGTAGCCGGGGTGGGCACGGCGGGCGGCGTCCCAGAGTTTGTCACCGGCGACCAGACCGTTGTGCTGGCGCCAGAGCAGCACGTCGCCGAGCTCGCGGAAGTACCAGCCGTTGGCGACGATCCCGTGCTCGGCGGGGGTGGTGCCGGTGAGGAAGGTGGACTGGGCTGCGCAGGTGACGGCGGGAAGCACGGTGCCGAGGGGGGCGTGGGTGCCGGACCGGCCGAGGGCCTTGAGGTGCGGCATGTGGTCGAGGAGCTGCGGGGTGAGGCCGACGACGTCAAGGACGAGGAGGGGGGTGGGTGTCGTGTGCCGGCCGGTGGCGGGCCCGGTTCGGGTCACGGGAGCTCCTTGAGACCGAGGTCGACCAGGAGGTCGCGGGCGAGGGTGAGTTCGGCGGCGATGCCGTCGGCGAGCTGGGGGCGGGTGCGGGGGCGCAGTTCGGCGGGCAGCGCCTGCCAGGTGTACGTCTCGACCTCCAGGTGCCTGGTGAGGGGCCGAGCGCCGCCGACCAGTCGGGTCAGCGTGGACCGGAGCACGGGAAGGGTGGAGGTGAGCGGCGGTGCGGGGGGTGCGTGCAGGGGGACGTGGAAGTGGGCGCGCCACGGGGCTCCGTCGGGCAGGGCCCGGCCGGTGACCGCCTCGTCGAGGTCGTCGGTGCCGCGCAGTCCGGCGGCGGTGCTGGTGCGGGTCTGGTGGAGGAAGCGGGGCTCGGCGAAGGCGGCGAGCGCGGCGCGTACCTCGGGGAGGTGGGGGTGTTCGGCGTGCAGTGCGGCGGAGAGCTGTGCCTTGACGACCGGGACGCCGGCGGCACCGAGCGCGTCGACGGCGGTGTCGGGGTCCTCGAAGGAGGTCGCGAGGTGGCAGGTGTCGATGCAGATGCCGATGCGCCCGTGTCCGACGGCGGTGAGCGGGGCGACGGCGTCGGCGGTGGTCTCGACCGTGCAGCCGGGCTCGGGTTCGAGGCCGATGCGGATGGACCTGCCGGTGAGCTCGGCCAGCACGTCGAGGCGTTCCGCGAGGGTGGTGAGCGCGGTGTGTGCGAGAACGGCGGCCTCGGCATCGGAGTCGAACGGGGTGCGCCAGGCGATCGGGAGGGTGGAGATGGTTCCTTCGGTGACGTCGTCGGGGAGCAGCCCGGCCAGGAGTCGGGCGAGGTCGGTGGTGTGGGCGAGCCGCTCCGGGTCCGTCCAGTCCGGCTTGTACACCCGGTACTTGACCTTGTCGGCGCCGAAGCCCTCGTACGGGAAGCCGTTGAGGGTGACGACTTCCAGGCCCCGGCGGTCCAGTTCGGTGCGCAGGGAGCGCAGCTGGGACGGGTCGTTGATCAGACTGCGGGCGGCGTCGCCGGCGAGCCACAGGCCGATGCCGAGCCGGTCGCGGCCGAGGCGTTTGCGGACCGGTTCGCAGTGGTCGCGCAGTTGGGTGCGGACCCCGTCCAGTGTCTCCGCCGGGTGGACGTTGGTGCAGTACGAGAGGTGGACGGTGGAGCCGTCGGGGTGGCGGAAGCGCATGGCCTCACTCCCCGCCGCGCAGGATGGAGTTGCCCTCGTGGAGCGGTTCCGGCGCGGCGATGTCGAGCTGGAGCCGGCCGCTCTGCCCGTAGAAGGCGACGGGGTTGCGCCAGAGCACCTGGTCGACGTCGTCCTCGTCGAACCCGGCGGCGAGCATCGCGTCGCCCACCCTGCGGGTCTTGAGCGGGTCGCTCCTGCCCCAGTCGGCGGCCGAGTTGACCAGGACCTTCTCGGTGCCGTGGGTCTTGAGGACCGCGATCATGCGGTCCTCGTCCATCTTGGTGTCGGGGTAGATGGAGAAGCCGGCCCAGCAGCCGCTGTCGATGGCGTCCGTCACGGTCGTCTCGTTGAGGTGATCGAGCAGGACCCGCTCCGGGGGGAGGTGGGATTCGCGGATCACGTCGAGGGTGCGGTGCAGACCGGCGAGCTTGTCGCGGTGCGGGGTGTGCACGAGCGCCGGCAGACCGTGGTCGGCGGCGAGCTGGAGCTGGGCGGCCAGGGCGGTGTCCTCGGCGGGGGTCATGGAGTCGTAGCCGATCTCGCCGACGGCGACGACGGAGTCCTTGACGAGATAGCGCGGCAGGGCGTCCAGGACGGGGGTGCAGCGGGAATCGTTCGCCTCCTTGGGGTTGAGGGCGAGCGTGCAGTGGTGGGCGATGCCGTACTGGGCGGCGCGGAAGGGCTCCCAGCCGAGCAGGGCGTCGAAGTAGTCGAAGAAGCTGGCGGGCGAGGTGCGGGGCTGGCCGAGCCAGAAGGAGGGTTCCACGAGGGCGCGGACGCCCGCGTCGTACATCGCCTGATAGTCGTCCGTGGTGCGGGAGGTCATGTGGATGTGGGGGTCGAAGATGCGCATCAGGACTCCTCCGTGGGGGCGGCAGGGCCGGGGGTGGTGAGGTCGAGAACGCGGGTGAGGTCGGCGGGGACGTCGCGGTCCGCCGCGATGCGTTCGGCCGCGAAGTCGCCCAGCATGCGGGCGAGTTCGGCGTCGCCGCGGGAGCGCCGTGCCAGTTGGTCCACGGCGTCGACGGGGACGCCGGTGAAGAGGCACTTGAGAATGGCGTGGCGCCAGTTGTGCGCGTCGAGGTGGGCGGCGGCGTACGGTCCGACGGCCGCGGCCACGAGCCGGGTGTCATTGGTGCGCAGGGCGTCCTCGACGAGCGGGAGGGCGGTGGGGCCGAGGTCGAGCCGGTGCAGGGCGAGCAGGACGGCGCGTCGTTCGGCGGCGGTGCCCTGCTCGTAGAGCCTGCTCAGAGCGGGCAGCGCGGCGCGGGCTTCGATGAGCAGGAGGACGCGTACGGAGTCGGCGTTTTCGAGTCCGCAGTAGCGGCCGGCGGCGGCGTACCGCAGTTCCCACGGCGGTGCGGCGTACGGGCCGCCTGGCTGTTCGGTGCCCTCGTGGGCGGCGGCGTGCTCGGCCTCCGCGAAGGCCTCGTCGAGCCAGGCGCGCGCGGCTCCGCCGAGCTGTACGTCGAGTTCCTCACGAGTCAGCAGCGGGGCGGTCGTCGGGGTCATCGGCATGGCGTTGCTCCCTTCGGCGGTTTCAGCGGCTGGATGGGCTGTGCTTGCGGAGGAACTCGATCGAGGTGCGGGCGAGTTCGGGACCGGCATGGGAGTGACGGGGCAGTTCGACGACGGCGAGGCCGCGGTAGCCGGTGTCCGAGAGGACGTCGAGGGCTTCGAGTACGGGCGGGAAGTCGATCTCGCCGTCGCCGAACGGAAGGTGTTCATGGACGCCCCGGCGCATGTCCTCGATCTGGACATGGCGCAGCCAGGGGGCGGCGTCGCGGACGCAGTCGACGGGCGCGGCGGGTTCCAGGCACTGGCAGTGGCCGATGTCGAGGGTGAGTCCGAGAGGCGGTGGATCGCCGCTGAGGACGCGCAGGTGGTGGAAATCGGCGAGGGTGGCGAGGAGGTGTCCGGGTTCGGGTTCGATCGCCAGGGGGACGCCGGAGCGCTCGGCGGCGTCCAGAACGGGCGCGAGGGAGTCGGTGAGCCGCTGCCACGCGGTGTCGGGGGTGGTGTCCGGTGGGGTGATGCCGCTGAAGCAGTGCACGGCGTGGGCACCGAGGTCGGCGGCGATACCGACGGCACGGACGAGCAGCCGCGTGCGGGCGGCGCGGGCCTCCGGGTCCGGGTCGAGCAGGGACGGGCCGTGTTTGCGGCGGGGGTCGAGGACGTAGCGGGCGCCGGTCTCGACGGTGACCCCCAGGCCCAGCTCCCGGAGTCTGGAGGCCACATGGCGGGTGCGGGCGGAGAGATCCGGGGCGAGGGGGTCGAGGTGCATGTGGTCGAGGGTCAGACCGACCCCGTCGTATCCGAGATCGGCGAGGAGTCCGAGGGCGTCGTCCAGGCGGAGATCGGTGAGCCCGTTGGTGCCGTAGCCGAAGCGGATCGTCATGTGAGGCTCACCTTCCGGGCGAGGGTGCGGGCGAGTGGGACCAGTCCCATGACGGCGAGCCCCGTTCCGGCTGCTCCGGCGCGGGCGGCCAGAGCGGCCTGGAGCGGGATCATCGCCCGGATGCCGCCGCCGACGGCGCGCTGGGTGAGCGGCGGGGACGGGTTGAGGGCGGCGTGGAGGAGGGGCCCGGCGGCGGTGCGGAAGTAGGCGCCGGTGAGCGCGGTGAGAAGGAGGCGGGGGGCGGTGTGGGTGACCGACGGCCGGTACTTCGTCGCTGCCGTCCTTCCGCGTCCCGCAGCCGTGGGAACGCCGTCGGATCCGTGCGGCCCTCGCTGCCCACGCAGGGCCGCGGCGCCCACGGCTGCGGTGGCTGCGAGCGCGGTGAGGGGCGCGGTGGCGGATCCGCCCTGCGCCTCGTGCCGTGAGACGGCGGTGACGGCATAGGTGTGTGCCCCGAGCAGGCCGGCAGCCGGAAGGGCACTGCGAACGAAGCCACGCGATGCGGAAGCCGAGGCGGAGGCCGGGCCCGGTCCCGCCGCCCTGGCCGCCGCCCCGGTGGCGGTGGCGCCGAGCAGCAGGTCCAGGGCTCGCGCCGCCGCCATCGCCGCCGGTCCCGCCGGGGTGTGCTTGAGCCGGAGGTCGTACGCCCAGACCGTCGCCGCCAGTCCCGCGGCGACCGCGAGGGCGGGGCGCCCCGCACGGGCGGCGAGGCCCAGGCCCGCGGCCGTCAGCGCGCCCGCCGCCGCGAGGGCCGCGCCGGGAGCGATCCGTCCCGAGGGGATCGGGCGGTGCGGGCGGTCGACGGCGTCCTCGTCGCGGTCGGCCCAGTCGTTGAGCGCCATGCCCGCCTCGTACAGGCAGAGCGAGGCGCCGACGGCGAGCGCGGTACCGCGGTCGGGGCGCAGGCCCATCGCCGCCGCCCCGGCCAGCGCGTCCCCGGGGACGGTGAACAACGCCGACACCCGCAGCAGTTCCGCCCAGGCCCGTCCCGTCACTTCTCCCCCCGCAGCGTCTCGGCGAAGGCGAGCAGCGCCGTGTACTGCTCGAAGAGCGCGGCCGGCCCGCCGTCCGGATCCTTGAAGTAGAAGCCCAGCTGGGGCAGGGGGCCGGTCAGTCCCTTCTCGTGGGCGCGGGCGACCAGTCTGGCCAGGTCGAGGACCAGCGGTGCGGCCAGTGCGGAGTCGCAGCCCTGCCAGGTCGTCTGGAGCACCATGCGCGCCCCGAGGAATCCGTCGAACGCGATGTGGTCCCAGGCCGTCTTCCAGTCGCCGAGCGCCGGCACGTCGTCGATGTGGACCTCGCCCTCCGGCGCGATTCCCAGCGTGTCGGCGAGGACGCGTTCCTTGCCGGCGTTCTTGGCCGCGGCCGCGCCCGGGTCGGCCAGTGCCGCTCCGTCGCCTCCGCCCAGGAGGTTGGTGCCGGACCAGGCCCGTACGGGCAGGGCCCGTTGCACGAACATCGGGGCGAGCACGGAGCGCAGCAGCGTCTGGCCGGTCTTGCCGTCGCGGCCCGCGTGCGGAAGTCCGCAGTCCGCGACGGTGTCCTGGAGAGCGGGGGTGCGCAGCCCCGTGGAGGGGGTGAAGTTGATGTACGGACAACCGGCCCGGAGTGCCGCCGCGGCGTACAGCGAGCTGGCGGGCAGCCGCCGGTCGCCGGGGGCCGGGACGGGTTCCGTGGAGGCGACATTGACCACGACCGTCCTGGCCAGGCCGTGGCGCTGTCCGAAGTCGGCGAGGTCGGCGGCGAAGGCGGTGATGAGCGTCTCGTCCTCGCGGGTGTCGCCGGGCAGCGGTCCGCCGGGCCGGATCTCGGCGTCGGCTGCGTCGAGTTCGGAGCGTACGGCTGCGGGAAGGCCGTACGGCAGGACTCCCCCGGCGGCCAGCGTCTCGGCACGTTTGGGCAGTGGACAGCCGACGGTGTCGTGTCCGCCGAAGACCAGTGAGGTGAGGGCGGGCAGTCCACTGGCCGCGAACGGCGGGGTCTCGCTGACCACGCCTGCCGCCGGGTGGAGCCCCGCCGCGATCGCCGCACACCCCGCCGTGGCGGTGGTGGCGACGGAGCCGCGTGCTCCGATGAACCAGACTCCGGTGCGAACGGCGGGTGCTGTCACTGGCTGCCTCCCTGGCTGGGGATCCTGGCTGGGCAGAGCGGGTGGCGCTGTGCGACGGGGGAACGGGATCGACGAGGGGGTTGGTCTCACGTGGTGACGGCGGGCGGTAAGGACGGACCTTCCCCGCCCGCCGTCGGCCGGGTGCACCGCCCTACGCGGAGGGCAGCTCCTTCAACTGGATGTTGCGGAAGGACACATGGTCATCGGCACCGTGGTTCTGCAGGCCGATGTATCCGTTCTTCAAGCTCCGCACCGGATCGGTGTTGGTGAAGTCGTTGATCTTCACCCCGTTGAGGAAGACCTGAAGACGCTCGCCCCGGACCTTGATCTCGTAGCTGTTCCACTGGCCGGGCGGTCGCAGGGCCCGGTCCCGCGCCTTGATGTCCGCCGCCTTGAAGGTGTAGATCGAGCCCGTGGTGCGGTCGGGCGCGTCGGTGGCGTCGATCTGGACCTCGTAGCCGTTGTTCACCGCGGACCAGGGGTCGTCGGACTCCGGGAAGCCGACGAAGACACCGGAGTTGTCGTCGCCCTGCAACTTCCAGTCGAGCTTGAGCGAGTACGACCCGAGTTCCTTGGCCTGGTAGGTGAGCAGGCCCATGCCGCCCTGGGACCGCAGTTCACCGTCGACGATGTCGAACTTCCCCGGGCCGGCCTGCTTCCAGCCTTCGAGCGTCTTGCCGTTGAAGATCGACCGGTAGCCGGTGTCGGGCTTGCAGTCGGCCTTCACCTGGCCGGCCGCGTACCGCATGCCACCGAGCAGGAGTTGACGGAAGGCCGGTTCGGCGTACGACTCCTTGGTGTGGCCGAGCCCGGTGTAGAAGGAGCGGCCGCCCTGGTAGCTCTGGCACCAGGTGATCGGGTGATCGCCCTTCATGGTGCCGCCGGTGTAGGTCGTCTCGTCGAGTGTGGCGAGGACCTTGGCCTGGCCTCGCGGGTTGGTGCGGTAGTTGTACCACTCGTCGGTGCGGTTCCACTCGTCGTCGAGGTGGGCGGTCGCCGGGTGCTTGTGGTCCTCGACGCGGACGGTGGCGGGCTGGATGGCGGGGTGGGAGGAGAAGTACGCGCCGACGAGTCCGCCGTAGAACGGCCAGTCGTACTCGGTGTCCGCCGCCGCGTGGACGCCCATGTAGCCGCCGCCGGTGGCCACGTAGTTCTCGAACGCCTTCTGCTGGTCGGCGTCGAGCACGTCACCGGTCGTCGACAGGAAGACGACGGCGTCGTACCGCGCCAGGTTCGCGGTCGTGAACTGGCGGGCCTCCTCCGTCGCGTCGACGGTGATGTCGCTGCCCCTGCCGAGTTCCTTCAGCGCGGCGATGCCGTCGGGGATCGCGTCGTGGCGGAAGCCGGCCGTCTTCGAGAAGACCAGGACCCGCTTGGCGGTCTTGCCGACGGTGCTGTGGGTGAGCTCGAAGTCGTCGACGTCGTACAGCGCTCCGTCACCTCCCTTGAAGACGAGGAAGAGCTCGGTGGCCTTCTTGGGGACGTTCCGCAGCGGTACGTCGACGTCCTGGAAGTTCTCCCAGCCACCGGTCACCGGTACCGGGGTCGAGCCCAGGAGCGTACCGGTCACCGAACCTGCCCGGACCTCCAGGAAGCCGCCGCTGCCACCGGACGCGATGCGGGCGGTGAGCTTGTTGGAGTCGCCGAGGATGTACGGCTTGAAGGAGATCCAGTCGTCGTTGTGGATGTCGCCGACGGTCTTGCCGCCGTTGGCGGTCGCCTTGTCGTAGACCTTGATCCCCGACGAGGCGCTGAAGTGCTCCGCCTGGCGGTGCCGCGGCTGGAGTTGGGCCTGGTCGTGACCGGACAGGGACGCCTGACCGCCGCCTCCGCCGTCCGTGTAGGAGGCGTCGATGACCCCGAAGATGTTGGCGTTCGGGTCGTGGCCGCCGTCGATGGCGGTCTTGATGGTGCCGGAGCAGCCGTTGACGGTGGTGATGGGGTGGCCGTGGCTGTCGTGGCCGAGGACGAAACGGACCTCGACCTTGGAGCAGTCGATCGTGCCGTCCTCGGGGTCGGTGACGGTCACCTTGAACGGGATGTCGTCGCCGAAGCTGAACAACTGCCCGTCACCGGGGAGTTTCAGCTCCACCTTCGGCGCGGTGTTGCCGACCGTGACATGGACACTCGCCGAGGCGGTCCGGCCGGTCGGGTCCTTGGCGGTGACGGTCGCCGTGTAGGTGCCGTTCTTCTTGTACGTGTACGTGGGGTTGGCCGCCGTCGAGGTGCCGCCGTCACCGAAGTTCCAGGCGTACGTCAGGGGATCGCCGTCGGGGTCGACGGTGCCCTCCGAGGAGAATTTCACCTTGAGCGGTGTCGTGCCGGAGGTCTTGTCGGACGATGCCACCGCGTTGGGAGAGCGCCCGCCGGTGGCGTTCTCGATGCGGTAGAGGGCGGAGTTCTCGTCGCCGCCGAACCAGCTGGTGCCGTAGTCGAGCACGTACAGCGCCCCGTCGGGTCCGAAGGCCATGTCCATCACCTGGGTCCCGGTCCACGGGACGGGGTTGATGGCCTGGACGGTGCCGTCCGCGTCATGCTTGATGGCCTTGATCCAACGCCGGCCGAACTCCCCCGCGAAGAACTGCCCGTCGTAGGCCTCGGGGAACTTCACGGGCGAGTCGAGGCCCGCATCGTAGTGGTAGACGGGTCCGCCCATCGGCGACTCGGAGCCGGTGCCGAACTCGGGTACGGATCCGCCGTCGTAGGGAATCCAGGCGGGCTGGGCGGGCGGAAGGTCGACGAGACCGGTGTTGTGCGGGGAGGTGTTCTTCGGGGCGGCACAGTCGAAGGACGCGCCGGACGTCTTCGTCGCGAAATCGTAGTCGACGTAGGCGTCGTTGTTCCCGGTGCAGAACGGCCAGCCGAAGTTGCCCGGCTCGGTCACCCGGGCGAACTCGACCTGGCCCGCCGGGCCCCGCTTGGGATCGGCCGCACCCGCGTCGGGCCCGTAGTCGCCGACGTAGAGGATGCCGGTGGCCTTGTCCACGGAGAAGCGGAACGGGTTGCGGAAGCCCATCGCGTAGATCTCGGGGCGGGTCTTGTCCGTACCGGGTGCGAAGAGGTTCCCGTCGGGGATGGTGTACGAGCCGTCGTCGGCGACCTTGATCCGAAGGATCTTGCCGCGCAGGTCGTTGGTGTTGCCCGCGCTGCGCCGGGCGTCGAACGCCGGGTTGCGGTCGGGGCGCTGGTCGATCGGGGTGTAGCCGTCGGAGGCGAACGGGTTGGTGTCGTCACCGGTCGACAGATACAGGTTGCCCTGGGCGTCGAAGTCGATGTCACCGCCGACGTGGCAGCACATGCCGCGCGAGGTCGGGATGTCGAGGATCTTCTTCTCGCTGGCGTTGTCGAGAGTGCCGTCGTCCTTCAGGACGAAGCGCGACAGGCGGTTGACCCCGTCGAACTTGGCGAAGTCGGCGGCCGTGCCGTTCTCGGGGGCGTCCCCGGAGGGGGTGTCCAGCGGGGGCGCGTAGTAGAGGTAGATGGCCCGGTTCTTGCTGAAGTCCGGGTCGATGGCGACGCCCTGGAGCCCCTCCTCGTCGTGCGAGTACACGGGGACGGATCCCACCACGCGGGTGTTCCCGCCGCTGTCGGTGAGACGCAGCTCGCCGGTGCGCGAGGTGTGCAGCACGCTGCGGTCGGGGAGGACGGCAAGGGTCATGGGCTCGCCGGTCTCGGCCGCGCCCTTGGCGAGGGTGACCTGCTGGAATTCCTCCGCCGCCGCGTCGGCGGCGGCCGGCGAGGACGGTCCCGTCGCGGCTGCTCCGGGCGAGGCGCCCAGGGCGAGGGTGGCCGCGGCGAGCAGGCCGCCGGTGAGCAGCGCGAGGGATTTACGGGCGCGGAGCCGGGTTCTGTTCCTGCTTCTGGCTCTTGTTCTGTGCACGAGTGTCCTCCGGAGAGTGCCGGTTGTACGGGCGGGTGCTGCCGTGCCGGTTGTACGGGCGGGTGCTGCCGTGCCGTTCTGCGCGGGGACTGCCGCTCAGGTCATATGGGGCCGATGGGGCGCCCGTGACCCAGGTCATGTCATGTACACGCTTTGGACGGTAGACCTGTTCGTCCGGGACGGAAAGCCCTTGCGCAACGGTCGTGTCGAACTTTTTCCTGCGCCAGGACAAAGTGGGGTGAGGGCAGGGCTGAGCGCGGGGCGGCCGCGAGCTCGCGCTCCCGGCCCCCTCCCGAACCGGCGCTCGGCCGGTCAGACTCCTCCGACGACGAAGGAGCCGGGCCCGGGGGCGGCGCCCCCGGACGGGCCCCTCAGTCCCCACCCCCGAACGCCGCGTCGAACGACGCGGACGGCGGTTCGAAGTCGTACCGCTTCAGCGTGGCAAGCGCTTCCGGCGCGCCCGCCAGCCGGTCCATCCCCGCGTCCTCCCACTCGACGGACACCGGACCCTCGTACCCGATGGACCGGAGCATCCGGAAGACGTCCTCCCAGGGCACGTCCCCGTGTCCGGCGGAGACGAAGTCCCAGCCGCGCCTCGGGTCGCCCCACGGCAGGTGGGAACCGAGACGACCGTTCCGGCCGTCGAGGCGCCTGCGTGCCTCCTTGCAGTCCACGTGGTAGATCCGGTCCCGGAAGTCGTACAGGAAGTTGACCGGGTCGAGGTCCTGCCAGACGAAGTGGCTGGGATCGAAGTTCAGCCCGAACGCCGCCCGGTGGCCGACGGCCTCCAGGGCGCGGTGCGTGGTCCAGTAGTCGTACGCGATCTCGCTCGGGTGAACCTCGTGGGCGAACCGCACGCCCTCCGTGTCGAAGACGTCCAGGATCGGGTTCCAGCGCTCGGCGAAGTCCTCGTAGCCCCGCTCGATCATGTGCGGCGGGACCGGCGGGAACATGGCCACCAGGTGCCAGATCGAGGAGCCGGTGAAGCCGATGACGGTACGCACCCCGATAGCGGCGGCCGCTCGGGCGGTGTTCTTGATCTCCTCGGCCGCCCGGCGTCGCACCCCTTCGGGGTCACCGTCGCCCCAGATCCGCGCGGGCAGGATCCCCCGGTGCCGCTCGTCGATCGGGTTGTCGCAGACGGCCTGGCCGACGAGGTGGTTGGAGATCGCCCAGCACTTCAGCCCGTACTTGTCGAGCAGCTGCCGCCGCCCGTCCAGATAGCCGGGGTCGGACAGCGCCTTGTCGACCTCGAAGTGGTCGCCCCAGCAGGCGAGTTCGAGCCCGTCATAGCCGAAGTCCCGGGCGAGCCGGCAGACCTCCTCCAGCGGCAGGTCGGCCCACTGACCGGTGAACAGTGTGAAGGGACGGGGCATGCGCGAAACCTCCTAAAGGACTACGGGGGTGTGTACGGAGTTCTTCTCGGCGCTCTCCTCCACCGCGGCAAGCACCCGTTGCACCTGCAGGCCGTCGGCGAACGACGGTACGGGCGCGGCCCCTTCGGCGATCGTTTGCACCAGGTCACGGGCCTGGTGGACGAAGGTGTGCTCGTAGCCGAGGGAGTGACCCGGCGGCCACCACGCCTCCAGGTACGGGTGCTGCGGCTCGGTGACCAGGATGCGCCGGAATCCCGCCGTGGTGGCGGCCTCGGTGTGGTCGTGGAAGGAGAGCTCGTTGAGCCGTTCCAGATCGAAGGCGAGCGAGCCGCGCTCCCCGTTGATCTCCAGCCGCAGCGCGTTCTTCCGTCCGGCGGCCATCCGGGTCGCCTCGAACGAGGCCAGCGCCCCGGACGCGAGCCGGCCGGTGAACAGCGCCGCGTCGTCGACGGTCACCGCGCCCCGTGCGCCCTGGTCCGCGGCCCCGGAGAGCCCCGCCGACGGCCCGGCGAGCACCGGCCGTTCGCGCACGAACGTCTCACTGACCGCGGACACCCCGACCAGCGGCTCCCCCGCCAGGAACTGGGCCAGGTCCACGATGTGCGCCCCGAGGTCGCCGAGCGCTCCCGAGCCGGCGCGTTCCCGCTTCAGCCGCCAGGTGAGCGGTGATTCGGGATCGACGAGCCAGTCCTGGAGATAGGTGGCGCGGACATGTCGCAGGGTGCCGATCCGGCCGTCGGCGATCAGCTTTCTGGCGTAGGTGATCGCGGGCACCCTGCGGTAGTTGAAGCCCACCATCGCGACCTGACCGCGGACCGCGGCGCGCTCCGCGGCCTCGACCATGGCCTCGGCCTCGGCGACCGTGTTGGCGAGCGGCTTCTCGCACAGCACGTGTTTGCCGGCCTCCAGCGCGGCGATGGCGATCTCGGCATGGCTGTCACCGGGGGTGCAGATGTCGACGAGCTGTACGTCCTCCCGGGCGATCAGGGCGCGCCAGTCGGTCTCCGCCGCCGCCCAGCCGTGGCGGGCCGCTGCCGCGTCGACCGCCGCCCGGTCGCGTCCGCAGATCGCGGCGAGAGCCGGTCTCATCGGCAGTTCGAAGACGTGTCCCGCGGTGCGCCAGCCCTGCGAGTGGGCGGCGCCCATGAACGCGTATCCGACCATGCCGACTCCGAGCACCGGCACACTCGTCGTCGGCCGGTCCGTCGGCGGCGCCGCCGCCTCCTGATCCGTCTCTTCCCTACGGGCCATCCGGGCTTCCTCCTCGTCGGTCGTTCGGTGGGGGCGGCAGGAGGGTCAGCACCCTCCCGCGGGGCGGATCAGCTGAAGCCCGTCGGCAGGTACTGGTCGATGTTCTCCTTGGTGACCACGGCCGAGTAGAGGGTGAGATTGGTCGGGATCTCCAGCTCTGCCAGGCCGCCGAGGCCCTTGCCCTGTCCGAGGGCGCGGGCGAGGTCGATGGCGGACGCGGCCATCGTCGGCGGGTAGAGGACGGTGGCCTTCAGCACACTGTTGTCGGCCTTGATGGCGTCCATTGCGGATTTGGCCCCGGCGCCGCCGACCATCAGGAACTCGTCGCGGCCCGCCTGCTGGATGGCGCGCAGCGCGCCCACGCCCTGGTCGTCGTCGTGGTTCCACAGGGCATCGAACTTCTTCTGCGCCTGCAGGAGTTGGGCCATCTTGGCCTGGCCCGACTCGACGGTGAAGTCGGCGGCCTGACGAGCCACCAGTTCGACGTTGGGGTAGTTCTTCAACGCGTCGGCGAAGCCCTGGCTGCGCTGCTTGGTGAGCTCCAGGTTGTCGATGCCCGCCAGCTCGACGACCTTGGCGCCCGCCTTGTCCTTGAGCTGCTCGCCGATGTACGTACCGGCGTTGAGACCCATGCCGTAGTTGTCGCCGCCGACCCAGCAGCGGTAGGCCTGCGGCGAGGCGAAGATCCGGTCCAGATTGATGACGGGGATGCCGGCCCGCATGGCCTCCAGGCCGACCTGGGTGAGCGCCTTGCCGTCGGCGGGGAGGATGACGAGGACGTCGACCTTCTTGTTGATGAGGGTCTTGACCTGGCCGATCTGGGCGGCGGTGTCGTTGGAGCCCTCGGTGGTCTCCAGCGTCACCTCGGAGTACTTCGCCGCCCGCGACTTGGCGTTCTCGTTGATGGCGTTGAGCCAGCCGTGGTCGGCCTGCGGACCGGCGAAGCCGATGGTGACGGGCTTGCCGGGCTTGTCGTCTGCGGCGGGGACGCTGCTCTGCGCGGTGTCCTTGGTCTTGGGGTCGTTGCTGGTGCAGGCGGTGAGCAGGGCGCCCGCGGAGACGGCCGCGGTGCCGAAGAGCAGTCGTCTGCGGCTGGTTTCTGGCATGGCTGTCAAACCCTTCATCCGATGCGTGACATGTCACAGGTGGCGTTCGGGGCGGCGGGTGGCACGGAGTGACGGAGCGGAAGGGGCGCTGTGCGGTCCGGGCCTGTCCGGTCCCGATCCGCCTGGGCCCCGGGTCTCAGGTCTCTCCGTGCGCGGAGGTGCGGCGTTGGACCAGGACGGCGGCGACGATGATCGCGCCCTTGGCGATCTGCTGCACGTCGCTCTGCAGATTGTTGAGCGCGAAGATGTTGGTGATGGTGGTGAAGACGAGGACGCCGAGTACGGAGCCGACGATCGTGCCGCGCCCACCGCTGAGCAAGGTCCCGCCGATGATCGCGGCGGCGATGGCGTCGAGCTCGTACAGATTGCCGTTGGTGTTCTGTCCCGAGCCGGACAGGACGATCAGCATGAAGGCCGCGATGCCGCAGCACAGACCGGAGAGCAGATAGAGATAGAGCCGCTGCCGTCGTACGTCGATACCGGCCAGCCTGGCCGCTTCCGCGTTGCCGCCGACCGCGACCGTACGCCGTCCGAAGGTCGTACGGTTCAGCACCAGCCGGCCGATGACGGTCACCGCGGCGAACATCATGACCAGGGGCGGGACGCCGAGGACGTAGGAGCCGGGCAGCCCCAGGTCGAGCACCGACTTGACGGTGACGATCTGGGTCTTGCCGTCGGTGATCTGGAGGGCGAGCCCGCGGGCCGAGGCGAGCATGGCCAGCGTCGCGATGAACGGCACCATCCGGCCGTACGCGATCAGCAGTCCGTTCACCAGTCCGGCACCGAGTCCGACGATCACCGCGGTGAACAGGATTCCGGCGAAACCGTACTCCTGGGTGGCCAGCGTGGTCGCCCAGACGGAGGCGAGCGCGACCATCGCACCCACCGACAGGTCGATGCCGCCGCTGGTGATGACGAAGGTCATGCCGACGGTGACGACGCCGATGACGGACGACTGCGTCAGGATCAGCTGAAGATTCCCGGTGTCCAGGAAGGCATCGGGCTCGGTGATTCCGCCGACCACGATCAAGGCGACGAGCACGCCCAGGAGCGAGAGGTTGCGGACGTCCACGCGCAGGCCGAAGGCGCGCGGAGGTCCGTCCTTGGTCCGTGGTCCGGCGACCGGGGCGGGGGCGGCTCCCTTGTCCGGCCCGCCCTGCTGCGCCGAGGAGACGGGCTGCGTCATGACGTCGGGCTCCCTTCCATCACTAGGTCGAGTACGCGGTGTTCGTCGAGCTCCCAGGCGTCCGCCGCATGCACGACGCGGCCCTCGCGGAGCACCAGCACCCGGTCGGCGAGGCCCAGCACTTCGGGCACCTCGCTGGAGACGAGCAGGACGGCAAGGCCTTCGTCGGCCAGCCGTCGGATCACGGCGTAGAGCTCGGCGCGGGCGCCGACATCGACACCGCGGGTCGGTTCGTCGAGCAGCAGGACCCGGCAACCCCGCAGCAGCCAGCGGGCCAGGACGGCCTTCTGCTGGTTGCCGCCGGAGAGCGTGCGGACGGGGGTGTCCGGGTTGTCGGGGCGCAAGGAGAGTTCACGGGTGGCGGCGCGCGCCGCCCGGCGCTCGGCCCCGCGGTCCATCCAGCCGGCCCGGGAGAAGCGCGACATCGAGGAGACGGAGACGTTACGGGTGACGGATTCGAGCATCAGCAGGGCCTGCGCCTTGCGTTCCTCCGGAGCGAGTCCGATCCCGGCGGCGACGGCCGCGCGTACGCTGCCGGGCCTGAGCGGTGTGCCCGCCACGGTGACATGTCCGGCGCTCGGTTTGCGGGCACCGTAGACGGTCTCCAGGATCTCGGAGCGCCCCGATCCGACGAGTCCGGCCAGGCCGACGATCTCACCGGGCCGGAGCTCCAGGTCCACAGGGTCGAATTCCCCCTTCCTGGTCAGCCCCACGACCTTCAGCACCGGCTCCGTCGCCGCCGCTGCGGCGCTGCCCGTGGTGCGCGGCGGGAAGACGTACTCGACATTGCGGCCGGTCATCATGGCAACGATGTCGCGCGTAGGTGTGGACTTGGCGGGCAGCCCCACCGCGACGGCGCGGCCGTCCTTGAGCACGGTCACCCGGTCGCCGATCCTGCGGATCTCCTCCAGGCGGTGCGAGATGTACACGACGGCCACCCCGTCGGCCGTGAGGGAGGCGACGATGCGGAAGAGATTGTCGACCTCGTCGGGGTCGAGTGCGGCGGACGGCTCGTCCATCACGATGAGCCGGACGTCGTGGGAGAGCGCCCGCGCCATGGAGACGATCTGCTGCTGTGCGGCGGACAGCTCACCGACCGCCCTGGCCGGGTCGATCTCCGGATGACCGAGACGTCTCAGCAGCGCGGCCGCCGCGGTGCGTCCCTCCCGGGTGCGGACGACGAAGCGGGCGGTGGTGGGTTCATGGCCGAGGAAGACGTTCTCGGCGACCGACAGGCCCTCGACCAGGTCGAGTTCCTGGTAGATGGTGGCGATGCCCAGGCGCATCGCAGCCATGGGCGACTTGAGCGCGGCCGGTGCGCCGTGCCAGGTGATCTCGCCGCCGTCGGGCTGATGGGCCCCGGCGAGCACCTTGATGAGAGTGGACTTGCCGGCGCCGTTCTGCCCGAGGAGACAGTGGACTTCGCCGGCCAGGACCTCCAGGTCCACGCCGTCGAGGGCGCGCACTCCGGGGAACGACTTGGTGATGCCGGACATGGTGAGCAGGGGTGGTTCTGGTGCCATGACGAATCCCCTCGGCGAGTGGGGTCTCCCCTGCTCGAGCGCAGCCGAGAGCTCGGGGAAGGCCGGTGAGCGGGCAGGGCGGGACCAGGTGCGGTGGTGCGGGTGTTTCCGGTGTTCCGGTGCTGGCCCAGGCGCTGTGGTGCGGGTGTTTCCGGTGTGCGGGTGCTTGCCCAGATGTGCTGGTGTGGGCGGGTGTGCGGGTGCTTGCCCAGGAGTGCTGGTGTGGGTGCCTACGCGCTGCCGGCCCCGAGTCAGGCCGGTGAGAACAGGTGGTCGCTGATGAGCCGGGCGGCGCCGATCACTCCGGCGGCCGGCCCCAACTCGCCGAGCACGATGGGGAGATTGCCGGTGGCCAGCGGCAACGACTGCCGGTAGACCTGGGTCCGGACGCTGGCGAGGAGCGTGTGACCGAGGCCGGTGACACCGCCGCCGATCACCACCAGGCCGGGATTGAAGAAGCTGACGAGTCCCGCGATGACCTGACCGACCCGGTTGCCGCCCTCGCGGATCAGGTCGAGCGAGGTGGCATCACCGGCCGCCGCAGCGGCTGCCACATCGGCGGCGGTGAGTTTTCCGGCCGCCTCCAGCCGGCCCGCGAGTTCCGCCGACTGTCCGGCACGCGCCGCGTCCTCGGCGTCGCGGGCGAGCGCGGCACCGCTGAAGTGGGCCTCCAGGCAGCCCCGGTTGCCGCAGGCGCAGGCGCGTCCTTCGGGTTCGACCTGGATGTGGCCGATGTCTCCGGCGCTGCCCGTCGTACCGCGGTGGACCTCGCCGCCCACGACGATGCCGCAGCCGATGCCCGTGCCGATCTTGACGCAGAGGAAGTCGCCCACGGAACGTGCGACGCCCGCGTGCTGCTCCCCCATCGCCATCAAGTTCACATCGTTGTCGACCATGACGGGGCAGCCCAGTTCCTGGCTGAGCGCCTCGCGGACCGGGAAGCCGTCCCAGCCGGGCATGATCGGCGGCGCGACCGGTACCCCTTCGGGGAAGCGGACCGGACCGGGCACGCCGATGCCCGCGCCGTCGAAGCCCTCGGCGAGCCCGGAGGCTCGGAGCTTGGCGGCCATGGCCAGCACCTGTTCGAAGATGGCGACGGGGCCTTCGCGTACGTCCATGGGGTGGTTGAGGTGACCCAGTACCTCCAACTCGGCGTTGGTGACGGCCACATCGACGGATGTGGCACCGATGTCGACGCCGAGGAAGCGCAGTTGCGGAGCGAGTCGGATGTTGTGCGAGCGACGCCCGCCGCGAGATGCGGCGAGTCCGTCGGCCACGACAAGTCCGGTCTCCAGCAGCCGGTCGACCTCGACGGCGAGCTTGGAGCGGGAGAGATCGACCTGATCCCCCAGCTGTGCCCGTGAGTTGGGCCCGCCGTCACGCAACAGCCGGAGCAGTCGCGCCTGATGCGCATTCGCGGGTCGTGCCGTCATACGTCTCACGCGCCCCTCCCCGCCACATCGGCCTGTCCGTCGGGCTTTCGAGGGGAACGTAGCAGCGGTTGCCGGGAGTGGGAAGAAGTTGCGCAGGAATCCACCACAACTTTCTCCTCAGCGAGGACAAAGCCTCTCGGGCGAGTCAGGGCGATCGTCGGCGCCGAGGCGTTCGCGGACGCGGCACGGACCACCGAAGGGCCGGAGCGCGGACAGGCGGGACGGGCCGGAGCGCGGACACGCAGAAAGGGCCGCGGCACGGACCAGCGAAGGGCCGGAGCACGGACATGTGGGAAGGGCCGGGGCACGAAGCCCCGGCCCGTCCCGACCCGTCCGGGCAGACTGTCAGCTCTCCTCGCGCCGGTGGTACGTCCTGCGGGTGTGTTCCGTGTGTGCCCGCATGATCTCCGTGGCCCGCCGCTCGTCGCGCGAGGAGATCGCCTCGATGAGCGAGCGGTGCTCGACCCAGGACCGGGTGCCGCGCCGCCGCGCCACCGGTGTGTAGTACCAGCGGACCCGGCGGTCCACCTGTCCGGCCAGTTCGGAGAGGACGGCGTTGCCCGCCAGCTCCATGACCTTGGCGTGGAAGGCGGCGTCGGTGGCGACCGCGAGGTCCATGTCGTCGTCGGCGACGGCCTGCTCACCCCTGGCGCACAGCTCCTCCAGGGCGGCGATGCCGGCGGCGCCGGAGTTGGCCGCGGCAAGACGCGCGGCCTCGGCCTCCAGGAGGGTACGGACCGAGAGCAACTGGTCCGCCTCGTCCTCCGTGGGTTCGTGGACGAACGCGCCCTGCGCGGGCCGGAGATCGACCCAGCCCTCGGTGTTGAGCCACTGCAACGCCTCCCGTACCGGCTGCCTGGACACCCCGAGATGACCGGCCAGTTCGCTCTCGACCAGGTGCTGGCCGGGACGGAGCGCGCGCGTCGTTATCAGTTCGAGCAGCGCCTCGTACACACGCTCACGCAGCGGACCGGGCCGCTCCAGCTTCGGAACAGCACCTTGCGGCAGTCCTGCGGACGACATCGCGGTCCCCCTCGGGGCGACGAGCAATTGCTTATCGTCTACAGTCTACCGAGCACCACACCTCTCAGGGGCAGCGGATGACCTGACCCGCGTACGAGAGATTCCCGCCGAAGCCGAACAGCAGCACCGGCGCGCCACTGTGCACCTCGCCGCGCTCGACCAGCTTGGACAGGGCCATCGGGATCGAGGCCGCGGACGTATTGCCGGAGTCCACGACGTCCCGGGCGATGACCGCGTTGACCGCACCGATCTTCCTGGCGACCGGTTCGATGATCCTCAGGTTGGCCTGATGCAGTACCACCGCGGCCAGATCCTCGGGGGCGACACCGGCCTTCTCGCACACCTTGCGAGCGATGGGCGGCAACTGCGTGGTGGCCCAGCGGTACACGGACTGTCCCTCCTGCGCGAATCGCGGGGGCGTCCCCTCGATCCGTACCGCGTTCCCCATCTCCGGCACCGAACCCCACAGAACGGGGCCGATCCCGGGCAGGTCCCCGCCGTCCGGGTCCGCGACGACGACCGCCGCTCCGGCCCCGTCGCCGAGCAGGACACAGGTGCTGCGATCGGTCCAGTCGGCGATGTCCGCCATCTTGTCCGCGCCGATGACGAGGACACGCTCGGCAGCGCCCGCCCGGATCGCGTGGTCGGCGGTCGCGAGGGCGTGGGTGAACCCGGAGCAGACCACATTGATGTCCATCACCGCGGGAGAGCCCATACCGAGGCGGGCGGCGACCCGCGCCGACATGCTCGGCGAACGGTCGATCGCGGTGGAGGTGGCGACGAGAACCAGATCGACGTCGGCGGGCTGCAGCCCCGCCGAGGCGAGCGCCTTGGCTCCCGCGTGCGCGGCCATCTCGTCCACCGGCTCGTCAGGACCTCCGACGTGTCGGGTCTTGATACCGACGCGACTGGTGATCCACTCGTCACTGGTGTCGACCATGGCCGCCAGATCGTCGTTGGTGAGCACCCGGGCGGGCTGATAGTGGCCGAGCGCCACGACACGTGAGCCGGTCATGTACAGGATCCCCTCGCTACATGTGGCAGGAACCATCCAGTCTTGGTCGCTACCGACCGGTACAGGGGCACGTGATCCCACAGGAATCACCGCCGGTCATTGGAGGCTTGACAACAGCCTTGACCACTCAGAAAGCATATTGTAGACAGTATTTCGTCGACTGGACATCGTCCGCGTCACTTGCGGGCCACCACCGTCCGCGCCTACGGCGGCGTCGGCCGCAATGTCACACTCCATGTGCAGGACAATGAGGTCGTCGAGGTCTCACCTCGCCGCACGACGATCCGGTGACCCACGGCAGCCTCCACATCAAGGGCCGGTTCGGCTTCCACCACATACAGAATCGGGTTCAACCGCTATGGGACGGGTCACCGAGCGTCGCCGCGTCATCCGCATCCGGGACGGGGCGGTCTCGACGCGCCCCGACACGCTCGTCGCCGAGGAGCCCCTGGAGATCCGGCTGAACGGCAAGCCGCTCGCCATCACGATGCGGACGCCGGGCGACGACTTCGCGCTGGCGGCGGGCTTCCTGGTGAGCGAGGGCGTGATCGGCGACGGATCCGAGGTGCAGCAGATCGTCTACTGCGCCGGGGCAACGGCGGACGGCGTCAACACGTACAACGTGGTGGATGTGAAACTCGCCCCCGGTGTCGCGGTCCCCGACATCACGCTCGAACGCAATGTGTACACCACGTCGTCCTGCGGGCTGTGCGGCAAGGCGAGCCTCGACGCGGTACGCACCACGACCCGGCATCCGATCGCCGACACTCCCCCGGTCCGGGTGGAGCCGGCCCTGCTCGCCGTCCTTCCCGACCGGCTGCGCGCCGCCCAGCGGGTCTTCGACCGGACGGGGGGTCTGCATGCGGCGGCGCTGTTCTCCGAGACGGGCGAGCTGCTCGACGTCCGGGAGGACGTAGGTCGGCACAACGCGGTCGACAAGCTGGTGGGCCGCGCCCTGACGGATGGTCGGCTGCCGCTGTCCCGAGCCATTCTGCTGGTGTCGGGGCGGGCCTCGTTCGAGCTGGCCCAGAAGGCGGTGATGGCCGGGATCCCCGTGCTCGCGGCGGTCTCCGCACCGTCGTCCCTCGCCGTCGATCTGGCGGCCGAGACCGGACTGACCCTGGTCGGTTTTCTGCGGGGCCCATCCATGAACGTGTACGCGGGTGAGGAGCGCGTCGCCCTGGAGACGACGGCCGGCCGGAACTGAGGCTCCCCGCCCATCTGCACGGGTCCGGGTTCCGGCCGACGGGGAGTTCCCCCTGCGTCGGTCGGTCCCACCCCATGGCGTGCATGTCCGCGACAGGACGTCGACGCGCCGCAGGGGCGGTTTGAGCCCAGCAACCGCGGCAGGGACGGTCAGGCCCACCACCCGCGTCACAGGGCGCTTTCAGCCCGCCGCCAAGGACTCCTCCGCCGCCGGACCACTGGTGCTCGCCGCCCTGACGGGGGTCTCCTCCAGCGGGTCGCGGGAGCGGCGTTTGGCGATCACCGCGCACACCATGAGCTGCATCTGATGGAAGAGCATCAGCGGCAGTACGGCGAGGGACGCCTGCGCCCCGAACAGGACGCTCGCCATCGGGAGCCCGGAGGCCAGGCTCTTCTTCGAACCGGCGAACTGAATGGCGATCCGGTCCTCCCGGTCGAAGCCGAGCCGCTTCGCCCCGTACCAGGTCAGGATGAGCATCAGCGCGAGCAGCACCGCTTCGGCACCGAGCAGCGCCCCGAGCGGGGCCGGGGTGACCTGGTGCCAGATGCCCGCGACCATGCCCTCGCTGAACGCCGTGTAGACGACGAGCAGGATCGAGCCCCGGTCGACGCGGCCGAGGAGCTTCTTGTGGCGGGTGATGAAGCCACCGATCCAGCGGCGCAGCAACTGCCCCGCGACGAACGGCAGCAGCAGTTGCACCCCGATCCTCAGCAGCGCGTCCGCCGAGAATCCGCCGCCGCTGTTGCCGAGCAGCGCGGCCGCGAGCAGTGGGGTGAGGAAGATTCCGGCGATCGAGGAGAAGGAGCCCGCGCAGATCGCCGCCGGCACATTGCCGCGGGCGATCGAGGTGAAGGCGATCGAGGACTGGATGGTCGAGGGGACGAGGCAGAGAAAGAGGAAGCCGCTGTGGAGCTGCGGCGTCAGGACGTACGGCACCAGCCCCTTGCCCGCCAGCCCGAGGAGCGGAAACGCCACGAAGGTGCAGACGAGGACGGTGAGATGGAGCCGCCAGTGCTTGAGGCCGTCGAGCGCCTCGGCGGTGGAGAGGCGGGCGCCGTACAGAAAGAAGAGAAGGGCGACCGCGCCGGTCGAGGCACCGCCCGCCACGTCCGCTGCGGTCCCCGAAGCGGGCAGAGTCGCGGCGAGTACGACCGCGCCGATCAGCGCCAGGATGTACGGGTCGATCGGCAGCCAGGACGGCAGCTTCAAGGTGCGGCGGCTCATGTGCTCCACATGTTCTGTCAGTTCCGGTCGTACCCTCCCCATCCTGCTCTTGATCAAGGCGATCGGGAATCCTTCACACCGCTCTCACTGTCATCACGGTTCGCGATAGCCTGGGCTCATGTACGAGCCCGCGCAGCTCCGCACCTTTCTCGCCGTGGCCCAGACGCTGAGCTTCACCCAGGCCGCCCGTCGGCTCGGAGTACGGCAGTCCACGGTGAGCCAGCATGTGCGGCGGCTGGAGGACGCGGCCGGGCGCCGGCTGTTCACCCGGGACACACACCGCGTCGATCTCACGCTGGACGGCGAGGCGATGCTCGGTTTCGCCCGGACGATACTTGAGGCGCATGAGCGGGCCGCGGCCTTCTTCACCGGCACCCGGCTGCGCGGGCGGCTGCGGTTCGGAGCTTCGGAGGACTTCGTACTGACCCGGCTGCCGGAGATCCTGGAGTCGTTCCGCCGCGACCATCCGGACGTAGAGCTGGAGCTGACGGTGGAGCTGTCCGGAACGCTCCACCAGCGACTGGCGGCGGGCCGGCTGGATCTCGTCCTGGCCAAGCGGCGCACCGGCGACACGCACGGGGAGCTGGTCCGGCACGACGCGCTGACCTGGATCGGCGCGCCTCGGCTGCGGATCGACCCGGACCGTCCGGTTCCGCTGGTGCTCTTCCCGCCGCCAGGCATCACCCGGGCCCGCGCCCTGGAGGTCCTGGAGGAGCACGGCCGGTCCTGGCGGATCGCCTGTACGAGCACCAGTCTCAGTGGGCTGATCGCGGCGGCCCGTGCGGGGCTCGGCGTGATGGCTCACAGCCGGGGGCTGATCCCGCCGGGCCTGGCACCGGTGCCGGCCAGAGCGGGGCTGCCGGAGCTCGGCGATGTGGACTTCGTCCTGCTGCACGGCCGCCGCCGGGACGGCGCGCAGGAGGCCGCGGACGCCCTGGCGGCGGCGATCCTGGCGGGCGGCGACCGGCTGATCCGAGATGTCGGCACGATCGGTTCGCCCAGCGGCCGGGTCGATGCATGACCGTACGCCGTCATGGGGAGATACGCCGTCATGGGGAGAGTGGACGGCAGCCGCGTTTGCGCGGCCGGCCCGGTCGGGTACGACGGACGTCGCCCCATCTGCGGACCAATACCCCCGTATCCGCCCGGAACGGGAGTGACTGAGGCGTACAGATTCGGTGGAGATTCCGCCGTCGGCCGCTTACTCCGTGGTCTCAGCCACGCCCGAGCCTTGCCCATCTGGCCGGATTTCGGTGGCTGACCTGTCCATATGCCACGTTGTCCGCCGGTTCGGGCCCCTCCCGCCGCGCCGTCCGGTGGGGTAGCGTCACGGCGCTGTGCGGAGCGCCACGAGGAGCAGGTCATTGCGCGAGTTCACTGTCCCACCCATGGCGGCCGCGCCCCTCGTGGGCGGGTTGGCCGATGTGGTGTTCGACTACGCCGAGGAAGATCCGCGCCGGGTCGCGCTCGGTCGGAAGGACGAGAGCGGTCACTGGCGGGATGTCACTGCGGCGACGTTCCGCGACGAGGTGCTGGCGCTCGCCAAGGGGCTGATCGCGCATGGCGTCAGGTTCGGCGACCGGGTGGCCCTCATGTCGCGTACGCGCTACGAGTGGACGCTCTTCGACTTCGCCCTGTGGACGGTCGGCGCCCAGTCCGTACCGGTCTACCCGACCTCCTCGGCCGAGCAGGTCTTCTGGATGCTGCACGACGCCGATGTGTCCGCCGTCATGGTCGAGCACGAGGACCACGCCATGACGGTCGCGTCGGTGATCGACCGGCTGCCCCGGCTGCAGCGGCTCTGGCAGCTGGACGCGGACGCGGTGACCGAGCTCGTCGGCGCGGGTGCCCATGTCGAGGACGAGGTGGTGCACCGGCACCGGCGCGCGGTGACGCCCGAGTCGGTGGCGACCATCATCTACACCTCGGGGACGACCGGACGCCCCAAGGGCTGTGTGATCACGCACGCCAATTTCATGTTCGAGACGGACACCATGGCCTCCCGCTGGGAGTCGGTCTTCCACTCCAAGCCGGGTGACGAGGCCGCCACCCTGCTCTTCCTGCCGCTGGCGCATGTCTTCGGCCGCATGGTCGAGGTCGCCGCCGTGCGCGGCCGCGTGAAGCTGGGCCATCAGCCGGAGCTGTCGGCGAAGGCCCTGATGCCGGACCTGGTCTCGTTCCGGCCGACGTTCATCCTCGCAGTGCCGTACATCTTCGAGAAGGTCTTCAACGCGGCCCGGCGCAGGGCGGAGGCCGAGGGGCGGGTCGGCCCGTTCGACAAGGCCGTGGACATCGCGGGGAAGTACGCCGAGGCGATGGAGGCACGGGCGTTCGGGACCGGTCTCGGGCCGTCCGCCGGACTGCGGGTGCAGCACCAGTTCTTCGACAAGGTCGTGTACAGGAAGGTGCGCGAGGCGATGGGCGGCCGGCTCCGGCACGCCATGTCCGGAGGTTCGGGGATGGAGCGGCGGCTCGGGCTGTTCTTCGAGGGCGCGGGCGTCACGGTGTACGAGGGGTACGGGCTGACCGAGTCGACCGCGGCGGCCACCGCCAATCCGCCGGAACGCACGCGGTACGGCACGGTCGGGCAGCCGATCCCCGGCACCACGGTGCACATCGCCGAGGACGGCGAGGTGTGGGTGCACGGCGGCAATGTGTTCGCGGGCTATCTCGGAGCGCCGGAGGCCACCGACGCGGTGCTGCGCGACGGCTGGCTGGCCACCGGGGACCTGGGGGCGCTCGACGAGGACGGCTATCTGACGATCACCGGACGGAAGAAGGAGATCCTGGTGACGTCGGGCGGCAAGAGCGTGTCACCGGCCGGTCTGGAGGAGCGGGTGCGGGCGCATCCGCTGGTCGCGCAGTGCATCGTCGTCGGCAACGACCGGCCGTACATCGCGGCACTCGTCACGGTCGACCACGAGTCGGTGGACCACTGGCTCGCCATGCAGGGGCGGGAGCCCATGAGGCCGGAGGACCTGGTGCGGGATCCTGACCTTGAGATGGAGGTACGGCGGGCGGTGGTGGCCGCCAACACGGCGGTCTCGCAGGCCGAGTCGATCCGTACGTTCCGGATTCTGGCGCATCCGTTCAGCGAGGAACACGGTCTGCTCACCCCGTCGCTGAAGCTGAAGCGCAAGGCGATCGAGACGGCGTACGCGGCGGAGGTCGACGCGCTGTACCGCTGAGGCACGGTCGTGCCCCAGCGGTACGCCGCGTGTCTGCTACGTGATCGAGATGCGGAACAGCTTGTCCGCGCCGTCCGGCTCGCCTCCGTTGTTGTCGGAGTTGGTGGTGGAGAACCAGAGCTGGTCCTGGCCGGGCACCTTGGTGACCGTGCGCAGTCGGCCGTACGTGCCGACGTAGTAGGCGCTGGGCGTGCCGAGGTTCTCGGTGTCACCGGTGATCGGCACCCGCCACAGCCTCTCGCCCTTCAGCGCGGCCATGTAGATGACGTTGCGGACGATGGCTATCCCGCTGGGCGATGCCTCGGAGACGCTCCAGGTCTTCTTCGGGTTGGTCATTCCGGCGGTGGAGCAGCTGCCCTCGCAGACGGGCCAGCCGTAGTTGTTTCCCGGCTTGATGAGGTTGAGCTCGTCCTTCTTGCTGTCACCGAACTCCGCCTCCCACAGACGGCCGTTGCGGTCGAACGCCAGGCCCTGCGGGTTGCGGTGGCCGTAGCTGTAGACGTAGTTGCCGAACGGGTTGCCGGGGGCGGCCTTGCCGTCCGTGGTCATCCGCAGGATCTTGCCGTTCAGCGAGTTCTTGTCCTGGGCCAGGTCAGGGGTCTGCGCCTCGCCGGTCGACGCGTACAGACAGCCGTCCGGGCCGAAGGCGAGCCGTCCGCCGTTGTGGTATCTGCTCTTCTTGATCCCCTGGAGCAGGACCGTGTAGCCGCCGAGCGAGGTGCCGTCGTACGTCATACGGGCTACGCGGTTGCCCTCGGACGCGGTGTGCATGAAGTAGACGTAGTGGTTGGTGGACCACTTGGGGTCTACGGCGACACCGAGCAGGCCGCCCTCACCGTTGGTCGTGACGGTGTTGGGCACGGTGCCGACCTGGGTCCTGGTACCCCCGGGGGTGACCTTGAAGACCTTGAAGCTGTCCCGTTCGGTCACCAGCGCGGTCTTGGCGTCGGGCATCCAGTAGGTGCCCCAGGGGATGGACCAGCCGGTGGAGACGGTGGCGATGTTCGACGGTACGCCGCCGTCGGTGGCGCCGCAGGCCGGGGTGGTGAAGGTGACGGTGTTGCTCGGCGGCGAGACATTGCCCCCCGCGTCCTTGGCGACGACGTCCAGGGAGTACGGGCTGGCGCAGGCGAGCCCGGTGAGGGTGGTCGTGGTGGCCGGCGGGGTGCCGGTCACGGTCTTGTAGACGGTGCTGCCGCTGCGGACCTCGTAGGCAGTGACGGCCTTGTCGTCCGTCGAGGCGCCCCAGTTCAGGACGACGCTGTTTGCGGTGAGGCCCGAGGTGGACAGGGTGCTGGGTACCGAGGGCGGGGTGGTGTCGGAGCTGGGCAGAGTGGTGCAGTCCACGACGGGGCTGGCCGACGACACATTGCCGGCCGCGTCACGCGCGAAAACGGTGATGTTGTACGTGGTCCTGGCTGTGAGCCCGGTCAGGTTCTTCGTCGTGGCATTCCCGGCCGCCTCGGCGAGCTTGTTGCCGTGTTCATAGATGTCGTACGCGGCGACGCCCACGTCGTCCGTTGCGGCGCCCCAGTTCAGCGTGAAGCTGTCCTCGCCGATCGCCGAGCAGCTGGGCCGGCCAGGTGCGGTGGGTGCCTGGGTGTCGGAGGAGGTGACCGTGACGTCGATGTAGTCGAGGTTGGGCAGCCCGTTGGCCGTTGTGGACGTCAGCCGGATCTTGTTGCTGCCCGCCTTGACCGGGGCGCTCAGGGTGGAGGTGGCCCAGGTGTTCCAGTCGGTGGTGGTGTCGAAGGCGTGGGAGGCCGAGACGACCGTGCCGTTCAGGGCGACATCCGCGGGCCGGCCGGTCGTCGTGCCGTTCGAGTACCGGATCGCGATCCGTCCGGTCCCGGCGGAGGCCGCGTCGACGGTGAACTCCACATGGCTGCCGACGACGTTGTCGCCGTTGACGAAGCCGGTCCCGGAGTAGCCGGAGTGGTTGGACTCGACGACGCCGTGGACGATCGTCGCGGACTCCGCCTCGTACCGGGCGGCTGCCGCGGAGGCGGATTGCGGCACCGCCTGCACCAGGGCGGTACAGAGCAGCGCCACCGCGAGGGCGGCCGTTCTGCTCCGTAACGTGGTGAGCGTTCTGGCCTGCATCTGAACCTCCGTCAGGGAACCCAGTAGTTGCCGGATGCGACGATCACCGACTGCAGTTGGACGCTTCCGCCGTAGTAGAGCTGCGGGTCGATCGAGGTGGTGGCGAGCTTGTTCCAGAGAGCGTCGAGCCAGGCCTGGGAGCCGGAGTCGGTCAGCGCGGTCACGACGAACGGGGCGGTGAACGCCATGTCGTCGCCGCTGTCGAAGGAAGTGCCGTTGAGGTGGTATCCGGTGACGATCTTCTTCGGGTCGCCGCCGGTCTTCGACTTGATCCAGGAGTTGAGTTTGCGTGCCGAGGCGAGCGAGGCGGCGTCCCCACTGGTGACGGCGTCGGTCCCGATGCGCCACGGATCGCGGCAGGCGTTCCAGGAGTAGTCGCCGTCATTGGGCCCTTCGAGCACCTCGCCGGCGGCAGGCTTGGGCGTGCTGTTGGTGTTGACGACGAAGTCCGCCAACAAACCCGTATGGGCGGCGTACTTGGACTGCTGACTGGTGACCAGGCCCTGATGCGCCGTGCGTACGGTGTCCCAGGCGCTGTCACCCGTGGCCTTCTTGAAGGCGCGGAAGTGGTCGATCATCCAGTCCGAGGACCGGGTCATCCAGTAGTGGGACTCGCCGGAGTCCGACCAGTCGCCGAGCAGCATGAGGTGGGTGGTCGGGTTGACCTCACTCTTCTTGATGGCGTTGATGTGCTTGACCGCGAGATCCTTGTAGTTGTACGTGCCCGTGGAGCCCCACTGCTTGTCGGCGAGAAGCAGGCCGTAGGCGACGTCGAGGTCCCCGTCGGTCGCCGAGTCCGAGCCGTCGACGCTCTTGCAGGAGGCGTTCTGTTCGGCGGCGAGGAGGTTGGCGTTGTTGACCGAGGGATGCGCGAGCATGTACTTCACCATGCCGTCGAAGACGGTCCTCGCCTCCGGGTCCGCCCCCGCCATCGTCGCGGTGACGACCATGCCGTAGCCCTGGGCCTCGGCGACGTAGGGGTGGTCGGCGTCCGGCGAGATGACCTCGTACCAGCCGTTTCCGCAGTTCTTCCTGACGAACGCGGACTTCCAGGCGTTGTACGTCTTGATCACGGCCTGGTCGAGGGTCGACTGCGAGCCCGATGGCTTCAGCGTCCCTGCCGCGTAGGGGAAGTGATGGCTGCCGAAGGGCACCGCGGGACCATCGGCGGCGGGGACCGCGTCCAGGTAGTCGAGGTTGGGGCCGCCGTTCGCGGTGGTCGCGGTGGCCCGGACGGTGTTGGCCCCGGCGGCCGGCTGCGCGGGGACGGTCTTCGTCGCCCAGGTGTCCCAGGATCCCGTCGCGCCGAACGAGACTCCGGAGGCGACGACCGTACCGTTGACACTGATGTCCATCGGCCGGTCGGTGGCGGTGCCGTTGGCATAGCGGATGGCGAGCGAAGTGCTCCCCGCGGCGGCGTTCACCGTGAACTGCACGGATGATCCGGCGACGTTGGCGTAGTCGACGAAGCCCGTACCGGAGTAGCCGGTGTGGTTCGTGGCCACGACCGCCTGGGAGAGCGTCGCGCCCTCCGCCTCGTAGCGGGTGGCCGCCGCGGCCGCGGGCGGCGCGGCGAGCAGGGGCAGCAGCAGCCCGGCGGCGGCGAGTGCCGTGCCGCCGATGGTCAGCGTGCTCGAAGTGGTGCGCATCGGACCTCCTCAGCCCTTGTACTGGACGACGATCCTGGTGAATTCGTACGGGGACTGGGACACCCCGCTGCAGGCGTCCGCGTCGCCGCTGGAGCCGCAGGCGCGGTCCCGGTTGACGGACCAGAAGGCGTAGCGCGCGATGTGGTGCTGCTGCGCGTAGGCGAGGATCGTCCTGAAGTCGGTGGTGGTGACGGTCTCGTCCGACTCGTCGGTCTTCCCGTTCATCGAGGAGACCCCGATGTGCCGGTAGGCCGCGTCGTCGGTGTAGCCGTAGGCGCTCTTGACGGCGGCCTTCAGCCCGTCGAGCGCGCTGACCGTGGCCGCGCCCATGGTGCCGCTGTGCCCGCCGAAGTCGAACGGCATGACGACCCAGCCGTCGTTGTCCAGGCCTGCCGCGGCACCCCGCTTGATGAGGTCCTTGCCGTTGGCGTCGGGCCCGGTCGGGGTGGTCCCCATGGTCAGGTACGTCACGATGCCCGGGTTCCTGGTCTTGACGATCTTCAGAGCGTCGACCACCCGCTGCCGCACGGTCGCCTTGGAGAACTCGGTGTCCTCGATGTCGATGTCCAGCGCCTTGAGGCGGTAGGCGTCGATCACCTTCTGGTAGGCCCCGGCCAGCACGGAGGCGCTGGAGCACTTCTCGCCCAGCTTCTTGCCGCTCCAGCCACCCGCCGATACGACGATGTCGCCACCGGCCGCCCGGATGGACTCGATGGCGGCCTGGTCCGAGCCGCCGTTCAGCGCCCGGTCGCCGTCCCACTTCGGGTTGCAGGTGCCGTCCGAGAGGATGAAGGCGAGCGTGAACCACTTCACGCCCGTCGCCGCCATCACATCGGCCGGCTTCTGCGGGTTTCCCCAGCCCAGGTACTCGTACGGGGCCGCGGCCATCGTGCCGGGGCCGGCGGCCGTCGTGGCGGCGCCCGTCGCGGCAGCGACCGGGGAGTCGGCGCCCGGAGCCCGGTCCGCCGTGGCGGCGGTGGCCTTCGGAATGTGGGTGAGCAGAGGCAGAAACAGACAACTGAGGCCCGCGAGGACGGCGACGGTACGGCGTGGGGGTCGTTCAGCGTGCACGGGTGCTCCCTTCCGGATCGACGTTAGGAAAGGTTCCTAACCATCACTGCATGGGATTCCCTGGCGCACGATCTGTCAATGCTCCGCGCGGGCCCAAATATCAGAGCCCGTGCGCGAGTTCGCAGGATTTCGGGCAGCTCGGACGCGAATCGGGGAGGTCGCGTCACACCGGTGACGAGGCCGGGCGGCACCGGGCGAGGCCCGGACGGGGCGAGGTCGACGGGCCGGGATCACCGTGGGCCGGACAGGGGGCGGCCACGGACAGCGGGCCGGTGGGGAATGCCTGGCCCCCCGTGATCGTTGACCCTGAGAATCCCAACCGACGACGTAAGGATCGACCGCTCGTGAGCAAGGTCCCCTCCATCACCCTCAACAACGGCGTCGAAATGCCGCAGCTCGGCTACGGTGTCTGGCAGGTGCCGGACGACGAGGCCGCGAGAACGGTCGCGACAGCCATCGAGTCCGGGTACCGGAGCATCGACACCGCCGCGATCTACGAGAACGAGCAGGGCACCGGCCGGGCCGTGGCGGCCTCCGGCGTCGCCCGCGAAGAGCTCTTCATCACGACGAAGCTGTGGAATTCCGAGCAGGGCTACGACTCCACCCTGCGAGCCTTCGACGCCTCGCTCGACAAGCTGGGTCTGGACTATGTCGATCTCTACCTGATCCACTGGCCGGTCCCGGCCAAGGACGCCTACATCGACACGTACAAGGCGTTCGAGAAGATCTACTCCGAAGGCCGCGCGAAGGCCATCGGTGTCTCGAACTTCCTCCCGGAGCACCTGGAGCGCCTGCTCGGCGAGACCTCCGTGGTCCCGGTGATCAACCAGATCGAGCTCCACCCGCAGCTTCAGCAGGCCGAGTCGCGCGCCCTGCACGCCAAGCACGGCATCGCGACCGAGGCCTGGTCCCCGCTGGGCCAGGGCAAGGGGCTCCTGGAGGTCCCGACCGTCGTCGCGATCGCCCGGAAGCACGGCCGCACACCGGCCCAGGTGGTGCTCCGCTGGCACATCCAGACCGGCAACGTGGTGATCCCGAAGTCCGTGACGCCGTCCCGGATCGTGGAGAACCTCGATGTGTTCGGCTTCGAGCTGGACGCCGACGACCTGGCCGCGTTCGCCGCGCTGGACGAGGGCAAGCGGCTCGGTCCGAACCCGGGCGAGTTCAACCTCGGCGCCTGAGCCGAGCGACCGCGTATCGACAGCGACAGCGCCACCGACCGCCGCCCGGCCGACCGGCCGGGCGGCGGTCAGCCGCGCAGAGAGGAACCGGAGCATGAGCGGCAACGGCGCGCCGGTCGTCGCAGCGGGCCCCTACCGGCTGCGCAACGTGGGCAGCGGCCTGCTGCTGGAGGTGCACGGCTCCGCCAAGGGCGGCGGCGCCCCGGTACAGCAGGGCGAGGAGAACGGTTCGGCGGCCCAGCACTGGCAGCTCTCGCCCGTCCACGAGGGCGCGGCGCTCTACCACCTGGTCAACGTCCACAGCGGCAAGCGCCTGGACGTGGCCAACGCCTCCACCGAGAACGGGGCCGTGGTCCAGCAGTGGCGCGCCAACAACTACGGCGCCCAGGAATGGCTGATCGAGCGGCACCTGGAAGCACCGGGGGTGGTGACGCTGGTCAGCTTCATCAGCGGACTCGCCCTCGAAGTGGCCGATGGCAGCACGGCGGACGGCGCTCGGGTCCAACAGTGGGAGGACACCGACTCCCCTGGACAGTGGTGGCAGTTGGAGCCGGCGCCGGACGCCCCCGAGGGTTAGGGCCGGCCCGGCGGATCACGGATCAGGGGCGGCGGGGCCACGCACTTCGAGGGCCGCGCACCCCCCGTCCCTTCACCCGTCCGGACCAACGTCCGCTGTCGGGGCGCGTCCGGGCATCGCGCGATTCCCGGGGCCTCATTGCCTCCCGGGGCCTCATCGTCCGTTTCCGGGTGCCGGTCGGCCCGGCCGCAGGAACGGCCGGGTTCCTGGCGACCGTGACGCGGGGCGGCGTCCGCCGCGCCGGCACCGGGTTGTGCAGCCCGGTCGCCCGTCCCTGCCGAAAGCCGGAGGCCACGCGCGACGCGGCCCTCATGGCCCGCTGGCAACGCCTCGTCGTCCGGCTTTAATATGGCATGGCAGGTGAATGGGTTGTCAGGCGTTGGTCAGGTTTGGGCATCTGGAACCGGTGCGTGCACCGGTTCCAGATGCCCGGCTGGAACCCCGGCCCGATTCCGGCGGGCCGGGGTTCTACGTCAGGTCGGTGACCGGGTCACCGACCTTGGTCCGACGGGTTCGGTCACCACTTGCCCTCATAGCGGTGCTCGATCACCCGGAAGCTGCCCACCACTCCGTTCTTGACCCACACGCCGCCCCGGACGTGGCCCGGGAAGACGCCGTCGCTGGAGCTGTGAGGCCCGACGGTGGCGATGGGGGCACCGTTGTCGCAGGTGACCCCGCGGAAGACCTCGATGGTCCGGCGGCTGTCATTGCGGATGTTGAGGCTGGTGGAGCCGAGGCCGCTGATCACGGTCATGCAGCCACCCGGCTCGTCGGAGTACGTGCGCTCGTTGATGTGGATCCGGCCCTCGTAGTGGTCACGGCCTTCGTCGTAGCCACGACCCTCGTAGCCACGACCCTCGTTGCCACGACCCTCGTTGCCCTTGCCCTCGCCGCCCTTGCTCTCGTTGCCCTTGCCGGCGTCGCCGCCGTCGAGAGCCGAAACGGGAGCGGCCTGCTGGGCGACCGCGGCGGCCTGGGCCGACGCGGAGGGGGCAGCGGAGGCGTAGGTGATGCCGGTGGCGGCCAAGGCCGCGGCGGCCGCGACGGCGGCTGTAACGATGGTGGAACGGGTAACCATGTCGCTTTCTCCTGTCTCAGAGAGGTCGGCTGAGCAGTCGACCCGGGATGAACGTACTGACGGCTCCCATGACTTTCGTATCGGACACGTTGAAGGCCGACGCCGGGACGCCGATCGAGGGACAAAAAGTACGCCAAATGCTATTTCCATATAATTAGATAAGAGGTCAATCGTCCTTATTTCTCGGTGAATTGATGCCCCGTTAGCCCGTAAGGGCGACTTTCTGACGCCCACTCACCCTGACGACGGCGTGTCTCTTCTTGACACGCCACGGGCGAGTCGGCGAGCGCCGCGCCGGGGGAAGCGGGCGGGACCATGAGAACCGTTGCTCCGGGGAACTCTCCGGCACGCGCGCAACCGGGTCGTAGGCCGAGAGGGGTACGGACGCGGCGTCGGCCGGCGGCTCAGCTGTCCAGCCAGCGCCTGAGGTCGTCGGTGTGCTCACCGAGCCTCGGCGGCCGCCGCTCGTAACGCGGCGGGGTACGGGACAGCCCGATGGGATTGGCCACCAGGCACAGGGGATCGTCGGGGTCCGAGTCGGCCGGTGTGACACACGGGGACAGACCCAGGCGTTCGGCCAGGTCGAAGGCGCCCGCAAGGTCGTTGACCGGACCGCAGGGCACCCCGAGCGGGGTGAGCAGGTCGAACCACTCGGCTGCGGTGCGCAGGACGAGCCGCGCGGAGATCTCGCCGGCCAGCGCGTCGACGTGCGCGACGCGGTCCTGGTTCGAGGCGAATCTGGCGTCGGTGGCGAGTTCCTCGGCGCCCAGGCCCCGGCAAAGGGCGAGGAACTGACGGTCGTTGCCGACGGCCACGACGAGCGGCCGGTCCGCCGCCTGATAGACCTCGTACGGAGCGATGGACGGATGCCGGTTGCCGAGGATGCCCGGCACCTGACCGGCCAGGGTGTATCCACCCGCCTGATTGACCATGCTCGACAGCAACGTGGACAGCAGACTGACCTCGACGTGCTGGCCCTCGCCGGTCGCGTCGCGATGGCGCAGCGCCGCCAGGACCCCCACGGCCGCGTGCAGGCCCGTGAGTACGTCGACGAGTGCCACGCCCGTCTTGACGGGCTGCCCCGGCGCGGGCCCGGTCACGCTCATCAGACCGCCGACCGCCTGCACCAGCAGGTCGTAGCCGGGCAGCGCGGCGCCTCCACCGGCTCCGAATCCGGTCACCGAGCAGTAGACGATGCCGGGGTTGAGTGCGTTGGCCTCCTCGTAGGAGAGCCCGTACTTGCCCATCGTGCCGGGACGGAAGTTCTCGAAGAGCGCATCGGCGCGGCGCACCAGTTCGCGGGCGTCGCGGCGTCCCGTCTCCGTGCCGAGATCGATGGCGAGGGACCGTTTGTTGCGGTTCACGGAGAGGAAGTAGGTGGACTCGCCATGGGCGCGCGGCGGCCCCCAGGCGCGGGTGTCGTCGCCGGAGCCCGGACGCTCCACCTTGATGACGTCGGCGCCCAGGTCCGCGAGGAGCATGGTGGCGTACGGGGCGGCGAGCACCCGCCCGAAGTCGGCTATCACCACGCCCGACAGCGGTCCGGGGACGGCGGCGTTCACCGGGCCACCGTCTGGGAGCTCCGCGCGTACACCGCAGTCGTGGTGGTGAAGAAGTCCCGTGCGGCACGGCCCTGTTCACGCCCGACGAACCCGCTGTGCCCCGACCCGCCGAAGGATGTGCGCGAATCACCCCCGGCCGTCTCGGCGTTGACGAGCGGATCGCCCCCGGCCGTCTCGGGATCGACAGGCGGATCGCCTCCGGCCGTCTCGGCGTCAATGCGCGTTTCGCCGGCGTCGGGGCGTCGCACCACCGTCTCCCCGCCGAACCGGGGGGTGGGGACGGCCAGTTCGACATGAGTCGGCCCCATTCCCTCGCGGCCGGGCGCATCGTGGACCGCGCGACCGGTCGGGCCGGGGCCGTGGCGGCGGGTCGGCCGGTTCAAGGTCTCACCCACGCGTCGGCCTCCCGCACCGCGGACCGGCCTGTCCGGTCCGCCGCTTCCCGGGAACCTAGCGTCCTGCGCCGAGAATTCGTTGAATAAGTAGACTGCTTCCATGGCGAAGATGGGGCGGCCGATGGCCGAGCTGGTGTTGTCTGAGGAGGAACGCG
>NZ_JBEYTM010000038.1:0-79578 GCF_040643055.1 Streptomyces sp. NPDC047515
CCGCTCCCGCCGCCCTCGATGTGGACACGCGGATAGGACCCGATACGCTTCTTCACCTGAGGAGTGCTTCTTTCATGCGCCGACCCGGACCCTAGACAAGTCCCATCGTCGCAGGTCAGGAGCACTCTTCGCGTTTCCGATCACGCATCGGACACCCGGCCACGCGAAAGCCCGAGGCTAACTCGCAGGTCACAGTGGGCGATTCTGCTGCTCGATGTACTGACGGACGATGGACAAGGGAGCCCCGCCCACCGACCCGGCGAAGTAGGAACCGGACCACAGACGCTGAGCCCGCCAGTAGTGCCGGACCAGTTCCGGGTACTCCTGGCGGAGCCGGCGTGAGCTGACGCCCTTGAGCGAGTTGACCAGCTTGGACAGGGCCACCTTCGGCGGGAAGTTCACCAGCAGATGTACGTGGTTGTCCTCGCCGTTGAACTCCACCAGCTCGCACTCGAAGTCCTCACACACGGCCCGCATGACCTCCTCCATACGCGTCAGGTGCACGTCCTCGAAGACCCTGTGCCGGTACTTCGTCACAAAAACCAAATGTGCGTGGAGGGCAAATGCACAGTGACGACCAGTACGAATGTTCTGATACTCAGCCATAGGCCAACTGCATTACGGTGTTCGGTATGCAGCTTCGGTACACCTTCCGCGTGTACCCGAACGGTCCTCAGCGTGCCGCGCTGTCCCGGGCGTTCGGGTGCGCCCGCGTTGTGTTCAACGACGCGTTGCGCACCCGAAAGGACGCCCGCGAGCAGGGCCTGCCGTTTCCGAAGGCCGGGGAGTTGTCCAGGCAGGTCATCACCGAGGCGAAGAAGACCGGGGCCCGTGCCTGGCTCGGTGAGGTGTCCGCCGTGGTGCTGCAGCAGTCCCTGCGGGACCTGGACACCGCATACACGAACTTCTTCGCGTCGCTGAAGGGCACCCGCAAGGGGCCGAAGACCGCAGAGCCCCGGTTCAAGTCCCGTAAGGACAGTCGGCAGTCGGTCCGCTTCACCCGGAACGCGCGGTGGAAGATCACTCCCGGCGGGGACCTGTCGTTGCCGAAGATCGGCAAGGTGCGGGTGAAGTGGTCCCGGTCCCTGCCGTCGGTCCCATCGACGGTGAGCGTGATCAAGGACGCGGCGGGAAGGTACTTCGCGTCGTTCGTCGTGGAGACCGAGCCCGAAACGCTGCCCGCCGTGGAATCGGTTGTCGGTATCGACCTCGGCCTGGGGCACTTCGCGGTCCTGTCCGACGGGACGAAGATCAGCAGCCCCCGGTTCCTGCGCCGGGCGGAGAAGAAGCTGAAGCGGGATCAGCGCAGTCTGTCCCGTAAGGCGAAGGGGTCGAAGAACCGGGAGAAGGCCCGGGGCAAGGTCGCCTGCGCGCATGCGCGGGTGGCCGATGCGCGGCGCGAGTTCCACCATCAGCTCTCCACACGGATCATTCGCGAGAACCAAGCGGTGGCCGTGGAAGACCTGGCGGTCAAAGGGCTCGCCCGCACGCGTCTGGCCAAGTCCATGCACGACGCCGGATGGTCCGCGTTCGTTGCGATGCTGGAGTACAAGGCTGTCCTGTACGGCCGTGTCTTCGTCCGGATCGGACGTTTCGAGCCCACGAGCCAGGTCTGTTCGGCCTGCGGTGTCAAGGACGGACCCAAACCCCTGCACGTCCGCGTCTGGCAGTGCCGGGCGTGCGGGGCCGTCCTGGACCGGGACATCAACGCGGCGGTCAACATCGCCCTGGCCGCCGGACTGGCGGTGTCAGCCTGTCGAGCGAGGGTAAGACCGGGACTTGTCCCGGCACAGCGCGAAGAAGCAGGAACCCACCGAGACGGTCGGACGACCGTGGTAGGAATCCCCGTCCCTTAAGGGCGGGGAGCGGAAGTCAAGGGCGATCAGGATGCCCCGGCCCGAGCCGTCGCTGCCGCGCTGCGCATCGACGAGGTGCACACCCGCTGCACCCCCGAGCACAAGGCGGAACTCGTCCGCGCCCTGCGGGACAAGGGACTGCGGGTCGCCGTCGTCGGCGACGGCGTCAACGACGCGGCCGCCCTCGCCGGTGCCGACCTCGGCATCGCGATGGGCACCGGCACCGACGTCGCCATCGGCGCCGCCGACGTGACCCTCGTCCGCGACGACATCGAGGCGCTCGCCGACGCAGTACGCCTTGCTCGCCGCACCCTGGCCACGATCCGCGGCAACCTGCTGTGGGCCTTCGGCTACAACGTCGTCACCATCCCGCTCGCGATGGTCGGCCTGCTGAATCCGATGCTCGCCGCCGCGGCCATGTCCCTCAGCTCCGTCCTCGTCGTCCTCGGCAGCCTCCGGCTGCGCCACTGGCAGCCCGCGCCCGCCCGGGTCCGACGGCCGCGCGAGCCACGAGCGGCCCTGTGATCCCCGCCTCCGTCAGGAAGAACCGTCCGTGAAGAATCCTCTGCCCACCCGTCTGCGTGCCCCGCTCGCCGCAGTCGCCTCCCCGGTGCTCGCCAGTGGAGTGGCCCTCGCCGGGCTCGGCGCCTGGACCACGAACGGCAACGCGGGCAGTCCGCCGCGCCTCGCCGTCGTCGAAGGGCACGTCTTCCTGCGCCTGGGCGCGACTCCGGAAACCGCCGCCTTCTTCACGATCACCAACACCGGGGGATCCACAGACCGACTCGTCTCGGTCACCTCCCCACGCACGGCCGTACGGCCGGAGCTGAGCCGGCACCGGATGTCCGACTCCCGAGCCGCCTACCGCGAACCCGCGGCGAGTGCCGCGATCCCGCCGGGGGACGGCCTCACCATGACCCCGCACGGCATGGACGTGACCGTCCGTCCGGACGACGACTGGCGGGAGGGGGAACGCATCCCCTTCACTCTGCGCTTCGAACGCGCCGACCCGGTGACCGTACTGGCGACCGTCGTACGCCCGGGAGAGAACCCGGCCTGAAGCGTGCCCCGCGCATCGGGTCCGATCCCGACCCGGCTCGTGAAGCCCGAGCCCGTCCCCGCCGGAGCGCTGGACCGTCGGTGGTCTTCGGCGCAGCACCCGTGTGAGCGCATACGCCGTGCCTTCGCGAGCTCACGTATCTATCCGATATTGGTGATGAGGCGGACACCTCGCCGTACCCAAGTCCGCCCCGCGATGGGAGGATGAGGGGCCATGGAGGCAGGGCGGATCGGGCGCGCGATGCGAGCGGCGATGTTCGCCGTTGTCTCCGTCACGCTCGCGGCCACCGGCCACGTCCTGATGTCCGAGGCCCCGCTGCCCTTCCGGGTACTTGCAGCGGGCTTCTTCGCGATTGCTGTGCCCGGCTGGTGGGTCGCCGCACGTGAGCGCGGCACCTGGCTGGTGATCGGCCTGACCGTCACCACCCAGGCCGTTCTGCACAACGCCTTCGCGACGGCCCAGACCCGCTTCACGCCGGCAGCCACCGTCTCCGCACACACGCGTCCGCCGGTCGACACCTTTTGCTCGACGGGCGAGGACATGGGGACGTGCACCGCGGCAGGAGGCGGCGGGCGGATGGCGGGCACGGACCACACGGCCCACGGGGGCTCCATGCCGTCCATGGAGAACATGGGGGACATGAGCCACGCGGCCTCCTCCACGGGCTCCATGGATCACATGGGTTCCATGGGGCACATGGGTCACGACATGGCGGGGATGTCGTCGACGGGCATGCTGGCCGCGCACCTCCTCGCCGCGCTCCTGTGCGGGCTGTGGCTGGCCCGGGGGGAGCGGGCGGCGTTCCAGATCTTGTGGTCAGTGGCCGGATGGCTGCTGGCCCCGCTCCAGATCCCCCTCACCGCCCCGGCTCCGTCGCCCCGTCCCATGACGAGGGCCTGCCGAGGTCTCAGCGACCGGCTTCCGCGGGGCTTGTTGTGCGCCCGCGACCTGGATCCACGCGGACCGCCCGGGGGCCTGGCCGCGCTCTGAAGCAGCGGCAGGCATCCCGAAGGACCATCCGCGACCGGTGAGACGACCGGCCGCGCGTCGCTGTGCCCGTATGGTACGGCGGCTTCCTTCGGGCACACCCGGGCCAAGCGGCTCCGGGTGCCCCTTCACCGGAATCCGGCCTCCCGCCCCCCGGCCTCGGCACGTGGCGACCTCATCGTCTCGTCCCGCGTGCGCGACAGCCCTGAGGGCACGGAGCGGCCCGGCTTCCGGACCGATCCGCGAAGGACACCAGGCGATGAAGACAACCCTGCCCGCCACCCGCGGCGGGCCGCGCCGGCAACAGCCTCACCGGCGTGGGAAGAACCCCGAGCCCGCAGCGTCTCCGTACGTCGTGGGAACCCAGCACGACGACGCCGCTTCCACCCACTGGGCCTTGGCCGCGCGCGCCGGGGACCCGGCGGCGGCCGAGGCGTTCGTACGGGCGCTGCACCGCGACGTCGTACGCTACGTCGCCCACCTCTCGGCCGATCCGCAACTGGCCGAAGACCTCGCCCAGGACACGTTCCTGCGCGCGCTGCGCAACCTCCACAGTTTCGAGGGACGGTCCTCGGCGCGTACCTGGCTCTTGGCCATCGCCCGACGTGCCGTCGTCGACGACTTCCGCAGGGCGGCGGCACGCCCCCGGCTCGCTGACACCGACGACTGGCGCCTCACCATCGAACGCACCCAGTCGGTCGGTCTGCCGGGCTTCGAAGAGGGGGTGGCGCTCCAGGAACTCCTCGCCGCGCTTCCCTACGAGCGACGCGAGGCGTTCGTCCTCACCCAGCTCCTCGGGCTGCCCTACGAGGACGCCGCGCGGGCGGCCGGGTGCCCGGTCGGGACGGTGCGATCCCGGGTGGCCCGCGCACGTGCGGCACTGATCGCGCAGCTCACCGCGAGTGAGGCGGCCGCGGGCGGCCCGCTGGAGGCGGTCGCGTAACCCTCACCGTCATGGGGGCAGTTCCCCGACCGGGATCTGCCCCCATGACGCGCCGGGTGCTCCCCGGCCGGACAGCAGCGCCATCCCCATCGGTAACCGGGTGAGTTCCCCGGTTTCGCGGTCGGATGACACACACGTCGCACACGTCTGGGTCAGGACGCATCCGGGTATATCGCCCCCGTTACGGAACCGTCCCCCGGACGGCTGGGCGCCGACGGGGTGCTGGGGCGGCTCGGCATCGCCCAGGCCACGCCGCAGGCCCTGCGTTCGGCGCGGCCGGGCGGCAGCGTGAACTTCGGCGTCCCGCACGACGTGGCCGTGGACGGCCAGGACCTGGACTGTCTGGCCAACCGGTGAGCTGGCCCGGGTCTTTCGCCGCACCCGCCGGGGACAGCGGGGCGTGACCAACTCGTCTCCGCGTCTCTGACGTACCAAGGCCCTCTTGCTCGGGAGCGGCCGGGGCCTGCTCCTTCCGTTGAAGAACCGCCTCGCCGTGGTCAGTCGGCATACCAAGCCGCTCGGTGACGACTATCTGGTGCCGCAGGGCATGGCGCCGGCCTCCAGCGGTGTGCGGGTCTGCCGCAGGCACCTGTTGAGCGGGGCAGGCAGACCTCGGCCGTGACGCTCGTTTGACGCTCCGGGCGCATGGAAGCCGCTCCTCGTGAGCGTGAAACCACGTCTGACCTGCTGGTTCTCTGCATGCCGCTTCCGATGACGTGATCCCGATGACGCACCATGTGGAGTGCGTGGCGATTCTGGACGTATGCGACACAGGGAGGTTGCGCCGTGATGCTCGCTCTGGCGGAAAATCAGGGGCCCACTCCTCGAACGTGGTTGGGGCTTGGTGGACGTGGAAGGTGAGGCCGGTGATTCGGCCTGATTGGATGACGGGACCGTGCTGAACGCCGCCGTTGATTTCGTTGTGCACGGTCCCAGGGCGCGTCGTTGAGTCAGCTGCGAGCTGCTGCAAAGACCTGGGTGCGGCTGCTGACACGGCCGGGGGCGCCGCAGCTGGTGGACACCGTCCTGGTGCGGACGTCCGAGGAGAGGGCATCAGGTGTCCCCGGCACCGATCTGCCGCCGCCCTCCGCGGAACAACGGATCGAATGCTTCCGCTCCTCGTTCTCGCCGGAGGCGTACCGGCTGGTGGTACGGCTCTCCGCGATTCGCCCGCTGAGCATGCCCGTCATCCAGCTGATCCGCATCGCGACGCTGCCCGCGACTACTTCGGCCGTGGTCGCGGAGGTACTGCTGGGCGAACTCCTCCAGCCCGTCACGGCAGACGGGGCAGCGGGGCAGCCGTTGTCGGCGGCGGCAGTCCTGGGCGGAACCGGCGAGGTCCTGTACGACTTCAGGCCCGGCGTCCGCGACCTGCTGGCCGGCGGGCTGGACACCGAGCAGTCCATCGAGGTCGTCGAGGCGGTCGGCCGGGCCCTCGAACCGTATCTGGGCCGCATGCCGGACTTCGCGGCACTGCTGGCGGATCCGGGCGGCAGTGCGCGCCTCTCACCGGGGACGACCGCGTTCGCGGTGCTCGTGAGCCCGCTCCTGGACCGGCTGTACGGGGGCGGGAGGCGGCCGAGGAAACGGTGGAGGCGGCGCACGCGGTTGACGAGCTGCCCCAATTGCCCGCCGTACCCCTGCTGTTCACGGTGTTCGGGCCCGAACTGGCGCGACGGGGCGATGAACCGGTCTCCATGGGGTCTCCGCAGCAGCAGGCCGTTCTGACGGCGCTGCTGCTGCACGAGCACCGGAACGTTTCCACCGTCCACCTGGTGGACGCGGTGTGGGGTACGGACGGTATGCCGTCGTCCGCGTTTCAAGCGGTGCGGGACCATGTGTCACGGTTGCGACGGATCCTCGCGCCCGCCGGCTTCGACATCGAGAGGCACCCGAGCGGATACAGCCTTCGTTCCGCACCGGCCGGTTCCGCGATCCCGCTGGACCTGACCGAGGCCGAGCGGCTGCACGCCGAGGCCGGTTCGGCACACCTGCTCGCCGATGAGCTCGGCATCGACCCGAGCCCCGAGCTCTCCCTGCTCCAGCAGCGCATCCTCCAGGCCGATGAGGGGCTTCTCGCCCCCTCGCAGTCCAGGCCGGAGGAAGGAACGGGAGTGATCCTGCGGCCCGTCCAGCTTCCGGCCACCGTCCCGGACTTCACCGGGCGCGCCTCCTTGGTACGCGAGCTGGGCGACCGGCTGGCGAGCGCCGAGGGGTCGGTGATGGCCGTCTCGGCCCTGGCCGGCATCGGCGGCGTCGGCAAGACGACCCTCGCGGTGCACGTCGCCCACCAGGCGCGGCAGCACTTCCCGGACGGCCACCTGTACGTGGACCTCCAGGGCGCCGGAGCACGCGCCGCCGAACCGGAGACGGTCCTCGGCGCGTTCCTGCACGCCCTGGGTATCCCCGGATTCGGCGATCCCCGCTTCCCTGGACGAACGAGTCGCCCTCTACCGCTCCACGCTCGACGGCCGCCGCGTCCTGGTCCTCCTCGACAACGCCCGCGACACGGCCCAGGTCCGCCCTCTTCTCCCCGGCACCGCGGGCTGCGCGGCCCTGGTCACCAGTCGCGTCCGGATGGTCGACCTGGCCGGCGCCCACCTGGTCGACCTGGACGTGATGTCCCCGGACGAGGCGCTCCAGTTCTTCACCGGCATTGTGGGCGAGGAGCGGATCAGCTCCGAGCGCGAGGCCGCCTTCGACGCGGTCGCGTTCTGCGGCTTCCTCCCCCTGGCCATCCGCATCGCCGCTTCCCGCCTGGCCTCGCGCCGCACGTGGACGGTCTCCGTCCTCGCGGCGAAACTCGCGGACGAGCGACGCCGCCTGGACGAACTCCAGGCCGGTGACCTCGCGGTGAAGGCCACCTTCGAACTCGGCTACGGCCAGCTGGAGCCCGCCCAGGCCCGTGCCTTCCGCCTCCTCGGTCTGGCCGACGGCCCTGACATCTCCCTGGCCGCGGCGGCGGCCCTGCTGAACCTGGAGGTGCATGCGGCGGAGGACGTACTGGAGTCCCTGGTCGACACGTCACTCCTGGAGTCGGGGGCCCCCGGCCGCTACCGCTACCTGAGTCTCGTGCGCCTCTTCGCGCGAGCATGCGCGGAGCGCGACGAACTTCCCGTATCGGAAAGGGAACTGGCGCTGTCGCGGCTGCTGCTCGGGGCTGACCTTCCGCGACGGCCGGGAGGCGCTGGACTGGCTGTATGCCGAAGCCGGTTGTCTGCTGGCCTGCGCACGGCAGTCCTCCGCCGAAACCCTTCTGGGCCGGGCCGTCGACCTCCTGTGGGTGGCGAGGGACCTCAGCGAGTCCGGCTCCAACTCCGTGCAGTACGAAGCGACGGCGGTGGCCCTGCACGAGGCCGCCGTGGCGTCGGGCGTCCACCGCACGGCGGGTCGGGCCGCCCTGGTCCTGGCCGAAGGACACTCCCTCGTGGGCCCGAGGCCGCCGTGGCGTCGGGCGTCCACCGCACGGCGGGTCGGGCCGCCCTGGTCCTGGCCGAAGGACACTCCCTCGTGGGCCGTCACGACGAGGCGGCGGAGGGAGCGGAGCGGGCGCTGCGGGAAGCGGCGATGTGTGCGGACCCGCCCGTCCTGTGCCGGGCGGTGAGTCTTCTCGGTACGGTCGCGCTGTACCGGAGCCGGTACGCCGAGGCCGAGTCCTACTTCCGCCGTGCCCGGGAAGAGTTCCGGGCCGACCGGGACGGTCCGGGCGAGGCAAGCGTGCTGTGCAACCTGTCCCGTGTGGAACTCGCGCTGGGAAAGCTGGCCGAGGCCCTGTCCCTCGCCGAGCGGGGTGTCGCCATGTATGACGGTCTCGGTGCCACGCTGCGCGGTGCCAACGCGCGCTACGCGCTGGGCCTCGCGCTCACCCGGGCGCGCCGGTACGCCGAGGCCCAGGAGTTGCTCGACGCGGCCGGGGCGGTCTTCAAGGAGCACCGACAGCACCTGTGGGAGGGGATGACTCGCTTCCGGTTGGCTGAGGTACATCTCGCGGCCGGGCGCCCGCAGCAGGCAGCCGCCCATGCCGAACAGGCACTGGCCGGCATGGGCGCTTCGGGCGGTGAATGGCGTCGCGGCAACATCCTGACCGTTCTGGGGCGCGCGCTGCGGGACATGGGCCAGCCCGACCGCGCCAGAGCGTGCTGGCAGGAAGCGCTGAACATCTACGAGGAGATCGGCCCCGCCGAGACCGCGGACCTGCGTGCCCTGCTCGATGACACGGTGGCCTCTTCCGCACCGAAGCCCGCCTGAACAGGGCCGCACCGGTCCCGCCCGTCAAGCCGGCCGGGGCGATCTGTCTCGCGCCCGTCGGGGCCGGTGGACCAAGGGACGCCCTGCGTGCGATATGCCCTGCGGGCCTCACCTCAGGGCAGTGTGGTCGCGAGTGCTCCGGCCGCCCGCCGCATCCGCTCCTCGTCGCCGCGCACGCTCCGGCTGAACTCCATGTGGAGGAACGGGACACCGTCCGCCGCCGCGCGTCGTCCCTGTTCGTTGCTGCGGCCCTCCAGCGCGCAGCGTCGCGCCCACGCCCGGCAGACGGCGAAGCCCTCTCGCTGTAGGGCGGTCGCCGTGCGGCGGGCCGCTGTGCGCCCCCGGTCGCCCTTGCCGGTGGACGCGATCACGTCGTAGTCCGGTTCGGTGGAGTCGGCGAAGCCGTGCACCTGCAGGCCCGGCAGCCGGCGCCGGACCAGTTCGTCGCAGACCACGTCGAAGACCGAGTCGCCGCGGTGCGCGACATCGGCGCGGTTCCCCTTCCCGGCGTTCCGGTGTGCGCCGGCCAGCACCAGTACCCCACCGGTCCTGGCGCGCAGCACCTCGATGCCCAGTTGCTCGCTGCGCGTGTCGGCGACCGGATGCGGCACCTGGACCGACCAGCGGACCGGGGTGCCGAGGTCGACGTAGACCCGCCCCCAACCCCGCCTGACCTCCGTCGCGCGGTCGGCGATCTCGGCGAAGCGCCGGCCGGTCCCGGTGTCGGTGAAGGTACGGATGCCGAAGTCGACCTCGGCCAGGCGTCGCCCGGCTTCGGCCCGGTGGCCGTCCAGGAAGAGCCCGACGGCCTCGGCGACGGTACGGCGCTGGGCGGGCAGAGGCCGCTGATAGTCGCTGTGCGCGACCGTTCCTCTGGTGAATTCGGTGATGCGCCGGGCCAGGTCGTCGCCGTCACGGGCATCAGAAGCGGCCGGACCGTGTCGGGCCCGGTCGCCGGACGGGACGAGAACCGCCGCCAGCGCGCCGATCGTGACCAGTATCACTGCGGTACTCAGCAGTATTGCCTTGATCGTTATCTTCACGGCAGGGTCTCGTGTCCTATTCAAACGAAAATATCAGGGGTGTCATCATTCCCTCTCAACTCCTTCGCGGCCCGCGCCGCCGTGCTGGCGCTCCTCGCCGCCACCGCGGCGGGCTGCTCCCTGCCGGGCAGTGACAGTGACGCCGCCGACGCGCAGTCGGGCCCGTCGTTCACCGTCGCCGCCGCGGGCGACATCCTGATCCATCCGCAGTTGACCGAGCAGGCCCGCAAGGATGCCGAGTCGGCCGACGGCAGGGGGGCCGCAAGCGGCGGCACCGCCGCCGACGGGCTCGATTTCGGCGCGATCATGGCCGGGGTCAAGCCCGTGATCAGCAAGGCCGACCTGGCGATCTGTCACTTCGAGCCGGTCATCGGCAAGCCGGAGGGGCCGTTCCAGAGCTACCCGGACTTCCTGGTCCCGCCGCAGATCACCGCGGCGATCAAGGATGTCGGTTACGACACCTGCTCGACGGCGTCGAACCACACGCTCGACCACGGAGCCGAGGGCGTGAAGCGCACGCTCGACACCCTCGACAAGGCAGGTCTCAAGCACACCGGTTCGGCGCGCAGCGGCGCGGAGGCGGCCAAGCCGCTGATCATGGATGTGAAGGGCGTGAAGGTCGCCCAACTGTCGTACGCCTTCGGGTTCAACGGCCGCGAGATCCCGGCCGACAAGCCCTGGATCGTCAACCAGAACTCGTTCGACAGGATCGCCGCCGCCGAGAAGGCCGCCCGCAAGGCCGGTGCCGAAGTGGTGATCCTCAGCATCCACTGGGGCCGCGAACACCATCCGGATCCGAGCGCCCCGCAGCTGAAGCTCGCCCGCAGGCTGGCGAGGGAGACCGGGATCAACCTGGTGATCGGCCACCACGCGCACGTGGTGCAGCCGATGGAGAAGGTCGACGGCACATGGGTGGCGTACGGCCTCGGCAACCAACTGGCGCGGCACGACGTGCCGTCCGGGCTGACCGAGGAAGGCGTCATCGGCTGGTTCGAGTTCCACAAGCGGGGCGACACATGGGATGTGGACGCGCACTACGTACCGACGCTCGTCACCATCCCGCCGGACGCCGACGAGAGCGACCCGGACTCCGTGGACGCGGCCGGTAAGCGGGGCGCGGTGAAGGACCACCGGCTGCTGAATCTGGCCGAATCCCTGCGAGGCGACAAGGACCTCTCGTCCGAGGAGCGGGCGAGGTACCGGCTGGCATTCGAGCGCACCCAGGGCACGATGCTCAACCGGGGTGCCGCCAAGGACGGTCTGAAGCCGTTGGAGGGCCTCCCGGACTGATCACCGTCCCCCCGGACGACCGTACGCCGACCTCCCCGCCGACCAGCGGCCGAGCAGCAACCGACCAGCCGCCGGCCGCTGGCCGACTCCTGGCTGTTCCACAGATGTCTCACGGGTTTCCAACAGGTGACGCACAGCTGAGTGATCGCCGAGTGGCCCAAAGTCAAGAATTGAGCTTCAAACGTCGCGTACGTCACACCGGCAACTCTCCGTACAACTTTCCGCCAAGCTTCCGGGTCGTGGAACTGATCGCTACAGCTCCACGGCATGCATCGGCGCGGGCCTCAACTCGGGCCAGAACCTGAAAGGCAACACTCATGGCCGCTTCGTCTGCGAAACGGCGGCACAACGTCCGACGCCGGGCCGACATGTCGCTGTTGGGCGGCATCCGTCCACCCATCGCGGTCCTCTCGGCCCTGCTGCTCTCCCTCGCGGGCATCACCGCCCTCGGTCTGGGGAGAGCCGGCCAGGACCCCGTACCCGAGGCCGTGCTGACCTCGCAGCAGCACTTCGCCGAGGACGGTGCCGTCGCCATGCGCGCCTCGATCGACGAGAGCGCCACCGACCTGACCCGTACCGCCGGGCTCTTCAGCGCGGGCGATCCGGTCTCGCCGGACGCCGTCCTCGACAAGATCGGCAGTGTCTACCAGAAATGGATGGGCACGGCCGTCGTGGAGATCAAGTCCGGGCGGATGCTTGCCGCGCGCGGTGAGAACGTGCCCGTCACCGCCGTCGACACGAGCAAGCTCGCCGAGAAGGACGGGCTCAGCCCGCGCATGGTGCGGCTGCAGAACGGTGAGACCCGGCTGCTCGCCTTGGCCCTGCTCTCCTGGCCGGACCGGCCGCAGCAGTTGCTGATCGCATCGAGCAGTCTGCGCTTCCCGGGCATCAGCCTCGGGCAGTTCCGCTCCATCGCGGTCATCGACAGCGAGGGGCGCATCCTCAGCAGCGACGGCATTCCGGAACCCGAGCAGGTCCTCACCGATCTTCAGCGCGACGGCGTCAAGCGCTCCAACAAGCAGCTGAAAGCTTTCTCCAAGACCGCTGCCGCCAAGGCGGCGCAGCACCCGCTCAAGGCGAAGGAGCCCGGTTCCGGCGGCTTCCTCGGGATCAGCGGCAGCCTGCTCGGCGACTCCTTCGAGGGCGACCGCTCCATCGCCGGATATGCCACGCTCACCGGCCCGGAGCCCGGCGAAGGGACCGTCGCGACCGCGCTCGGCCTGACCGTCGTCTCCATGGTCGACGTCGCGGTGGACCCCACCCGGGTCGCCGGGCCGCTCTTCGGCCTGCTCGCCGCGGCCGCGCTGCTGCTGATCGGCGCCCTCGCGGTCGCCCTGCTGCTCGGTACGGTCCAGCGGCCGCTGCTGAAACTCTTCCTGGAGAGCCGTCGGCTCACCCGCGGCGATCTGACCCGCCCCGTCACCGTCCCGAGGTACGGCGAGGCCGCGCGGATCGGACAGGCCCTGGAACGGCTGCGCCGCCAGCTCCTGGGCGAACCGGCCGGCACCACCGACGTGTCCTCCGGCGCGCCGCGCCGCCGCCGTGTCGGCACCCGCGGCCTCGTCGTGGTCTGCGGCGTCCTGCTCCTCGCCTGGTCGGCGCCGATGCTGCTGCTCTTCAACCGCGCCGACTCGACCGTCGCCGTACCGGAACAGATCATCAGCGACCAGCGCGAACGCACCGACACGCTCTCCGACCGGGTGCGCCGCGCGCTCAACGAGGGTCACGCCGACCTGGTCTCCGTCTCCGCGCTGATCGGCAACCGGACCAGCCCCGACGACATGAAGAAGGTCCTGGAGCGCACCCGCACCGAGCATGTGCGCTACCGGTCGCTGTACGTACGCTCCGCCGAAGGCACCATCCTCGCCCGCGCCGGCGAGTCCCCGCACGATCTGCCCGCGAGCGGGAGCGCCGTCGACAAGCTGTTCGCGCAGCCGATCAGCGTCCTCAACGAGTCGGGCAAGGAGCCCGTCATCGCCGGATACGCCGAGATCCCGGGCCGCGACGGATCCGCCGTGATCGGTGAGTTCCGGATCGACTTCGTCAACTCGCTGCTCAAGCGCCCCGGCCTCGGCCAGATCCGGGTCGTCGACGACGAACGCCGGGTCCTCGGCGGCAACACCGGCTACCTCGCCTTCCAGAGCCTTCCGAAGCGGCTCGACGAACTGGCGACCGGCACCAACCAGAAGACCGGCCTCAGCGCCCGCGCCAGCGGTGTCATGTACCGCGACGGTGACGGAGTCCAGGTCGCCGGAGCCGCGCCGTTCGTCGGCGGCGGAGCAGCGAAGAAGCTCGGCTGGACGGTGGTCAGCTGGCAGCCCGCCGCGGGTCTGGCGATCCCCGAGTACAGCCTGCAGAACCGCACGGTCCTGGCCGGACTGCTCGGCATCACCGCCGCCGCCGCTTGTCTCGGCTGGCTGCACATCGTCGTCGTACGGCCGCTGCGCGAACTGGCCGGCAAGGCCGAGGCGCTCGCCGACGGCGATCGGCGCACCGTGCTCTTCCCACACCACCACGACGAGGTCGGCGCGGTCACGCGAAGTCTCGAACTCGTCCGGCAGCAGCTCCAGGAGCAGCGCAGACGCGATGGCGCCCCCCTCGCCGGAAGGAACTGATCGGCCTTGCTCTTCCTCTACACCGTGCTCGTGATGTGCTGCGCGATCCTGCTGGTCGCGGGCATCGTCGAGCAACGTCGCCACTTCAGCAATCTGGAGCGGATCCCGACCCGTGTGCTGGTCAACGGCATTCGCGGCAAGAGCTCCATCACCCGGCTCTGCGCCGGCGCGTTGCGCGGCGGTGACCTCGTCACCGTCGCCAAGACGACCGGAACCGCGGCCCGCTTCATCCACCCGGACGCCACCGAGGAGCCGGTCTACCGCAAATTCGGCATAGCCAATGTGGTGGAGCAGATCGGCATCGTGCGACGTGCCGCCGCGTACACCCCGGACGCGCTCGTCATCGAATGCATGGCTGTCATGCCGGCGCTCCAGGAGATCAACCAGTCGAAGCTGATCCGGTCGACGATCGGCGTGCTCTGCAACGTACGCGAGGACCATCTGGCCGAGATGGGCCCGACCCTGGACGACGTGGCCCGCTCGCTGTGCCGCTCCATGCCGGAGGGCGGCATCTGCATCACCGCCGAGAAGGACCGCTTCGACATCCTCCAGGAGGAGGCGGACGCCCGGGACTGCAAGCTGATCTACGCGGACCCGGAGACCGTGAGCGACGCGGAGCTGCGCGGGTTCAGCTGGTTCACCTTCAAGGAGAACGTGGCGATCGCGCTGGCTGTCGCCGAACTCCTCGGCGTGGACCGGGAGACCGCGCTCCAGGGCATGTACGACGCTCCGCCGGACCCGGGCGTCCTCTCGGTCGAGCGGTACCGCACCCACGACGACAAGCGGCTGCGGTTCGCGAACGTCTTCGCGGCCAACGACCCCGAGTCGACGCTGATGAACATCAACCAACTGCTCGACCTGGGGGGCGATCAGCCGGCCGCTGAACGTCGTCATCAACTGCCGCCCCGACCGCGTCGAGCGCAATGGGCAGATGGGCCAGATCATCCCCGACCTCCAGCCGGAGAAGGTCTTCGTCATCGGGCACCCGGCGAAGAGCGCCATCGACGCCATCCCCGCCGAGTGGCGGCACACGGCGGTCGACCTGGGCGGTGACAAGCGCGATCCGGAGGAGTTCATGCGCCAGTTGCTCGACCGGCTCGGCCCCGAGTCCTCGCTCGTCGCGATCGGCAACATCCACGGGCAGGGCGAAGTCCTGCTGGAGCATCTGGCCGAACTCCCCGCGGACGAGACGGTGGACGAGCCGGCGGACGCGCCGGGCGTGAGGGACGCGCGGGACGGACTGCCCGGCGAGGCACGTGCCGCATCACGCGACGACGGCCCGCCCACCGCGGCCGTGCCCGTGATCCCGGCCCAGCCCCGCCGTGAGGCGCCCGCCCTCGAACCGGGCCATGTGCGGCACGACGAGACGCTCGCGCTTGCGCGGTACACACCGCGCCTCGACCCGTTCGCGCCCTACCCCGAGGCCTACGAGGCCCGGTATCAGCAGCGTCAGCCGGCTGTGCTGCCCCTCGCCGTACGCCCCCGGCAGCCCGGACCGGAGCAGTCGGGAGAGGCGCTGCGGCAGTACCCGCAGGAGCAGTCGGGACAGCCGACCCACCAGCCCCCGCAGGAGCAGTCGGGACAGCCGATGCGGCAGCCCGGACCGGAGCAGCCGGGACAGCAGCCGCAACAGCCCCCGCAGGAGCAGCCGGGACAGCCCTGGCCGACATCCGAGATTCCGGCACAGAGTCCGGCGCAGCCGCCCGCACAGCCTTATGTACGCGGTCCGTTCGAGCCGGTTCGGCCGCCCGCCCCGGCCCAGCAGCAGAACCCAGGAGAACCCCGTTGATCCCCTCCGTCCTCACCCCCGAGATCGCCGCGATCGGTATCGCCCTGGGGCTGATGTTCTCCCTGGTCTGCTATCTGACGACCAACCTCTCGCCCGGCGGCATGATCACCCCGGGCTGGCTGGCCCTCACCCTCGTCGAGGACCTCCAGCGCGCGGCCATGGTGGTCGGCGTCACCGTGCTGACGTACGTCGCCGTCCTCGGCCTCCAGCGCGTCGTGATCCTCTACGGCAAGCGGCTGTTCTCCACCGTCGTGCTCACCGGCGTCATCTTCCAGGCAACGCTGATGATCGTGCTGTCGCTCGAATTCCCGCTGATGTACACCAACCAGACGCTCGGCTTCATCGTCCCGGGCCTCATCGCCTACCAGCTTGTCCGCCAGCCCAAGGGCGCGACTCTGCTCGCGACCGGCACGGTGACGCTGATGGCGTACGTCGTACTCACCGCCGGAATCCTGCTCGGCGCCCTGCCCACCGTCTGACCGACCGACACCGCTCGACCCACCACCCGGAGCTGACCGACCCATGAGTGCCAAGACCAAGCGTGGCCCCCGCCCGGTGCTGCATGCCGTCACGGTGATCAGCCTGCTTGCGGGCAGCGCCTACCTCACCGTCGAACTGCGCAAGGACGAGCAGGCCAAGGCCCCCGCCGTGCAGGCCGTCACCGACAACCCCGCCCTGCGCTCCTCCGGCGCCGGTCTCAACGGCGAAAAGAGCTGGGAACGACTGCAGAACCCCGCCCGCACCCTGCTGCGCGGGGCCGATGGTGAGGTCCTCGCCAGCTTCACCGACGGCGCCCGCACCGCCACGCTCACCGGTCCCAGCCGGACCTTCACCGAGCCCGCCTACACCAAGTCCCGGGTCGTCACCGAGGACTGGGTCCGGCTGATGCCGTACCAGTGGAAGAAGGGCGCCGAGAAGGAGAAGTGGTTCAAGGACTGGTTCAAGGAGTTCTTCGGCAGCGAGGAGGACGACCTCTTCGCGATGGCCTTCCAGTACGTCGACCAGGCGCCGATCAAGAAGGACGACGAGGGCGTCTCGTACGCAGGGGACGCCAACTTCGGTCCGATCAACCCGAGCGGCAGCCCGGGCAACGACTACCGGCTGGAGGAGTCCGACTTCTTCGACTACCTCGGCATCCCGTACACCTTCCGCAACGGCACCACGATGCAGCCGCGCCCCGAGCGCGCCCGCTCGATGGACTGCTCGGGCTTCATCCGTACGGTCTTCGGCTACCGCGCCCGCTATCCGCTGATGGCCACCGACGCCCTCGGCGACGGACTGCCGCGCACCGCGAACGGCATGGCCCGCTCCAGGCGCGGCGCGGACGTCATCGAACTCAAGGGCATCACCTCCGCGGACCGGCCGAAGAACATCGACGTGCTGCAACCGGGAGACCTGGTCTTCTTCAAGCTCGACCGGCGGACCAAGCAGCGACTGGACCACGTCGGCATGTACATGGGGCACGACACCGACGGACACAAGATCTTCGTGTCCAGCCGGGAAGAGGTCAACGGCCCGACCATCGGTGACAAGGGCGGCACGTCCAGGCTGGACGGAAACGGCTACTACGCCGCTACGCTGCGCAGCGCCAAGCGCCTGTGAAGCAGCCCCCGGCCACCTCGCGCCGCACCGCCCGGAGGCCCGCCGTTCGGCGTGGCTCCGGGCGGTGGGTGCCGGGCTGAGGGGCGTCGACGGGGCCGAGGACGCCGGTCCACGGGGCCGGAGGCCGTCCAGCCGTCCGCGCCTTCGTCATTGGCCTCGCCAGATGTTGTCGAAGGCCGCCTTGTCGAGCGCTCGCCGTTGTCGCTGGAACTCAAGGTCCCGCAGGGCGTCGTCCACGGCGGCGAGCACCGTCGTGATCGATTCGTCGGGCACGCCGGGGGAGTCACCGATCGGTTTGTCGCGGATCCCGGCCGCCGCCGCGAGCGCGGCGAGGACGGGCTCATCGGCAGTCCAGCGGTCCGCCGCCCGGCGACGGGCGGGCGAATCGGCAAGGACCATCCGACTGGTCGCGGAAGGCACCCAGCGCGGTCGGTTCTGCGCAGTGAGCTGTCCCTCCGCCTCAAGGGCGGCCAGATAAGCCGTGGACAGACCGCGGCCGCGCCGCCACAGCCAGTCGTCGAGCGATTCGTAGGGCGGTTGTCGGACGAGTGACGACACGGCCTCGTCCAACAGGGGATCGTCCATCGCCGGCGCGTGGCCCGGCACGATTCGATCGCCGTCCAGCCTGACGGCCTCGGCACCCAGGAGGTCGATCACCTCCGCCCCCGCGAGCACCAGTGAAAGATCGCCTCGTTCCAGGGGGCGCCTGGCCGCCCTGTCGATGGCGGCGATCAACAGGTCCCGCGGTGTGCTCATGAATGGCTCCACGTCAGCGGTGTCGGGGTGTCGGGGGCGCACGGCCGCCTGGAACTTCCACGGCACCGGCGTCGTCGACGCCGTCGCGTGGCGCAGTGGCACCGGTCTCTCGCGGTGACGGCTCCGGCTGCGACGGATGAGGCAATGGACGCCGGCGGATGACCGCGCGTTGTCGTCCGACCGGTTGTCGACGGCGATCAGGCCCGTATTCGAGTCTACGAAGCGAGGATGCCGGCCGCATCCCGCGCCGACCGACCTGGCCCGCCGGGGATGCGCACTCTGGCGGGAAGGCCGGCGGTCGCGGTCGGCTGACGTCCGGCAGGTACCTTCCGGGGGTTCGACGACCTCGCCGGTTGCTCGGGAGAACGGCGCAGTGGGGTGCGGTGACGTGGCCTCTGGTGTCCCGGCCCTGGAGACCCCGTCCTCGCGGCCGGGGCTCCGGCAACCCGGGCCGGGAGTTCGAGCGAAGGTGTGAGGGTCGCTCCCGCGCGCAGTTCGCGGCTGCTCGACGCGGCGGGCCGCGCTGAGCTCGCGGCTGCTCGACGCGGCGGGCCGCGCTATCCGTACGAGAGGTTGGAGCAGGGGTTGTCGTCCGCGGAGCGGGCGTCTGCGGCGACCTTGGAGGGCACGGCGGACGGCGCGGCCGACGCGGTGGCTTCCGGTTCGGTCGCGTACATCGTGCCGAGGACGACCGCGATGCCGGTGGCGGCGACCGGGGTGAGCTCCGCGCCGGGGAGGGCTCGGGCGACCTTCCCGGCCTGGTCCTTCTGGCCGGGGCCGTACTCGACCACGGTCTTGACCTGGGTGCGGACCGAGGCCGTCGTGGTGTTCGTGACGGTGAAGCCGTGCTCGTCGAGCACGGCGGCGGCACGGGCCGCGAGGCCGGTGACGGTGGTGCCGTTGTAGACGGCCACCGAGACGCCGGTGCCGTAGTCCGAGTCGTCGCTGCCCGGCGACGTCGACGGTGACGGAGCGGACGCCTTCACGTCCCCCTTTCCCCCGGCGTCCTGGCCGTCGATGGTGCGGTCGGCCCTGAGCGCCGCCCACAGTGCGTCGGCGTCGGGGTGGACGATCGCCACACGCGCACCCTGGTACTTCCACGGCACGGTCACGAACTTGGTGTTGTGCAGGTCGATGTCCTTCATCGACATCGCGAAGGAGACCAGTTTGTCCGCGGAGCCGAGTCCGGGGTCGACGGTCATCGACCTGGTGGCCGCGTCCGCGAGCGGCAGCAGTTTGGTGGGCGTGAGTCCGTCGCTCTTTATCTGTTTCAACAGGCTGGCGACAAAGGCCTGTTGGCGTTTTATGCGACCTATGTCGGAGCCGTCTCCGATGCCGTGCCGGATGCGCACGTAGTCGAGCGCCTGCTGGCCGGAGACGGTCTGCGGGCCCTTGGCGAAGATCCGCTTGCCACGGGTGAGGCGATGGGGGTTGAGGTCTCGCTGATAGACGTCCTGGGGCAGGCAGACCTCGACGCCCCCGACGGCCTCGGTCATCGTCGCGAAGCCCTTGAAGTCGATGACGACGGTGTGGTCGACGCGCAACCCGGTCAGTTTCTCGACCGTGTTCTGGGTGCAGGCGGGGTTGCCCTTGGCCGTCGCACCCACCGAGTACGCCGCGTTGAACATGACGTTGGTCCCCGGCTGGGACCAGGTGCCGTCAGGCAGTTTGCACGGCGGGATGTCGACCAAGGTGTCACGGGGGATGGAGACGGCTATGGCGTGCTTCTGATCCGCGTACGTGTGCAGCAGGAACGCGGTGTCGGAGCGGCCGATGTCGTTCTTGTCCCCGCCGCCCAGGTCGCTGTTGCCGTCGGTCCTCCCGTCCGAGCCGATCACCAGGACGTTCGAGCCCTTGGTGGAGGCGGGCGGCCGGTCGCCGGACACGCCGTCCGAGCTGAACGTGTTGATGTTCCCATTGAGCCGCATGTAGACCCAGCCCGCGCCGGCCGTCAGCAGGACGAGCAGGGAGACCGTGACGGTGAGGACGGTCCGGGTGCGGCTCCGCTTGCGCCGCCGACTGCGTTCGGCCACTGCTCGCGCACGGTGCCGGGATGCCTGGTGGCTGCCTGTCATTCGTCCACACCCCATCAGTTCCGGTCAGAGGGAAGGGGTGACCGTTCCCGACTCAACAGTTGTACAGTTGCGCAATGTAGCAAGCATTTCCGAGAGATGGTGCCCCGCGTGGTCCATCGAGGAGAGAGAAGGGTTGGGTGGAGTGTTCCGTAACGCGCTGGAGCCCTGGCATCTGCTGATCCTGGGACTCGTGATCGTCCTGCTGTTCGGTTCGAAGAAGCTGCCCGACACCGCACGGGCGCTGGGGAAGTCGCTCCGCATCCTGAAGAGCGAGACCAAGGCCATGAAGGAGGAGGGGGCGTCCCCGTCGGCCGCTCCCGGGGCCGACGCCCCCGAACCGCCGGCCCCGAGGACCATCCACTCGGCCCCGGGCGACGCCGCCTCGGCCCGTCCGGTGGCGGAGAGCGGCGTCGAGCGCCACTGAACGTCGCGCGTCCGCGGTGCGGTGGCTCGGTTCGTACGGTGAGGCCGAGGCGGCGCGTGTGCGCCGCTTCCGTCTCCCTGCGGCGACTTTAAAGGTTGCGCAATATTTGAATATGGTGGGTTCACTACGCGTCCGGCGGAGCCCTGTTGTTCCGGTGGGCGCATCACCGGCGCGTGTCGAAGGAGAGCAGTGGTGTTGGGCGTCAGTCTCGCCAAGGGTCAGAACGTCGTCCTGAACCAGGACGGCACCCCACTCGCGGATGTCACGGTCGGCCTGGGCTGGGACGCCCGTCCGGTCGGCGGCACGGACTTCGATCTCGACGCGTCCGCGATCATCTGCGGACCGGACCAGAAGGTCGTCTCCGACCGGCACTTCGTCTTCTACAACAACCTCGCCAGCCCGGACGGGGCGGTGCGGCACACCGGCGACAACACCACCGGAGAGGGCGACGGCGACGACGAGCAACTCCTCGTCGACCTCGACCGGCTCGACGAGAAGACCGGGCAGATCGTCTTCACCGTCTCCATCCACGACGCCCAGAACCGCGGCCAGAACTTCGGACAGGTCGAGGACGCCTACATTCGCGTGGTCGACAACCTCACCGGCCGTGAGATGTGCCGCTACGAACTCTCCTACGACGCCGCGGGCGAGACGGCGATGGCCTTCGGCGCCCTGTACCGCAGGGGCGGCGAATGGAAGTTCCGTGCGATCGGGCAGGGTTACGCATCCGGCCTGGCCGGTATCGCCGTCGACTACGGCGTCGACATCGCCTGAGCCGGGCGGAGGGGCGGCCCCGTGCCATGGGCGCGGGGCCACCCAGAGGCGTCACGGGCGCCGTGTGCCGGGGAGGTCCGGTCCGCTGAAACCGGGGCCGACGAAGTCCGGGCTGCTGAAGTCCGGGCGGCCGAAATCCGGGCTGCTGAAGTCCGGGCTGCTGTAACGGGGTCGGTGCCCGGAGCTCGCACTCCGGCCGGGCTCGGGCGCCGCGGGCTCCTGCCCGAGCGGCTCGACGGGCTCCCGCCTGAGCTGCTCGACGAGGAACGGCCCGATGCCGTTGTGGCGCAGGGCTCGGAGCCACGCCTCCCTGGCCCGATCGAGGTCGGCGTCGAGGCCGGGGGAACACACCGCACTGCTGCTCGCACGGGGTTCCCGGTGCGCGGCGGCGGTCCGGTAGAGCGCGAGGATGCCGAAGGCGGCGGTGAACGCGGCGATACCGAGGCATATCCAGCCCGCCGCGATCAGCGTGCCGGCCATGGCGGGCGCGCTGCCGGCCAGCCGGAGCACGTACCCGAGGAGAAGGAACGTGGCCGCGGCAACAGCGGCGAGGACCGGGGTGAGAACCGCCAGAACGGGCACCAGGCCCGCGCCCGTGTCCTCCTGGTGCCCCGGCCCGGACAGGGGTGTCGCCCGATCGGCGGGCCCACCGTTCTGGATCTGTCGCCGCAGGTCCGCGTACGACCGGTACGCGGACTCGGCGGCCGACGCGACGTGAGGACCGGCCGCCAGGCCCCTGACGCGCAACTGGTCCGTGCCGATGCGGGACCGGGCCAGCAAGTGCCGAATCTCCGCGGACCCGATGACATCGTCGAGAGCTGACGCATAGTCGGCTCTGTCCTCGTCCCGCAGTGGAAACGGCCGGTCCATTCCATCCCTCGATTTGTGTGATCCGTTGTCCTGCGCCTTCGCGGCGGCGACGGCGTGCGAGCCCCCACGGGTGGGCGGCCGGTGCCGGCGTCCGGCCTCGGAAGGCGCGCCCGCCGTCGGCACCGCCAACCGCCGACCGTCGGCCGTCAACCGGGCCCGGAGTGCCGCGGGTCGAGGGTCACGGCGCCGCTGTCTTCAAGGTCGGGTGCGTCGTACGACGCACCGTGTTCAGAGGCTGACGCCGAAGTCCGCGACGATGCCGCTCAGGCCGGAGGCGTACCCCTGGCCGACTGCGCGGAACTTCCACTCGGTGCCGTTGCGGTACAGCTCGCCGAAGACCATCGCGGTCTCGGTCGAGGCGTCCTCGCTGAGGTCGTAGCGGGCGATCTCGGCCCCGCCCGCCTGATTGACCACCCGGATGTAGGCGTTGCGGACCTGTCCGAAGCTCTGGCCCCGTCCCTCCGCCTCATGGATCGAGACGGGGAACACGATCTTGGCGACCTCGGCGGGCACGGTGGGGAGATCGACCTTCACGATCTCGTCGTCCCCCTCGCCCTCGCCGGTGAGGTTGTCGCCGGTGTGCTCGACCGAGCCGTCGGGGCTCTTGAGGTTGTTGTAGAAGACGAAGTGCGCGTTGGAGAGCACCTTGCCGGCCGCGTCGCACAGCAGCGCGCTGGCGTCCAGGTCGTAGTCCGTTCCGGTGGTCGTACGGACGTCCCAGCCCAGACCGACCAGCACCGCGGTCAGTCCGGGCGCCTCCTTGGTCAGCGAGACGTTTCCGCCCTTGGCGAGGCTCACACCCACAGCGTTTCTCCCTCTTCACGACATCGGCCCCGGACGGTCACCGTCCGGGCGCTCTGTGACAGCAACTGAAATCTACAACACTGTAGAGTTGGTGAGTGGCAGAGTGGCAGTTGTCCGCACGGCGGCGGCGGACCACCGGCGACGGTCGGTACGATGCCCCGTCGCCCGGCAGAACAGGCGGCCGTACGGGAAGGGGACCGCGTCGTGACCGCAGAGGAGGACGGGCGGCAGGGACAGCGCGCCCGCAGACGGGGCCAGGGAGAGCTCGAAGCCTTGGTGCTGTCCGTGCTGGGCGACGCCCGTACGCCGGTCACCGCGAGCTGGGTGCAGGAGCGACTCGACGGCGGTCTCTCGTACAGCACCGTCATCACCATCCTGACCCGGCTGCACGGGAAGAAGGCCGTGTCGCGCACCGGCTCCGGGCGTCCGGTCCTGTGGCGGCCGGTCGCGACGGACGAGGCCGGACTCACGGCGCTGCGGATGCGCCGGCTCCTCGACAAACAGGACGACCGCGACGCGGTGCTGTCCAGCTTCGTCTCGGCACTCTCCTCGCACGACGAGGAGTTGCTGCGGGCGCTGCTCAACGAGAGTGCGCCACCGGCGCCCGGAACACCGCCGGCTGAACCGGAGAGCTGAGCGATGGGCGTCTTCGTCTTCCTGCCCCTGGTGTTGCCGTTGACCGCGCTGCCGATCGCGCGACTGGCCGAGCAGCATCTGCACCCGCGGCGTGCCGCCCGTCTACTGACCACCGTGGCGGTGATCCTCGCGTCGTGCAGCACGGTCTGCCTGGGGCTGCTGATGGTCGTCGGTACGGCCCAACTGCCCGGAAACCCGCTGCCCGACGGCTGGTCCGACGACGAGGTGCGCGAGGCCGTCCCGCACGACAGGTTCGTCGGCAAGGCGGCCATTGTCGCGCTCGTGGCCGTGGCCGCGTCCTGGGTGCTCACCGTGCACCGTCACTACCGCTTCCGTTCACGTGCCCACCGGGTCCTCGCCGCGCTGCCTTCGCGGGCCGAGGTCGCGGTGCTGTCCGACGCCGTGCCGTACGCCTACGCGCTGCCCGGCGCACCCGGCCGGATCATGGTGTCCACCAGCATGCTGGCGTGCCTCGACGAGGCCGAGCAGCGGGCGCTGCTCGCCCACGAACGCGCGCACCTCTCGGGGCGTCACCATCGACTGCTGCTCGCCGCCCAGCTCGCGAGCGGGGCGAACCCGCTGCTGCGACCGCTGCGGTCCGCCGTCGCGTACAGCACCGAACGCTGGGCGGACGAGGAGGCCGCACGGGTCACCGGCGACCGGCGGACCACGGCTCGCGCCGTCGGCAAGGCGGCTCTGATCTCCCACCGGGCCACCTCGCCGACCGTCGCGGCCTTCGCCGCCTCCGGCCCCGTCCCGCGCCGGGTCGCCGCGCTGCTGGGGCCCGTTCCGCCCGACCACGGCTGGCCTCCGGCGCTCACCGCGACCGGCGTCGCGGCCCTGTTCGCGGCGGCGGGCACCGCCGTGTCCACGCTGTCCTCGCTCAACGCCGCCTTCGCCCTCTTCCTCGTACTCGAAGCGGCGACCCCGTTGTCATGACACAGCCGTGGCGCCCCGGTGCGGACGCCCGGCCGGGCAACGGGCTCTCCTTCGGACGGAGGCCGGGAGCAGCTGTTCTCTACAGGAATGTAGGGTTCGTCCACCGCAAGTCGCGGTGGACGAGGGAGTGGTGAGCGAGCGGCCGATGGGCCGGGCGCGGAGGGTCAGCGTGAGCAATGAACGCAGGAAGCCGCGCGGCAGGGCGGGGCGCAGGGCCGACGAGAATTCACGGGGGCGGCTCACCAGACGGGGCAGGCTCGTCGTCCGCGGCAGCGTCGCCCTGGCGGTGCTGCTCCTGGCCGCCGGTGGTGCCGGTGCCTGGATCTATCAGAACCTCAATGGGAACATCCACTCCGCCGACCTCGACGACAAGCTCGGCGCCGACCGGCCGGCCAACATGAGTCCCGGATCCAAGAACATCCTGGTGGTGGGCTCCGACTCCCGTGCCGGAGACAACGGGAAATACGGCAAGGGCCTGACCACCATGCAGTCGGACACCCTGATGGTCATGCATGTGGCGGCCAACCGGGAATGGGCCACCGTCGTCTCCCTCCCGCGGGATTCATGGGTAGGAATACCGGCATGCGACCGGGGCAACGGCACCACGTCCACACCGCACCACTTCAAGATCAATGAGGCCTTCGCCGTCGGCGGAACCAGCGGCGACGTCGCCGGGGCGGCTGCCTGCACCATCAAAACCGTCGAACAGAACACCGGCCTGCGCATCGATCACTTCATGTCGATCGACTTCCAGGGCTTCAAAGGCATGGTGAACGCCCTCGACGGCATAGAAGTCTGTCCCGAGACGGCGATCCACGACAAGAAGGCGCACCTCGATCTGGAAGCGGGATGCCAGACGGTCAAGGACGAGAAGGCCCTCGGCTATGTCAGGACCCGCTACAGCGTGGGGGACGGCTCCGACCTCGGCAGAATAGGCCGTCAGCAGGAATTCATGGAGGCGCTGGTGGCCAAGGCGCAGAAGAAGCTGACCAGCCCGACCGCTCTGTACGGCTTCCTCAACTCGGCGACCAAGTCACTGACCACGGACAAGGAACTTGCGGGGGTCACACCGATCGCCGCGCTCGCCTCCGAACTCAAGGGCATCCCCGGCGACCGGCTGGCCTTCCTGACCGTGCCGAACTACGCCCGCGAGGCGGATGTGCCCACCGACAAGGCCAATGTCGTCTGGCAGTACCCCCAGGCAGCGGATCTCTTCGCTTCCCTGGCCAGGGACAAGGAAGTCGACAAGAAGTCGCTGGAGGCCGCCGGTAAGAATCCCGTGTACGCCACCACGATTCAGGTACGCGTACTCAACGGGACAGGAAAGCAGGGGCGGGCCGCGGAGGTCGCGGAAGCCCTGCGTACGGCTGGCTACACGGTCATCGGCACAGGCAACGCCCCCCATGGCACGGCCAGGACGGCGGTGACGTTTCCGCAGGGACTCGACCGGCAGGCGAAGGCGTTGGCCTCCCGGCTGCCGGGAACGCGAGCGACCCAGGACTCCGCTGCCGCTCCCGGGTCGGTGACCCTGACAGTCGGCGAGGACTTCGACGGCCTCCGCTGAACCCGCGGCCGGCAGTCGCCGCGCCGGTGTACCGCATCCGCCGAGCCGGCGTCCGGCTTTCGTCGCGCCGACGCGTGGCCTCCGCGGAACCGGCGGCCGGCCTTCCGCCGCGTCGACGGACGGTTTCCGCTGAATCTGCGGATGGTGGACGGCGGATGCCCCGGCGCTGCGATACCTCCGGGCAGCGCGCAGTCCAGCGACGCGCAGCGGACACCTGCCGGGCCGGCAGCAGGAGCCACCGGCCCGGAAGGAGGGCCGCTGCCCGGAGGGTGCACTCATAGGGCGTCGGAGACCGGATGTGCGTGCCCGGCTTTCCGGGCGACGCCCTGCCCCGGGCGGTGAAGCCGCCGTCGACACTGACGATGACGATGCCGATCCACAGCACGGCACGCGCCTGTGCGGCTGCCTTGCGGTCCTCGGCGTCCCAACCGTGCTCCGCCGGCGGAGCAGCCGACGGAACCGATCAACGACGGGCCCGCCGCCACCCGGTGGATGGTGGGCTCACCCTTCGTCGCTCTCGCTCTCCTCGTCCTCGAAGGCGTCACCGATTTCGTCGACGACTTCGGCGGCGACCATGCCGCCGACGACTCCGACCGCGACGCCCGCGGCGACGCCCGCGACCACCGCACCGGTGCTGGGCCCGGAGCGCCGGTGGTCATCGCCGTGGTGTGTGCCGTGGTGGAACTCGGAGTGGTGCGTGTCGTGGTGCCCGGTGTGTCCGTACGAGGCGGAGTACGGGTCGCCGGGAAAGCCGCCGTGCGAGCCGCGACCGGCCACGATCTGCCCGATCCACGAGTCGACCTCGGCGATCCAGTCCGTGTGGCCCACGGCCTGGTGGGAGACGGCGAAACGGTGGACGGCATCGTGGCCTTCGGAGAACGGGCCGCCGCGCTTGTCGGTCTCGATGACGACCTCGACACCACCGGACGACGCGAGGAAGGTCACCTCGATCTCGTCGACGGCATGCGCGTGGTGCGCGGGTGGGGAGAGTTCGATCTCCTGGTAGAAGGGCAGTTGTTGCCCGGTCCCGTGGATGTGGCCCAGTTCCAGATCGGCGGACTTGAACCCGAAGCCCAACTGCCCCAGCGCTTCGAGGACTGCTTCCTGCACCGGAAGCGGCACCACGTCGAGAGCGTCGAGGTCGCCCTTGTCCTTCGCTCCGGCCACCTCCACCTCGGTACGCACTCCGAGGATCACCCCGAGCGGCTGCCCGTGGAGACGGGTGACGGGTGTCTCCCACGGCAGCGTGAGAGAGAACGGGACCGTCTGCTCGGCCCCCTCCGAGAGGCGGAATCCACCGCCGACCGTGACGCGGTCGAAGACGACCGTGCCGTGTTCCTCCCCGTCGTGGCTCTCCGCCTCTACCTGGGCGACCAGATCGAGGGTGATCTGCTCGATGGTCACGTCAGCCTGGCCGCCGCGCAGATGAACGCGTCCGGTCAGGGGGCCGCCGGGCAGGACAGGGCCGGGGTCCAGGACCGTGTCGACCGATGGACCACCGATTCCGATGGCTCCCAGCAGCTTCTTGAACACCATGATGGCGTCCGCTCCTTCATATGGGTCTGTACTCAGGTGTGGCGATACGCCGGGCCGCCTCGCTTCTGGTCGGCGGACCCGGTGACGGTGGGGCGGAGCGCTACTTGGCGGCAGCGTCCAGTGCGGCGAGCGTCTGGGCCCAGCGGGCGTACTTCAGGTTGGCCAGATCTGCCACCGTCTTGATCCCGAATGCCTCATGAAGGAGCTCTCCGTGGCGCTCCGACACACCCTTCAGGGCGGAGACCGGGGCCGAGGGAATCGTGGACAGGTCCTTGTCCGCGTAAGCCTTGTCGAGCACCTTGTCCAGGTCGATTGGGACCACTGCTGCCTCCTGTGAGCGCACTGCCCCGCCTGTTCGGCGGAGTGCCGCGGGCGCGGCTGTCAGCAGAACTACCCCGGAAGGTAAAGCAGTTCCCAAGAAGATCGACGAGAGGTGCATTTTCGGCCACGGCGTCATGTCCTGCTGACGGGCAAAATGCAAGGTCAGCCCGATGGGTGAACGTGATCGATCACGGGCGGCGCTGCTTTGCCTTCGCTTTACGCACCCGGGTGAACCGGCTGTCGGGCACGGCCGCGGGAGGTCGTGCTGTCGCGTTCGAGAGGGTCGCTTCCGGCCGTGTGCCGCGCACCCTTGCCCGGTCTGTGGAGCCTCGGCGGGAGGGAATCCAACAAGCGTGTATCGCGGGGTGGTTGAGGCGTATGGCGCGTCGGTCGAGACCCTTCTTCGGGTGCTCTCGGGGCACCTATGGGCGTGAACCTAACAGGCGTCGAGTCACCATGTCTAGACCAACTTCGATTGCCGTGTGCGTGCACTTGATTACGTAAGGTGATGCTCGTGTGACCTGGGGCACAAGCTCCTTGACAGTCGCCGGAAGGGTGCCGAAAGCTCGTTCATCATTGGTCTGGACCATGAGGGATGAGCGGGGTTCATGTTCGACCCGTCACATGTTTCCGCCGCGGATGCACGCGTTCCGCGAAGTGAACTCCCGTGCAAAATACGGGAGTTGACACTAGGGGCACCGTGGGGCCGCGATATCGGCCGCGGCGTCGTCGGCCCTCTCCCCGCTCGGTCCGCAACGGCTCGGGGTGGTTGTTCCGGTGCGTACCGGCAGGAGGAGTTGATGGATCGGCAGTTTCCGGACGTACGGCTCGCGTTGTGCGAGCTGTGGCAGGCGTTCGGCGGAATGGCGCTGCTGGCCCGATACGGCTCCGAAGCGCCCTGGCCGCATGCGTCCTGGGCCCGGGAGGCGCACCGAGCGTTGACGCCGCGCCTGAGAGCGGTCGTCGCTCTGGCCCGGCCCCAGGGGCGCATCCCGTCGTTCCTGACCGCGGGCGTCACTGCGCGAAGGGCGAGTGTCGCCGATGAGCTCGACGCGATGGTGCGTACGCCGCCCGGACTCGTCCGTGACGAACTCGCCCGGGAATACCCCCAGGCGTTCGCCGATCCATTGATTGCCGCGCTGATCCGCGATCCGGAAGCGCAACTGGGATACCTGGCCGTGGAGTTCACCAACTTCTGGCGGTCCGTGATCGAACCGCGCGGAATCGGGCTGGTGCGCACCCTGGAGGAGGAGATCCTCTTCCGCTCGCGCACTCTGGCGATGAGCGGGGGAGCGGCGCTGCTCCACGACCTCGGGCTCCCGTTCGAGCGCACGGACGGCGCGGATCGCCTGACCGTCGTGCCGATGCTGCTCGCGGACGGCACCCACTGGTGGTCGGTCGCCGACGGTCGGACCGCGGTCTCCTTCGCGGCGCGAGGAGCGGGCCTCCTGCGCGCCGAGCCGAAGAAGGACGGCACCGCACAGCCGCAACGCGCGGACCGCCTGGCGATCCTGCTGGGCCGGGGCCGCGCCTCCGTCGTCCGTGAACTGGCCGTCCCCATCACCACGTCCGCGCTCGCCGATCAGTTGGGCCTCGCCGCGAGTACGGTCTCCCAGCATCTGGCGGCCCTGGTCGCCGCCGGCGTGGTGCAACGCCACCGGGCCGGTACCCGCGTCCTCTACGAGCTCAATCGTGAGGGCGTGACGCTGACCGAGTGCCTCATGAATCAATAGTCGGCGCGTGCGTGGGGCAGGCGCGCGGGCGCGGCCTCCATGGCGCGGTCTCCTCGGAGCGCCGTATCGAAAGACATCGCGGACCAAAGAAAGCATTGACAGGTGCATGGTGAATTTGTCGGCTGTAGTGATTGACAGAGCGTCAATTCAGGAAAGCCGGGCGCTTTCTGTCGATCCACCCACGATCCCGACCTGACCCGCCGTAGTACGCGTCGGGGCGCAGAGCCATTCCCTGCCCGTTCACCAGGCCGTACATCGGGAGCCGACCTCGTTGCCGCAGAGCGCAACTGCGGCGATTCGGCGGACACCGAAAGGGTTGTCCGATGCCTTGAGGTCGACAAAAGTCGGGTGGGAACTGCTCGACCGGAGGACCGCAAAGACGTGAGCAAGACACTCGTGACCGTCAACTTCCTGAGACCCGAACGCGTCGCCGTACCGACCTGACGCGATACCCGACGCGGGGCCGCGACAGGCGGGAACGCCCAGTGACCGTCCTCGGCCCGTAGTCGCCTCACGCTCTCCGCTCCGGCGCTGATCCCGGATGACGGGGCGGCGCGGTCGACATCCGTCCCCGGTCGCGCCATCGCCCTGCGACGCGGCGGGTCTCTCCCCCGACCTTCCACCCTTCCGCGGAATCGGACGCGCGCGGTGGGCCTCGGCCCGGCCCGTGACCGGGCGGCCAGCCGCGTCAGCCACTTCATCCGGCACGTGCCACGGTGCGGCGCCCGGTACGGGAACCGCTGCGGAAGCCGCTGTTCCGCCCAGCTTTGAGAACGCGAACCTTGGAGTGATTGCATGCCGACGCCTGACCGATATCTGCATCGAGCCCCTTCGGAGCGCCCGTACTTCAGCTCGGACGGTGAGTCATATCTGGCGCAGACGCCGTTGCGGGACATCCGGAAGACGCGAGAGCTCCGCGTGCTGTCCGATGAGGACTTCGCCTGTTGGCAGACCTATGGGTATGTCATCGTGCGGAAGGCGATTCCCGCTGACGCGGCGCGGCGCCTGCTCGAATTCACCTGGGATTTTCAGGGGCTCGATCCGGCCCGGCCCGACAGCTGGTACGAGGACAAGCCGTTCCGGTCCGATCTGGACAAGGAACTGCATGTCTACGGGTTCGTCGAGGCGTACCACCACCAGCTCATCTGGGACAGCCGGCAGGCGCAGCGCGTATACGACGCGTTTGTCGATGTGTGGGACTGCGAAGAGCTGTGGGTGACCCTGGACCGGCTCAATCTCAACCCGCCCAACGTCAAGAACCGCGACCGTGCGCTCATCGCGCCCACGGACAAGGGGTTCGACATCGAGCTCCACTGGGACGTCGACACCACGCTCGGTGTTCTGCCGCAGCGGGTCCAGGGGCTCATCGCGCTGAACGACACTCAGCCGGAACTGGGGGGCTTCCAGTGCTCGCCCGAGCTCTTCCGGCAGTTCGAACAGTGGAAGGTCGCTCAGCCGACGGACCGTGATCCGATCAGGCCGGACGCCGACCGGGCGGAGTTCCCCGTGGTCCGACCGGAACTCAAAGCCGGTGACCTGCTGATCTGGAACGGTCTGCTCGCGCACGGCGTGGCGCGCAACACATCGGAGCGCGGTGTTCGCGCAGTCCAGTACCTCTCCATGATGCCCGCGCTGGAGCCGCACGACGCACTGAGGCGGTCCCGGGTCGAATCGTGGCGGCACCTCAGCACACCGGACTGGAACAAGACGCTGGTCGGCGACGCCACGACGCACGAATCCCGGCGATACGGCACCGCGGCACTGAACGAACTCGGCGAGAAGCTGCTCGGCCTCACGTCCTGGAACGGGCAGGAATGCGAACGATCGACCGGAGAGCCGGCATGCGCAGAATCTGCCTGACCCTTCCCACCAACAGGGCGTGTGCCGCGACGATATCGGCCCTGGGTGAGGAAGCGGACTACGCGGCCCGTCACTTCGATGTCGAGGTGCATCTGCTGATCCTGGATTCCTCCGGCGAAGCGGCGTTCGCCGAGCACGCCGGAGCCGTCCGCGATGCGCACCGGGCACCGAATGTGATCGTGCACCACCTCGACGAGGCGGCACAGAGGGGGTTTCTGCGGCGCGTGATCCGGCAGGCGGGGGTCGTCAAGCCGGAGCTGATGCTCGACCTCATGCTCCCGGCCGGTGTCTCCTACGGCGCCTGTACCAATCGCGCGTTCCTGATCGGCAGCGCGCTCGGATGCGAGTCGGTCCATCGCAGGGATTCGGACAGCCGCTATCAGCAACTGAACGGCGAGCCCGTCTTTCCCGTTCACCACGAGCTCACCTCGCTCGGAAAGACGGCGTTCGACGCGGCATCCGGTGTGTCCGAGACCGCTCTGGCGCCGGAGCACGGGCACAAGCCGGTGGCGATGGTGGGCAGTTCCTTCGTCGGTGAGCTGTCGGTGGACATCAGCGAGATCTCCCGGCTCGACCGCGACGTCTACTACGACGTCGTCAGCCTGTGGGCCCCTCTTCAGTGGCCGGACGAGGCGAAGAGGGCCCTGGTCGACGCATCCTTCACTGGGGCGGGCGCCGAGGTCTTCGTCCGCGATCGCTCGACCCTGACCCATGTCGATCCCATGCGCGTGGACATGTGCAACATCAGTTTCCAGCACGAGGTGTACGAACGCGTGCCGCTGCCTCCCGCGACCGACACCATCGGCAGCGACTACTTCCTCATGCACCTGGTGCACGACGGCACACTGCCCGGCGTCCTGCACAACCGCAACATCGTCAACTTCTACACCCCCGAGCGCAGAACCGACGCGGGCTTCATGACCTATCAGACGCGGTTGACGAAGTTCTTCCTGTCGATGCTCTACTTCAACTTCGTCTACGCCAGGATGGCGGCGGCCGGCGCGTCACTGCTCGACGACCGGCATCACGTCCGGGCGGACACGATCGCCGAACTCGTCAGGGAGAGCGCCCGTTCGGACCGGGAGGAGAACGTACACCGCCTGGACGTCCTCGATCGTTCCTACCGGAAACTGGGCGGCAGATACGCGGAGTTCGCCGGCCTCCTGGAGTCGCGCGGCCCACGGCTGCTCGAAGAAGCCCAGGAGGACATCGAGGACTTCGCCCTGCTGATCGAAGCGTGGGCACCGCTCGTGCGGGCGAGCAGGTCCACCGGCGTACCCCGGCCGCGCGGGTAGCGGGGACCGGACCCTCATCATGCACCTGAACGCATCCCTGCGCGCCGCGCTTGCGGCAGCCACCGAGGATCACATCGTCTTCGATCTCGCGGGAATCGAAGCGCAATACGAGTCGCTGTTACGGGAGTTGCCGGGCATATCCGTCCGCTTCGCCATGAAGGCCTGCCCCGTGGACGAGGTCCTTGCCTGTCTGGCGAACAGCGGATCCGGCTTCGACGCGGCAAGTCCCCAGGAAATCGCGCAGGCATTGAGGACCGGTGTACCGCTCGGCCGGATCCACTACGGCAACACCATCAAGTCCGACCAGAATATTCGTGACGCGTACCTTCTGGGCATCAGGGATTTCGCGACCGACAGCCTGGCGGACGTGGCAGCCCTGGCGGCCCATGCCCCCGGCTCCCGCGTCTTCTGCAGACTCGCCACCAGCGGCGACGGTGCGCTCTGGGGTCTCAGCCGGAAGTTCGGCTGCTCGGGAACCGACGCGGTACACGTGATGGAAGCGGCAGGGGCGGCGGGTCTGACGCCGTCCGGCCTCTCCGTCCACGTCGGGTCGCAGCAGATGACATCCGAAGCGTGGCAGGACGCTTTCGAGTGTCTTGCCGATGTGATCACGTCACTGAACCGGCGGGGGATCCTTCTGGATCACATCAATCTCGGTGGCGGCCTGCCGGCTCTCGGATATCTCGACAGCCGAGGCAGGCCTTTGGATCCTCCGGTGGACAAGATATTCGCCGTGATCCGAGAAGGAATGCAGCGGCTCGGGGACATATCGGAATCCCCGCTGGAATTCCTCATGGAGCCGGGACGTCATCTGGTCGCCGACCACGGCGCCATCAGGGCACATGTGTCACGGCTGACGTCCAGAGAGCAGATCGACGGCGAACGGCAGCACTGGCTGTACCTGAGCTGCGGGAAGTTCAACGGCCTGTACGAGATGGACCAGTTGCAGTACAGGCTGGTGTTCCCCTCCCACCCGGACGCGGAATATGTGCCGGCTGTCGTAGCGGGCCCTACCTGCGACAGTGACGACGCCTACGCCCACGAACACAACCTCGTTCCCGTGCCCGAGTCGGCCGCGTCGGGAGATCCGGTCTGGGTGCTCTGCTGTGGCGCCTATGCCACCAGTTATATGACACAGGGATTCAACGGTTTCCAGCCGATTCCCTACACCTGGATACACGACACCTGGATACGCGGCGGACATGACGACGAACGCGGGAGTCGAAAGGGCCGGCGGCACCCGGGACCGTCTTCCGGCACCGAGATGTCCGTGGAAGGGCTGGAAGGATGAGGTACGACGTGCGCATACGGCATATATCCGACGAGGACTGGGACGGCATCGCGACGCTGGAAGCCGGCGCGTACACCGGCGACGGGCTGTCCGAGGGGCGGGCCGCGCTGCAGTCCAGGGCCCACGCCTCGCCGGCCACGTGCTTCGTACTGGACTGCGAGAAGCGGTTGGCGGGCTATCTGTTGGCGTTGCCCTACCCGATGTTCGAGTATCCGGATCTGAACCGAATGGAAGACATCGTCTTCCATTCACGCAACCTGCATCTGCATGATCTCGTGATCGCCGAAGAGTTCCGTTGCAGAGGCCTGGCGAAGCATCTCCTGCATCACTTCACGGCGGTGGCGGGCGCGAAGGGATATGAAGGGATATCCCTGATCGCCGTTTCAGGAAGCGACGACTTCTGGTCGGCGAACGGATACAGAGCCCATCACGAGTTCGCTCCTCCGAGGGGTTATGGCGCTGATGCGGTGTACATGTCCAGGGCGGTGCCCGGTGCGGTAGCTGTCGTCGCGCGCCCGCCACGGATTACGGGACAGCCCTCAGCCAATGATCCGTTGTACGGGGCACCTCTGGAAGACGAAGTAGGCTGATCTCATATGTTTGGCGTTCGTGATGAATTCCGCCGAGCACAGCTGGCCATCGCAGCGTTGTTCTGTTTTCTTGGTTTCCAGTACGCCACCTGGGCGTCGCGGCTTCCCACGCTCAAGGCGCGGCTCGACCTGACAGAAGCGGAACTCGGCCTGTTGCTGATGGCATGCGGTGCGGGCGCGGCGGCGTCGTTCCCGCTCGTGGCGATACTCATGAGGCGGCTGGGATCCCGGCGTCTCGCCGTCCTGTCGGCCGTCTGCCTGAGCCTGCTCCTGCTCGCGCTGGCCGTGGCACCGAACTATCCGGTCGCTCTCGTGATCATTTGTTGCGACGGCGTCGCTGTCGGCAGCCTGAATGTCGCGATGAACGCGCAAGGAGCCGCCCTCGAAGTCACCTACCGGCGGACCGCCATGGCCAAACTGCACGCGACGTTCAGCGCCGGTTCGCTGTGCGCCGCCCTGCTCGCGTCCGGTATGAACATGCTGACCCCGGCCGTCTCGGCGCATTTCGGTGTGGCCGCGGTCCTTCTTCTGCTGCTGGTCGGACTCACGCGGTCGGGACTGCTGATGACGGAGGACCGGCAGGCCCCGGCCCCGAAGAGGAGCCGTCGCAAGCTGACCAGGCCGTCTCGCGTGACGCTGTGGATGGGCTGCGCCATGGTGTTCGGCACGGTGACCGAAGGCGCCATGAACGACTGGTCCGCGCTCTACATGAAGGACGTCGTCAACGCGGCATCGGAACTGGCACCCATGGGCATCGCGGTCGTCTCGGTCATGATGGTGCTGGCCCGCATCTTCGCCGACGGCTGGCGCAGCCGCTGGGGCGACGGACGCATCGTCCGGGTGGGCAGCGCGGTGGCCGGCGCGGGGCTGGCGCTGGCCCTGCTGGTCGGCGGTGTGGTGCCGACGCTGATCGGGTTCGCCTGCGTCGGACTGGGCGTCGCGGCCGTGACCCCGTGCATCTACGTCGCCGCCGCGGGACAGGGCACGGACGCGCTGGCCCTGGTCGCCGCCATGGGAACAACCGGCCTGCTGGCCGGACCTGCGGTGATCGGCTTCATCGCCGGCGCCGGCAGCCTGGTGTGGGGCATGGGCGCCGTTGCCGTCTCGGCCGTCCTCGTGTCCCTGTGTGCCACGCAGATCCGTTGGCCGAGCCTCGCCGAGTCGAAACCGGAGCCCTCTGCCCTGACGTGACATCGGGTGCACCGCCCGGTGACATCGCATCGAGCGGCACATCGAAGGACCACCGGTCCGGTTCGTCATGAACTGGGCGGGTGCGGACGGATTGCCCGCCGGGAGAATATCGGCCAGAGCACCGCTGACGTGTCAAGAAGCCCGCAGTCTTTGGGCAGACTTCAGGGACGACGTGGAGGATGGACCGACCGGAGGTGCGAGGGAGAACGTGATCGAGAAGATTCTGCCGTCCCAGGTGACCGTGGCCGAGGCGCTCTCGGACCCGCCCGACGCCGCTCTCTTCCCCGGCGAGGAAGAGCTGATCCGCAACGCGGTGGAGTCCCGGCGCAAGGAGTTCACCACCGCGCGATGGTGCGCCCGCCGTGCGCTCGGTGAGCTCGGTCTCGCACCCGTCCCCATTCTGAAGGGCGAACGCGGGGCGCCGGTATGGCCGCGAGGCGTGGTCGGAAGCATGACCCACTGCGCCGGCTACCGGGCCGCCGTGGTCGCCCGCCGGGCGGATGTGCTCACCGTCGGCATAGACGCCGAACCGCATGACCCGTTGCCCGACGGGGTGTTTGAGGCCATCTCCCTCGCGACGGAACGGCAGCGGGAACGCCGGCTGCGCGAGACATCACCCGAGATCCGCTGGGACCGGTTGCTGTTCAGCGCGAAGGAGACCGTCTACAAGGCGTGGTTCCCGCTCACCCACCGCTGGCTCGGCTTCGAACAGGCCGACATTGAGCTCCGCACGGACGGCACCTTCACCGCCGAACTGCTGGTCCCCGCCACGGCACCGGGCCCGGCCACCGCGGCAGTGGCGGCCCCGACGGCCTTCCGTGGCCGCTGGCTGGTCGCGGACGGCCTCGTGGCCACCACGATCGCCGTGGCCAACGAGAGGGACGCACACACCGGGTAAGGGCTGTCCCGTAATCCCTGGCGGGCGCGGCGCGCACACTCCGGGGTGACGCCTGAGGACACCGCGAGAACGGTTGCCGGTCAGCGCGCCTCCGGTGCGCGGTCGGCGGAGGCGCCGGCCCGTGTCTCGTCGGACGCATGGGTGTGCCCGTAATCTCTGACCGCATGAGTCAAGACCGCATGAGCCGACAAGGCATGAGCCAAGACCGCAAGCGCGCACGTGAGTTGGGCATCCCGCTGACGGGGGAGCCGGGGTCGTGGAACGCGATCACGGACGTGCCCGGTGTCGAGGTCGGGTACGTCACCCTCGTCGAGGGCGACGACGTACGCACCGGGGTGACGGCGCTCCTGCCGCGCGGTCGCGACGGCGTGGGCACACCCTGCGCGGCCGGCTGGCATTCCTTCAACGGCAACGGCGAGATGACCGGGACCACGTGGATCGAGGAGAGCGGCTCGCTCGCCGTTCCTGTGGTCGTCACCAACACGTACGCGGTCGGACCGGTGCACCGGGGCGTGGTCGACTGGGTGCGCGCCAACTGCGGCGGCATGGCGCCGGAATGGCTGCTGCCGGTGGTCACGGAGACCTGGGACGGCCACCTCAACGACATCCACGGCTCGGCCGTGGAGCCCCGCCACGCGGCGGCCGCGATCGAGGCCGCGGTCTCCGGTCCGGTCGAGGAAGGGTGCGTCGGCGGCGGAACGGGCATGCGCTGCTACGGCTTCAAGGGCGGCTCGGGGACCGCTTCGAGGGTGGTGGAGTACGGCGAGGACCGGTACACCGTAGGCGCCTTCGTGCAGGCCAACTTCGGCGCACGGAAGGAACTGGTCGTGGCCGGCGTGCCGGTCGGGCGCGCGCTGGCCGATCCGGTCGAGGCGTCCGCGGCCGAACCGGAGCCCGGTGCGGAGCGCCCGGTGCCGCCCGGCGCGGGCTCGGTGATCGTGGTGGTGGCGACCGACGCGCCGTTGCTGCCGGGGCAGTGCAAGGCACTGGCCCGTCGGGTGACGCTGGGCCTCGCCCGCACCGGCACCACCGGCAGCCATTTCTCCGGTGACCTCTTCCTGGCGTTCTCCACGGCCAACCCGTCCGCACTGACCAGTACGTTTCCCGAAGGCGACGGCAGCGCACCGTACGAGTCGATGCGCTTCGTCCCCTGGGGCCGGATGGATCCCTTCTACGGTGCGGTGGTCGAGTCGGTCGAGGAGGCGGTGCTCAACGTGCTCACCGGCGCTCACTCGATGACCGGCCGGGCCGGTCATCACGTTCCCGCGCTTCCGCTGGACCGGGTGACGGAACTTCTGGCCGCGCGGGGACGGTGACGTGGTTCCGAAGCCATGGCCGAAGGCGCGTTCCGAGATGCGTGGCCAGACACTTCCGGGGGCGCGATCGGGTGCGTTCAAGGGTGCGTTCGGAGGTTCCCGCGGGGGGAGACGGGCGCACGGCGCGGTGGTCACTGGTCTCGTACAGGTTCGTCGGCCATACTGCCCGCCGTGGAGCAGCGCATAGATCCGAACACTCAGCCCGGGTACGCCGCAGGGACAGACCCGGCGTACATCCCTGGTCTCACGGCCCCCGTCACTGCCGGAAAGCCTGATACGAGCGAACCGGGGACGAGCCGGGAGCACACGGACGAGGAGCAGACAGACCAGGAACGGACGGGGGAGCGGCCCCCCGGTGCCGTCGCCCCCGACGATGCCGTCGCGCAGAGCGTGTCCGAGGACGCGGCAGCCGACGGGGTGGCCGCCGCCGAAGCGGCGGCCGACGACAAGGAGGCGGAGGAGGGCCCCGCATTCCAGGTGAGCGACCGTCGGGGATCGATCGCCGCGGACCGTGGTGGCGTCACGTTCCGGCTGGACGACCAGGAGGCCGAGTTCGGCTGGGACGAGATCGGCGCGGTCGAGGTGAAGTCCCCCCGGTTCGGCCGCCGGTTCACCGTCACGGTCCACATGTCGACCCGTCGATGGTTCAACGCCGAGGTCGAGGCACCGGCCAGGAGCGACCTCAAGCGGTGGGAGGAGGAACTCGACGCGGTCCTGGACGTCTACTTCGAGGAGTCCTGACCGGACCGGCGCCGTTGGCGCGGGGGCCTGCGGCCGGGATGTCCGCGGGCCCCCGCACGTCCGCGTCCCCCGCCTGACGGCCCGTCCCATGTCCGCCCCGCGGCGTGCACGCGCGTCAGGCTCCGCTCCGGCGACCGCCGCGCAGCGCGTCGAGTACATGGGGCCAGGCTTCCGCCCCGAGCGCGGCGTCCGCCGCGGGTGAGCCTCCGTACAGGAACGACGCGGAGGGGGGAGCCGGGCTCTCGCCCGGGAACCGCGGGCGGTGGCCCGCGTCGGGGCCGCTGATCATCCGTACCGGCAGGCCGGCCGTCCGGCGACGGGCGGCCAGTTCCTCGGCGAAGGGCAGCGAGGGCCACATCGCATCGTCCCCGCCCGCGACCAGGACGAGTTCCGCCGCGGCCTTCTCCACGGCGATCGTCGCCGCATCGACGCGGTCGGCGAACGTCCGCCGGCTGCGCTCGTACCAGCCTCGGACGGCGACCGGAGCGTCCGTCGGCCGTGCGGGCGTCGGCGCCCAGGCGTCGTCGAGTGGCACGAACGGCAGCGGGTCGCCCCGCCAGGTCCAGGAGGACCGGTGCGGCCGGGTCCGGCCATCCAGGCCGGGGCCGACGTTCGCCCAGGTCACCGAGGTGGGAGAGAGTGCCACCACGGCGTCGATGCCGGGCAGCAGCACGGACAGGTGCAGGGCGGCTTCGGCTCCCTTGGACACGCCCAGGACTCCGATCCGCCGGGCGCCACCCGCGCGGAGCAGTTCGATGGCGGGTGCGAAGGTCTCCAGCGGGACCTCACAGATGCCGGGCGGCTGCCCGAGCCCGCCGAACCAGCGGATCGACAGGGCCGCCATGCCCTCCCGGGCCAGGACGCGGCACCGCTCGTCCTCGATGCGCCCGCTGGACCCGGAGAGGACGAGCACCCCGACCCCGTCGTCCCGGACCGGGCCGTGCGCGGGCATGGCGAGAAACCCCTCGCGAACGCCCGGTCGAGGGGCCTCGTGAGGGGTTTCGTGGGTCCTCCCGCGAGCGCTCCCGCCCGGATCGCTGAACGCGCGCTCGACGATGTCCATCGGTCGGTCAGGCGTCCGCGAGCACCACGGAGCGGGTCAGGTGACGGGGGTTGTCCGGGTCCAGGCCACGGGCGGCGGCGCGGGCGATCGCCAGACGCTGGACGCGCACCAGTTCGGCCAGCGGGTCCAGGTCGCTCTCCACCCAGCGGGCACCGGTCGCGAGGACCTGCTCGGCGAGACCCTCGGGGGCGGAGCCGAACATCCAGGTCGCGGTGGAGGTGGTGGCGATGCTGATGGGGCCGTGGCGGTACTCCATCGCGGGGTACGCCTCCGTCCAGGACAGCGAGGCCTCCTTCATCTTGAGCGCGGCCTCGTTGGCGAGCCCCGCCGTCCAGCCGCGACCGAGGAAGGTGAACTGGGTGCAGTCCAGCAGGCCTTCGGGCAGCGGCTCGGCCAGCGCGGTCTCCGCGTCGCGGACCACGGCGTCCGTGTGCAGACCGAGGTGGGCGCGGAGCAGGGTGAGCAGCGTGGTGGCGAACCGGGTCTGCACGACGGACCGCTCGTCGGCGAAATCGAGCACGACGACATCGTCGGCGGACGTCATGACCGGAGTGTTCGGATCGGCGGTGATGGCCACGGTGCGGGTGACACCACGGAGCCGGTCGAGCAGTTCCAGCACCTCGGTCGTGGTGCCCGAGCGGGTGAGGGCGACGACGCGGTCGTAGCCGCGCCCGAAGGGGAACTCCGAGGCGGCGAAGGCATCGGACTCGCCCTGACCGGACCCCTCGCGGAGCGCGGCGTAGGCCTGGGCCATGTAGAACGAGGTGCCGCAGCCGACGACCGCGATGCGCTCACCGGTGGCGGGCAGCGCGGCCGCCTGGGTCTGGGCCAGCTCGGCGGCGCGGCGCCAGCACTCCGGCTGACTGGCCGTCTCGATCTCGACAAATGACACTTTTGCACTCCGTATCCGTAGTGGGATGCTCGTTTACGCACGCTATACGCGATGTGCGAGCATTATCAAGCATCCTGTTTGCAGGAGGCTTGACTGGGCGGAGCCTTGTGCGACGCTTGCGCGTGTCCGGTGACCGTACCCAAGGGGATGGGTGCCTGAAGCCCGGGTTCGTAAGGAGAGTTCTCTTGTCCAGGGATGCCCGGTGGAACGCGCTGCTGGAACTTGTCGGTAAGAACGGCCGCGTGGAGGTCGAGGACGCCGCCGCCACGCTGGATGTCTCGGCCGCGACCATCCGCCGCGACCTGGACCAGCTCGCCGAACAGCAGCTGCTCACGCGTACCCGTGGGGGCGCGGTCGCGCACGGTGTCAGTTACGAACTGGCCCTGCGCTACAAGACCGGCCGTCACGCCCCGGAGAAGCAGGCCATCGGCCGCGCCGTCTCCGAGCTGGTGGCGGTGGGCGAGGTGGTGGGGCTGACCGGTGGTACGACACTGACCGAGGTCGCCCGTTCGCTGGCGGTGCGCTCCGACGTCGTCGGCGACACCGCGACGGGGATGGGCGGTCAGCCGACCCTGACCGTTGTCACCAACGCACTCAACATCGCCAACGAGCTGGTGATCCGGCCGCAGATCAAGATCGTGGTGACCGGCGGAGTGGCCAGGCCGCAGTCGTACGAGCTGACGGGTCCGCTGGCCAGTGGGGTGCTGGGCGAGATCACGCTGGACGTCGCCGTGCTGGGCGTCAACGCGATCGACACCGAGCGCGGCGCGTACGTCCACCACGAGGGCGAGGCCAGCATCAACCGGCTGCTCGCCGAGCAGGCGCAACGGGTGGTCGTGGCGGCCGACTCCTCGAAGATCGGCAAGCGGGCCTTCGCCAGGGTCTGCGATCTCGGGCAGGTCGACTTCCTGGTCACCGACAAGGGGATCACGCCCGAGGCGACCGCCCGCTTCACGGAGGCCGGCGTCACCGTCATCGCTGTCTGAACCGCTCGTCCGAACGGCGGGCCGTCACCCATGTGGTGGCGGCCCGCCGTTCTGGTGAGCGTGTGCCCGAAGCCGGGCGGAGCGGCGGGAGGGGCGTACCTGCTTGAGGATGTTGCTAGAGGTGATCTTCGGCGCATGATCGAGCACCAAGGATCGCCATATGGCCGGAACCCGCCTGGTCGACCAGGGCTCCTGATGGGCCGTTCGCTGCCACTTCTATGCCGCTTCTGTGCCCTATTTCGGGTCTTGTGTGGTCGCTCGGCGCGCCTCCCCGGTTCGCGGGGAAACTTTTTCTATGCCAATAGATGTTCGTTACCTCTGTGAAATGAACAAGTCTTGCCATCCAGGTGCACCGTCGTGAACTATGTGCCTGTTGCCGCGAAGGAGCGCAGGCCACACCCACGATGGTGCGGGCCGCCTCCGTGGACGCGCGGGACGCTCCCTTGCTCCATCAGCCCTGGAGGTGCCTGTGACGATGGCAGATGCGCCGGTCTCGGCCGTGCGGTCGCCTGTGCCGCAGCCCCATGACCGCGACGACGCGGATCAACCCGCCGGGAAGAAGCGCAAAGACATACGAATACGGCAGCCGCTCCGGCAGCGTCTCAAGCGGGACAGAGCGCTGCTGCTCTTCTGTCTGCCGGGGGTGCTGTACTTCGCGCTCTTCTTCTACCTGCCGCTCGCGGGCAATGTCATCGCCTTCCAGGACTACCAGCCGTTCCTGGGCTTCAAGCAGAGCCCGTTCGTCGGGCTCGCGAACTTCACCGCGCTGCTCGCCGAACCGGACTTCTGGAGCGCGGTCTCCAACACCCTGCAGATCACCGCGATCCAGCTGCTGCTCTACTTCCCCGCGCCGATCGCGCTGGCGCTGCTGCTCAACTCGCTCATCAGCGAGAAGATCAAGCGGTTCATCCAGACCGTCGTGTACCTCCCGCACTTCCTGTCCTGGGTCGTCGTGGTCGCGATGTTCAAGCAGGTGCTCGGTGGCGCGGGTTCGGTCACCACGCTCCTGATGGAGCACGGGGTCAACATCGGCAATGTGATGACGGACCCGGGCACCTTCAAGCTGCTGATCACCGCCCAGGCCATCTGGAAGGACTGCGGCTGGGGGACGATCATCTTCCTGGCGTCCATCGCCTCGATCGACATGGGGCAGTACGAGTCCGCCGCCATGGACGGGGCCGGCTGGCTGCGCAGGATCTGGCACATCACCCTGCCGGGCATCCGGCCGGTGATCCTCATGCTGTTGATCCTCCGCCTCGGCGACATCCTCTCGGTCGGCTTCGAGCAGATCATCCTGCAGCGCGACGCCGTCGGACCGGACGCCTCCGAAGTCATGGACACCTACGTCTACTTCCACGGCGTCATCGACGGCGACTGGGGGATGAGTACGGCCGCGGGTCTCATGAAGGGCGTCATCGGATTCGCCCTCATCCTCGCCGCCAACAAGCTGGCCCACCGCTTCGGTGAGCAGGGAGTGTACCGATGAGTCAGCAGACCCTTGCGTCACGGCTGCGAACCGCCCGCTTCGGCCCCCGTGGCGGCGAGCGCCGCCGAGCCTCCTCCGGCCGCCCGCCGTGGATGGAGCGGCCCCACTGGTACGGGCAGGGCGCCAAGGCGGCCGCACTGGTCGTCCTGACCGTGATCGTGCTCTATCCGTTCGTCCTCGCCATCGGTACCAGCCTCGCGGGACGCGAGGAGCTCAACGCCAACGGCGGTTACGTCCTGCTGCCCAAGCACCCGACGCTGGAGGCCTACCGGGTCATCCTCTCCGGCGGAGTGGTCACCCAGGCCGCCCTGGTCTCCATCTGCATCACGCTGATCGGCACCGCGCTGAGCCTGGCGTGTACGGTGATGATCGCGTACGGAACCTCACGTCCCGGCACCGTCCTCGGCAAGCCGATCCTGCTGCTGGTGCTGGGCACGTTCCTCTTCGCGCCGGGCATCATCCCCACATACCTGGCCGTCCAGCAGTTCAGGATGCTCGACACCTACGCGGCGCTGATCCTTCCCGTACTGCTCAACGCGTTCAACATCGTGGTCGTGCGCTCGTTCTTCCAGAGCATTCCCGAGGAGCTGTACGACGCCGCGCGGATCGACGGCGCGGGTGAGCTGACCGTGCTGCTGCGGATCGTCCTCCCGCTCTCCAAGGCGGTCCTCGCCGTGGTCGGCCTCTTCTACGCGGTCGGCTACTGGAACAGCTTCTTCAACGCAGTCCTCTACCTCAACGACTCCAGCAAGTTCCCCATCCAGGTGATCCTGCGCAGTTACGTCCTCAACGGCCAGAGCATCAACGCACAGGCCATGGGCGTCCACGCGGTGCCGCCCGCGACCTCCTTGCAGATGGCCGTACTGATCATCGCCATCGTGCCCATCTTCTGCGTCTATCCCTTCCTGCAGAAGTTCTTCGTCAAGGGCGTCCTCACCGGGGCGATCAAGGGCTGATCCGCCCACCCGGACATCGCCCCACGCACTTCACACCCTCCAAGGAGCACCCCCATGTCCACCAACTTGTCCAGGCGCGGTTTCATGGGCGCGGCGGGGATCGCCGGCCTGACCGTGGCCGGTCTGACGTCCCTGACCGCGTGCGGCAGCGGCGCCACTGTCAGCAAGGGCGGAGCCAAGGCGTCCGCCAAGCTGAAGCTCCCGACGTACGTCGCCGCGCAGACCGCTCCGGCCGACCTCGCGGGCAACGCGGCCGGGCTGGACGCCACGTATCTGCGCTACCCGAAGAAGCTGACCAGGTCCGTGGCCAAGGCGCCCGGCGACGGCAGCCGCATCACAGCCCTCACCGAGACGTTCACCACGCCCGCGCCGCCGCAGGCCAAGAACGCCTACTGGCAGGAGCTGAACAAGCGTCTCGGGGCGCGGTTCGACATGACGATCGTCGTCGACCAGGGCGTCGACGCCTACCTCACCAAGTTCAACGCCATGATGGCCAGCGGTGACATCCCCGACCTGGTCTGGTTCCCCCCGAACCAGGGCATCCAGCGGGTGCCCGAACTGCTCGACGCCAAGTTCCACGACCTCACGCCGTATCTGTCCGGCGACGCGGTCAAGGCCTACCCCAACCTGGCGAACCTGCCGACCACCGCCTGGAAGACCGCCGTGATCAACGGCAAGATCCGCGGCGTCACCGTCGCCTACGGTTCCATGGGCCAGGTCTACGTCGTCAACGAGGACTTCTGGAAGCCGGTCGGCGGAGCCGAGTTCACCAGCGCCGAGGACTTTCTCGCCAAGGGCAAGGAGCTTCTCGACGCGAAGCGCAACAAGTACGTCCTGGAGCCGGCGTACGTGAACCATGTCGGCATGTTCGGCCAGTGGTTCGGCGCCCCCGCGAGCTGGCGGCTGGAGGGCGGCAAGCTCACTCACATGTACGAGACCGAGGAGTACCAGGAGGCCCTGGCGTTCGGCGTCAAGGTGGCCAAGGCCGGTCTCTTCTGGCCCGACCCCAATCTCTCCACCACCATGGAGAAGATGGCGCAGGGTTCGCTGGGCGCCTATGTGCAGTCCTTCCCCAGCTTCCTGGTGGACGCCAAGACGTACGATTTCCCGTTCGGCGTCATCGTGCCCTTCGCCGCCAAGCCCGGCGCGAACCCGCGGTACAGCATGGGATACGGCTCCGTCGGCTACACCGCCATCAGCAAGAAGGCCGACGACAAGCGGGTCAAGATGCTGCTGGGCGTACTCGACTACCTGGCCGCGCCCTTCGGGACCGAGGAGCGGCTCTTCCTCGACAACGGCATCGAGGGCAAGCACTTCACCCGTACGTCCGCCGGCGATGTCGAGCTCACCGACAAGGGCAACGCCGAGGCGGTCACCACCGCCATGCCGCTCGCCTTCCTGGCCGCCGGTCCCGAGTACATCTACCTACCCGGCAAGGCGGAGCTGGCCGGACGGATCCACGGCCGGCAGCAGGAGCTCCTCAAGATCAACCAGTCGAATCCGGTCAGCGGTCACTTCTCCGACACGTACACCAGCAAGGGCGCCTCGCTCACCACGGCGATGAGCGACGTCCAGAAGGACATCATCGCGGGCCGCAAGCCGATCTCCGCCTACAAGGAGGAGCTGCGCAAGTGGCGCTCCGGCGGCGGTGACACGATGCGCGCCGAGTATGAAGCCTCGCTCGCCGGTAAGTAGTCCCGGCCGGTACCACCGCGGACAGGGCCGCACCCACCGGTACGGCCGCCCGCTCCATCACCGCGCACACGCCCGCACCACCAGTACAGACAGAAGGGACCACCGTGTCAGACCTGCGACTCGGCGTCATCGGGCTCGGCCTGCGCCGTTCCATCGCGATGTCCGCCCACCACCCCTCAGAGGGTTCGGCGATCACCGCCGTCTGCGACCTCGACCCCGAGGTGCGGCAGCGTGAGGCCGAGCGCTTCGGCACCGATGTCGCGGTCGAGGACTACAAGGAGCTCCTCGGCCAGGACGACCTCGACGCGGTCATCGTCGCCACCCCGGACGACACCCACGAGACCATCGCCATCGACGCTCTCCGGGCCGGCAAGGCGGTCTTCGTCGAGAAGCCGCTCGGCATCACCGTCGAGAGCTGCGACAACGTCCTGCGCGCCGCGTACGAGACCGGAACCCGGTTGTACGTCGGGCACAACATGCGCCACATGGGCGTCGTGCGGCTGATGCGCGACATCATCGCCCGCGGTGACATCGGCGAGCCCAAGACCGTGTGGGTGCGCCACTTCGTCGGCTACGGCGGTGACTACTACTTCAAGGACTGGCACGCCGACCGGACCCGCACCACCGGCCTGCTGCTCCAGAAGGCCGCCCACGACATCGACGTCCTGCACTGGCTGGCCGGCGGCTACACCCGCCGCGTCAACGCGCTCGGTGACCTCCTGGTGTACGGCGACCTGCCGCGCCGCGAGCCCGACACCCCGCGCCCGGCGAACTGGCTGCGCCAGTTCGACTGGCCGCCGACGGCCCGCAAGGACCTGCACCACATCGTGGACGTCGAGGATGTCTCGGTGATGAACATGCAGCTCGACAACGGCGTCGTGGCCGCCTACCAGCAGTGCCACTTCACCCCGGACTACTGGCGGAACTACACCGTCATCGGCACCGAGGGCCGACTGGAGAACTTCGGTGACGGCCCCGGTGACGAGGTCAAGGTCTGGAACACCGGACCCAGTGGATACCGGGGCGACGCCGACATCACCTACCGGGTGCCGGACGCCGGTGGTTCGCACGGCGGCGGGGACACCCGGATCATGGAGGAGTTCTGCCGGTTCGTACGTGAGGGGGGCGTCACCGACACCTCGCCGGTCGCCGCCCGGATGAGCGTCGCCGCCGGTGTGCTCGCGACGCGTTCCCTGCGCGAGGGCGGTGCGCCGTACGACGTGCCGGCCCTCGACCCGGAGCTCATCGCCTACTTCGAACGCGGCCAGGTCCGCTGACACGAACGGCAGGAGACGTTTCGGGACCTCCGGCGACAGCGCTGTAAGGCGTCACCACCGGAGGTCCTGATGCGATTGTTTTCGGCCATGCTCGGTGAGTAATCGGCGCATTCCTGTTTGGCGGGAGCCCGGAAGGTGACCGGGGTGGCGAGTGGTGTCCCGGGATGTATTGGGAGTGATTGTCCGTAAGGTGCCCTGCGCGGGTGCGGGGTGCTGGTCTCGCAGGGTCACCGAGCCGCCGGTACCGAGTGGCGCGAGCGGCGATTTCACGCCAATGGCGCTTTGCGGTGGCCGAGTTCGAACGCGTGGCCGGATCACGGTCGGCATAATCGCGTCCATGTCGATCACCCGCGGAGACGTCGTTGACCTGGGGCGTGGCCTGTACGCATGGCTCCCGCCGAAACGGGGCTGGGGGCTGGCGAACTGCGGTCTGCTCGTCTCGCCCCGCGGCGCCCTCTGGATCGACACCCCGTACGACACCATGCTGGCCGGCCAGTTCCTGGCCGAATCCGTGAAGCGGCTGCCCGACGGCGTCTCCATCGACCGGGTGATCGTCACGCACGCGAATGGTGACCACTTCTGGGGTGCGGGCGTGCTCCCCGACGCGGAGATCATCGCGACCCGCGAGGCCCGGGAACACATCCACTACGAGCCCACCCCGAAGCAGCAGCACGCCCTCGTCGCCACCGGCGACCGGGCCACCGCGCTCGGGGCCTACCTCGGACGGCACTTCGGCCCCTTCGACTGGTCGCGGACCGAGCCGGTGCGGCCGACCACCTACTTCACCGGGGAGCTGGAACTGACCCTGGGGGAGTACCCGGTCCAGCTCTCCGCCCTGCCGTCCGCGCACACCACCGGCGACCTGATGGTCCATCTGCCCGCGCAGCGCGCCGTGTTCAGCGGGGACGTCATCTTCTCCTCCACGCCCGCCCAGCCCGGCGACCACCCCGTGCACTGGGCGGGACCGCTGAGCAATGTGATCGCGGCCTGCGAACGGATCCTGGCCACCGGCGCCGAGATCATCGTCCCGGGGCACGGCCCCGTCCTCGACCCGGCCGGGGTGCGCGATCACATCGTGTATCTGGAGTACGTGCGCGAGCGCGCCCACGCCTTCCACGCAGCCGGGGTCCCCGCGCTGGAGGCGGCCCGCCGGGTCATCGGCGAGGGACGCCATCCGGAACTCGGGCTCCCCGAACGGCTGGTGGTGACCATCGGCAGCGAGTACCGGCAGCTCGACGGCACCGAACTGCCCGGAGTGCTCCAGGTGATGACCGATGTCGCCGTGCTCGCCCAGGAAATGGAACAGTCCCGTGAGCCGGCCGGTCCGGCGGAGCAGTAAGCGGAGCTTCCGCCGCCGCTTGGGCCGGAAGACCGATCCGACAACAGAAACGCGGTGACGGCATGGGATGGATCGTGGCGGTGATCGCTGTCGCCGCGGCCGTGGCGGCAGCGTTCCGCGCGCAGAACGCGGCGCGTTCGGAGCACCTGGCCGTGGCCCGCGCCGAGCTGGCCGAACGCCAGTCGAAGTCCGCCGAGGCACGTACCGCCGCCCTCGTCGAGGAGATCCGGCAGCTGGCCCACAAGCGAATACCGGCCGCCGCGCTCGCCCTCTCCCACCCCTTCGCCCCGGTTCCGGGACTGCGGGAGGCGGCCGGGGTCGACGGCGATTCCGCCCGGCTGCTCACCGAGGCCGTGCAGGCGGCCCGCACGGCGGTGGTCGAGGAGCGCGGCCGTGTCGACGCGGCCGCCCGCGCGGCGATGCGCGGCACCTCCGCCAAGATCCAGTCCCTGCTCAACCAGTCCCAGCAGCTGTTGCACGAGCTTCAGCACGAGTACGACGACCCACGGATCCTGCAGCTGGACTTCCGTAACGAACTGGCGCTGCGACGCACCCAGTCCACCGCCGTGCTCTGCGACGCCTGGCCGGGCCTCGCCCGCCAGAACTCGCCGCTGGTGGAGGTCGTGCTCGGCGCCCAGTCCCGGGTCGCGGGCTACGAGCGGATCAAGGTCGCCAATCACCTGCGCGACGAACGGCTCGCGCTCGTCGCCCGTGCCGCGGAACCCCTCGCGATCGCGCTCGCCGAACTGCTGGCCAACGCCACCGCGTACTCGCACCCCGACACCGATGTACAGGTGACCGTCCAGCAGAGCGGTGGCCGTGGTGCGTTCCTGGTCGTCGACGACGCGGGCATCGGCATGGACGACGACGCGCTCGACCGGGCCCGCGCCCTGCTGGCCGGTCCGTCCGAGGTACTCCTGACCGAGCTGGGCGACCCACCGCAGACCGGTTTCGCCGTCGTCGGCCGACTTGTCGTGCAGTACGGCTTCCACTGCCACATCGAGGCGTCGCCGTTCGGCGGAATGCGTACGATCCTGCGCGTCCCCGCCCATCTGCTGACCGTGCTGCAGGAGGACCACGGCCTCTCCGCCCTCGCCCCGAAGCCGGTGCAGGCCCAGGCCTCCCGGCCCGCCCCCGTCCCCGCCGCGCCGGACCCCGCTCCCGCACCGCACCCCGTCGGACTGCCCAGCCGACGCCGACGGTCGCCCCGGCCGACCCCGGCCGGGCCCGCGCCCGCCGCGGACACTGGGGACCGGGAAAGGGTGTCCCGTACACCTGAACAGGCCGAGGCTTCCTGGGCGGCACTCCAACAGGGCACCCTCAACGGCAGGAGCGTCGCCGGCCAGCCAACCGTACCGGCCGCGGACGACCACCATCCGGACGGCCACGACGGCCACGACGGCCACGACGGCCGCGACGACCAAGGAGACGACGAGACGTGAGCGCCCCCACCCCCACCACCGGTGATCTCGCCTGGGTGCTGACCCCCCTGCTGGAGCTGCCCGGAGTCCAGCACGCGGTGGTCGCCACCGGCGACGGCCTCGTCGAGGGCGCGTCGCCCGGCCTGGACCGGGCATCCGGCGAACGGGTCGCCGCCATGACCGCCACGTTGCACGCCGCGGCCCGCGCGTTCACCACGGCCTTCACCGGCGTCGAGGCACCGCGCCTGGCCCAGACGGTCGTCGAGTCCGACCAGGGCTTCGCCATCGTCGTACCGGCCGGGAACAACACCACGCTCGCCCTGTTCGCGGAACCCGGAGCGAAGCTCGGCGACATCGCCTACCAGATGCAGGTGCAGGTCACCGCCCTGACCCGGGCCATGAACGCACCCGCCCGCCAACCGGACACCACCGCCCGGCCATGACCCCCGGCCCCGGACGCCGTCTGATCCCCGCCTATCTGGTCACCGGCGGCCGGACCCGGCCCGCCGGTCCCGCCCTCGACCGGCTCGCCGTACTCGTACGCACCGGCACAAACCTGCCTGCGGACACCGGCTCGGAGCAGCGCAGGCTGTGCGAGCTGCTCGAACCGGGCGCGCTCACCGTCGTCGAGTGCGCGGCCCATCTGGACCTGCCGGTCAGCGCCACCGTCTTCCTGGCCACGGACCTCGCGGCCGCCGGACATCTGCACACCCGACCGCCCATCCCCAGCGCCGGGGAGATCGACCGGTCGCTCGTCGAGAGGCTGCTCGTTGGACTCCGCTCCCTCCACTGACCGCACTGGTATCGGCTATCTGCCACCGGCCGCCCGGACCCTGATGAAGCTCGTCGTCACGGGTCCCTTCGGCGTGGGCAAGACCACCCTGATCCGCACGTTGTCGGAGATCGCCACGCTCCACACCGAGGAGGCGATGACCCAGTCCAGCACCCGGTTCGACGACACCGCGGGGCTGCCGGACAAGACCACGACCACCGTCGCCGTCGACTTCGGCCGGCTCACGGTCCTCGACGACCTGGTGCTCTACATGTTCGGCACCCCCGGCCAGCAGCGGTTCCTCCCGCTCTGGGAGGACATCGCGCGTGGCGCGCTCGGCGCCCTCGTCCTGGTCGACACCCGCAGGCTCGCCGACTCCTTCGCGGTCATGGACATGGTCGAGGAGCAGGGACTGCCGTACACCGTCGCCGTCAACCGCTTCCCCGACGCACCCGCCCACACCGACGAGGTCCTGCGCAAGCATCTCGACCTCGCCCCCGAGACCCCGCTCGTGCAGTGCGACGCCCGCGAACGCCCCGGCAGCATCGACGCGCTGATCGCACTGGCCGAGCACGTGCTGACCCGATTGCCCAGGCCAGAGGAACCGTCATGACATCGCCCGTACAGCCGCCGCAGCCCCTCGCGCTGTACGGCCCGGACTTCGCCGCCGACCCGCAGAGCCATTACCGGCGCCTGCGCGCGCACGGCCCTCTCGCCCCCGTCCGGCTCGCCCCCGGCATCGACGCCCTCCTGGTCACCGACTACCAGGCCGCCGTCGACCTGCTGCGTGACACCCACACCTTCACCAAGGACCCGCGCGCCTGGCAGGCCGCCGTCCCCGACGACTCGCCGGTCCTGCCCATGCTCGGCTACCGGCCCACCGCGCTCTTCAGCGACGGCGACGTGCACGCCCGCTACCGCGAGGCCATCAACGACAGCCTCGCCCTGATCGAGCCGCACATCCTGCGGGCGGAGGTCGCCCGGGTCGCCCGGCGGCTCATCCGCGCATTCGCCGCCACCGGAAGCGGCGACCTGATCGCCCAGTACGCCAGGCGGCTTCCGTTGCACGTCTTCGTCACCTGGTTCGGCGTACCGCCCGGCGACGGCGAACGGATCGTCAACGGCATCGGCGGCATGTTCAACTCCGCCGAGGACGCCGCCACGGCGTACGCCGATCTCGTCGACGTCGTCACCGACCTCGTCGCCGACCGGCGTGCCCGTCCGCGTCGCGACCTGACCTCCTACCTCCTCGCGCACCCGGCCGATCTGGACAATGACGAGACTGTGCGTCAGATCACTCTGATCATGAGCGCGGGCCACGATCCGACGACCAATCTGATCGGCAACGCGCTGCTGCACATGCTCACCGACACGCGTGACACCGGCTCGCTGCACGGCGGCGCGATGACGGCGCACGAGGCGATCGACGAGGTCCTCTGGCAGGACCCGCCGCTGGCCAATCTGGCGGCCCACTACCCGCGCCGCGACACGGATTTCCATGGCGTCCGCCTGCGGGCCGGCCAACTGCTCCTGGTCTCCTACGCGGCGGCCAACAGCCAGTCACCGCCCGGCCTTTCGGACTCCGGGGTCGGCTCCGGGACCAGCGCCCATCTGGCCTGGTCGGCCGGGCCGCACCGATGCCCGGCCAAGCAGCCGGCACTGCTCATCGCCATGACCGCGATCGAACAGCTCACCAGTCAGCTGTGTGACGTGGAGCTGGACGTTCCGGTCAGTGGACTGAAGTGGCGGCCGGGACCGTTCCACCGCGCACTGGTCCGGCTTCCGGTACGTTTCACCCCCGTCGACATGACGGCGGAAACGGACCGGCGCGAAGCCGTGGACGGTACGTCGGACGGGCCGTCAGCGGTGTCGATCAGCCCGTGAACCGTGTCGGTGGTAAGCCGAACGGGTGAGGGACGAGAGAATTGCCCGATGAACAGCGAGCGCAGCCGGCGCAACGCCGACCGAAGCACAGACGGGGTGGTCCGGTGAGCAGGTACGACAGGTACGACGTCACGGACGAGCAGTGGGAGGGGCTTGCCCAGGTCGTACCTCTGCGCAGCCGCAACGAGTGGCCGTCGAGGGTCGATCACCGTACGGTCCCCGACGAGCGGGCGGAAGCCGAACAGCGGCGCCTCGTCGTGCTGCGGGTCCAGGTCTTCGCGGACGCACGGGAGGTGGCGGAGTACCTGGTCGCACAGGTCCCGGTGCTGCTCGATCTGACCAGCGCGGAGACGGATGTGGCCAAGCGCATCCTGGACTTCACCAGCGGGGTCGTCTTCGGACTCGGCAGCGGGATGCACCGGGTCGACCGGAACGTCTTCCTGCTGTCACCGGTCGGCATGGAGGTCGAGGGGGTCACGGCGGCGGGCGTACCCGGTCCGTAGGAGGGGCCTGCGGGCGGGTGGCGAGGGCGACCGGTCGGTCAGGACGGATGAGGACCGGGTGGGGCACGGCCGTGGACATCCCCCGAACATGGGAATGCGGTCCGGGCGGAGTTGCCGCTTCGGCGTAGCCCGATCGTAGGAAGGTCGTTCAGGCGGAACGGTTCTCCTGTCCACGGCCTGCTTACGGTCCGCCCATGAGTGCACTCTGCCCGGGGACCACCCCGTCGCCGCCCAACGGTACGACCGCGCCCGGTCCCGCTCCCGTGATTGCGGGGAGCACCCCCGAGCCCGGCCCGGCTCCCGCCGTGATCGCCGACCACGTGTCCATGCCCGGCCCTGCCTCCAGCGTGATCGCCGACGGCTCGTCCGTGCCCGGCCCCGCGTCCCCGACTTCCGGTTCGCCGGTCGGGCCGCGGGCCGTGTCGCGGGCCGGCGGACCGGTCCGTTCCGCCGGCCCCGTCGTCACGGAACTACGGTTGTCCGCCTACGCCTCGCACCGGGGTGCCACCTTCCCCATCGGCCCGGTGACACTCTTTGCCGGGCCCGGCGGCAGCGGCAAGTCGAGTGTGCTGCGGGCGTACGAGGCGCTGGCCCGGCTGGGCGCCGGGGACCCGCTCGACGAGGTGTTCTCCGATCCCGCGGGGTGTGTGCCGGAAGGGGCCGCGGCCGATGCGCAGGGCCGTCGCGGATTCCGCATCGGCTGCACGACGGACGGCCCGGCGGGCCCGGTGCGGCTCGACGTCGCCGTGCAGGCGGAGCCCACGCTCCGAATCGTCGGCGAACGGCTCACCGGCGGCGGCGAGACCCTGCTGTCGACCGCCTTGCGCGACCCGGGGCGCTCGACGGTCCAGGCGGCCTGGCACACCGCGGGGGTGGTCCCGGTGACACGCGCTCCGCTGCCCGACGACCGCCTCGGAACGGCTCTGCTCCCGCTGCGGGTGGCGGGCCGGACCGAGGGGCAATTACAGGTCCTGGCCGCCGCTGAACAGATGGTCGTGGCCCTGAGGTCGGTCTTCGCCTGTGAACCGCAGCCGCTGCGGATGCGGGCCCCGGTCCCGCCGGGCGACGGACGGCTGCATCGGAGCTGCGACAACCTCGCGGCGGTGCTGGAGCGTACGTACACGCGGTGCGGCCAACGCCATGCCCGGCTGGTCGCTGCCGCTCACGCCGGATGCGCGGGGCCGGTCACCGCACTGGGCGTCGAGCGGCTCACCGACGGATCGCTGCGCGCGACGGTGGGGCGCGGCGATGGAGGCGTCACGCCGGTCGGCCGGCTCGGCGACGGCGAGTTGAGATATCTCGCACTGGCCCTGGTGCTGCTCAACGGCCCCGGGGTGTTGGCGGTGGACGCGGCGGGCGAGGTGCCGGCGGCCATGCAGACCCTCACCGTGCTGGCCGACGGACTCGATCGTGACCTGGACGGACGGCAGTTGCGCGAACTGCTGGCCCTGGCGGTACCGATCGGGGCGGCCGGGCACCTCAGGCTGGTGGGGACGGTCTCGGAACCGGGCGCGGTACGGGTCCGGGAGACGCCCGGGGTGACGGTGGTAGACCTGGAACCGTGACAGAACTTGATGTACGGGCCCTGCAGCAGCGGCTCGCCGCGTTCGCGGCCGCACGGGACTGGGAGCAGTACCACACCCCGAAGAACCTCGCGGCGGCACTGAGCGTCGAGGCGTCCGAACTGGTCGAAATCTTCCAGTGGTTGACGCCCGAGCAGTCGGCGAGGGTGATGGAGAGGCCTGAGACGGCGCACCGGGTGGCGGACGAGGTCGCGGATGTCCTCGCGTATCTGCTGCAGTTCTGCGAGGTGTTGGGGATCGATGCGCTGGCGGCGCTGTCGGAGAAGATCGACCGGAATGAGACCAGATTCCCGGTTTCGGAGCTCTCAGACCCTCCTGGAACCGGGGATCGTCACTCTTCGGAGTGATCAACTTATTCGCGTCGCCTTCGTGTCCACAGATTTCCGAATTCCCCTGGCTTTTCGGTACCGACGCCCTCACTGTGGGTAATGGATGAGTTGAGCGGCTTTTCGTACGGACGGGGGTAACGCATGGAAGCGGAGCGGCTTGTAGGGGTCAGTCGGCGCGCGCTGGCGCAGAGCCGGGGCACGCCGGACATCATCGCCGAGGCATGGCAGGCCCAGGCGCTCGCTCAGGCGATCGGCAGTCGCCTGGCGGCCGACGGGCCCCAGGAGTTACGGGGCGAGGCGCGCGGACTCAGCGAGATCGGCGGGAGGTGCGGTGGAGCACTGGACCACCCGGCGGCGCGGGCCGGGGTGGCGCGGGCCGCGCAGCTCTCCGAGCTCGTCGAACCTCGGGCGACGCTGACGGGGCTGGGCGCGTTGCTCGGGGAGGTGGGGATGGCCCTGGTCGGGGTGGCCTGCGAGACCGACGAGCAGGGGCTCTACTGGCAGTGCATGGAGGCGATCGACGCGGCCGACGAGTCCATGGACCGGGTGCACGGAATGCTCCGTCGGCTCGATGAGCAGGACCGGGAACGGCAGCAGGATCTGGAGCGCGGCCGGGGGCGCGACGGCCCGTACGCCCCGCACGGCGCGGTCCGCGGACCGGCGGGTTCGGCGGCGGGCCAGTCGTGACGGCGGGGAACTCCGGAAGCGACGGAGGCCGGGGCGGGGAAGGAGAACGGTTCGCGGTGCAGGATGGATGCATGGATCTTCGAATCTTCACCGAGCCCCAGCAAGGGGCCGACTACGACACCCTGCTCACCGTCGCCAAGGCGGCCGAGGACCTCGGCTTCGATGCCTTCTACCGGTCCGACCACTACCTCCGTATGGGCCCCGGGGACGGGCTGCCGGGTCCGACCGACGCCTGGATCACTCTGGCCGGGCTGGCGCGCGAGACCAAGCGGATCCGGCTCGGCACGCTGATGACCGCGGGGACCTTCCGGCTCCCCGGCGTGCTCGCCATCCAGGTCGCGCAGGTCGACCAGATGTCCGGCGGTCGTGTCGAGCTCGGCCTCGGCGCGGGCTGGTTCGAGGAGGAGCACAAGGCCTACGGCATTCCCTTCCCCAAAGAGAAGTTCGGCAGGCTGGAGGAGCAGCTGGAAATCATCACCGGGTTGTGGGCGACCGAGATCGGCAAGTCGTTCAGCTTCGACGGCACGTACTACCAGCTGACCGATTCACCCGCGCTGCCCAAGCCGGCGCAGGCCAAGGTGCCGGTCCTGATCGGCGGCCACGGTGCGACGCGTACACCGCGGCTGGCGGCCCAGTACGCGGACGAGTTCAACATCCCGTTCGCGTCGCTGGAGGACAGCGAGAAGCAGTTCGGCCGGGTCAGGGAGGCGGCCAAGGCGGCCGGTCGCGGACCGGACGACCTGGTGTACTCCAATGCCCTAGTGGTCTGCGTGGGCAGGAACGACGCCGAGGTGGCGCGCCGGGCCTCCGTCATCGGCCGTGAAGTGGCGGAACTGAAGGCGAACGGGCTCGCGGGCTCGCCCGCCGAGGTGGTCGACAGGATCGGCCGTTACGGCGCGATCGGGTCGTCCCGGATCTACCTCCAGGTCCTGGACCTGGACGACCTGGAACATCTGGAGCTGATCTCCTCGCAGGTCCAGTCCCAGCTCACCTGAGCCGGGAACCGCCCCGGCTCACGGGAACGGGGATCGGTGCCGGTTCCCCCGAATCGGGCACGGTTCCGGTTCTTCCGGGCCGGGAGACCGGTCCCAGCTCACCCGAGCACGTGGCCGGGGGACCGGCCACCGCTCGCCGCACACCCGCGCCGGTGCAAGGCCCGGCTCAGGAGGGAGTCACCCGTGCAGCCCGTCCCGCCGGTCGATGGCCCGCCTGCTCGTGCGCTGGACCGTGCCCTCTGCGAGGGAGTGGTGCTGCTCGACGGCGGTCTCTCCAATCAGTTGGAGGCGCAGGGCTGCGATCTGTCCGACGCCCTGTGGTCGGCCCGGCTGCTGGCCGACGGACCGGAGCAGATCGAGGCGGCGCACGGAGCCCATGTGCGGGCGGGCGCACAGGTGCTCATCACGGCCAGTTACCAGGCGAGCTTCGAGGGATTCGAGCGGAGGGGGATCGGGCGTGCCGGAGCCACGGAACTGTTCGCGCGCAGTGTGCGGCTGGCGCGGCGGGCCGCAGCTGGGGCGGAGCGGGAGGTCTGGGTCGCCGCCTCGGTGGGTCCGTACGGGGCGGTGCTGGCGGACGGCAGCGAATACCGGGGCCGCTACGGGCTCTCCGTTCGGGAGCTGGAGCGGTTCCACCGGCCCCGGGTCGAGGCGTTGGCCGCCGCCGGGCCCGATGTGCTGGCGCTGGAGACCGTGCCGGACATCGACGAGGCCGAGGCGTTGCTGCGGGCCGCCGAAGGGTGCGGGCTGCCCGTCTGGCTCTCGTACAGCGTGTCGGGGGACATGACCAGGGCGGGGCAGCCGCTGGAGACGGCTTTCGCCCTCGCCTCGGGACATGACCGGGTGCTGGCCGTCGGGGTGAACTGCTGTGACCCGGCGGATGCGGACCGGTCGGTGCGGCAGGCGGCGGAGGCTGCCGGGAAACCGGTCGTCGTCTATCCGAACAGCGGTGAACGGTGGGATGCCGGGGGCCGGAGGTGGGTCGGCGCCCCCACGTTCGATCCCGGGAGAGTTCGGGCCTGGCAGCACGCCGGCGCCCGGCTGGTGGGCGGCTGCTGCCGGGTCGGCCCGGAGACCGTCGCGGAGCTGGCCCGGCAGCTCGGCGGACCGGCGGCGGGCGACGGGAAGGGAGGGGCAACCACGCCGTAGACACGCGAAAATACCTGGTGGGGGGCGAGTGAACCGGACCATACTCGGACGTGTGTTCCTGACGATCAGTACCACCGGCAATCCGGAGCGTCCCGCGACCGACCTCGGCTTTCTGCTGCACAAGCACCCCGATAAGGCGCAGACGTTCTCCACCTCCCACGGCACCGCGCATGTCTTCTATCCCGAGGCATCCGCCGAGCGCTGCACAGCGGCGCTCCTGCTGGAGGTGGATCCCGTGGCGCTGGTGCGGCGCGGCAAGGGCAAGGGCCGGGGCGGCGCCCCCGACGCGGCACTCGCGCAGTACGTCAACGATCGCCCGTACGCGGCCTCCTCGCTGCTTTCCGTGGCGATGAGCGCGGTCTTCAAGTCGGCGTTGAACGGTGTGTGCCGCGCACGGCCCGAACGCGCACAGGCGCCGCTTCCGCTGCGGATCGAGGTGCCCGCACTGCCGGCGCGCGGCGGAGCGGAACTGGTGCGCAAGCTCTTCGCGCCGCTCGGCTGGGCGAGTGTGGACGCCGTGGCCGTACCGCTGGACGAGCGGTTTCCGGAGTGGGGGGACTCGCGGTACGTACGGCTGGTTCTGGAAGGCGAGTTGCGACTGGCGGACGCGTTGCGGCAGCTGTATGTCCTGCTGCCGGTGCTCGACGACGCCAAGCACTACTGGGTCGCTCCGGACGAGGTGGACAAGCTGCTGCGGGCCGGTGAGGGCTGGCTGGCCGCCCACCCCGAGCAGAAGCTGATCACCAGCCGCTATCTGTCGCGGCGCTGGGGGCTGACCCGGCAGGCGATGCAGCGGCTCGAACTGGTGCGGCTCGCCGAGTCGGACGACCTCGACGTCGAGAGCATCGACAACGCGGTGGACGAGACGACCGACACCGAGGAGAAGCCACTGCCGCTCGCCGAGCAGCGGCGCACCGCGATCCTCGACGCGCTGCGCGCCGCCGGAGCGAACCGGGTCCTCGACCTGGGCTGCGGCCAGGGCCAGTTGGTGCAGGCACTGCTCAAGGACGTGGGCTTCACACAGATCGTGGGCGTCGATGTCTCCATGCGCGCCCTCACCATCGCCTCGCGGCGGCTGAAGCTGGACCGGATGGGGGAGCGGCAGGCCGGACGGGTCACGCTTCAGCAGGGCTCGCTCACCTACACCGACAAGCGGCTCAAGGGGTATGACGCGGCCGTGCTCAGTGAGGTCATCGAACATCTCGACCTGCCGAGGCTGCCCGCGCTGGAGTACGCCGTGTTCGGTTCGGCCCGGCCGGGGACCGTGCTGGTGACGACGCCGAACGTCGAGTACAACGTGTGCTGGGAGAGCCTTCCGGCCGGGCATGTGCGCCACGGCGACCATCGGTTCGAGTGGACCAGGGCCGAGTTCCGTTCCTGGGCCCGCAAGGTGGCGCAGCGGCATGGGTACGGGGTCGAATTCGTCCCTGTGGGGCCCGACGACCCCGAGGTGGGGCCGCCCACACAGATGGCCGTGTTCACGATGACCGCAGCCGACGGGTCCCCGACCCGCAGCAGGAACGGGGCCGGGGACGAGTCGGGGAACCCGACCGCGAACGAGTCCATGAACGAGACCGGGAAGGAGGCGAGAGCCGCATGACCAGTACTTCGCGCAAGCTGCCGGTGACCGACCTCTCCCTCGTGGTCCTCATCGGAGCCAGCGGCTCCGGCAAGTCCACCTTCGCCCGCGCGCACTTCAAGCCCACGGAGATCATCTCCTCGGACTTCTGCCGCGGCCTCGTCGCCGACGACGAGAACGACCAGGGCGCCAGCCGTGACGCCTTCGACGTCCTGCACTACATCGCCGGCAAGCGGCTCGCCGCCGGGCGGCTGACCGTCGTGGACGCCACCAGCGTCCAGTCCGAGAGCCGCAGGCAGCTCGTCCAACTGGCCCGGAGCCACGACGTGCTGCCGATCGCGATCGTCCTCGACCTGCCCGAAGAGGTCTGTGTCGCGCGCAACGCGACCCGCCCCGACCGCGCCGACATGCCGCGCCATGTCATCCAGCGCCATCGCCGCGAGCTGCGCCGCTCGCTGCGCGGCCTGGAGCGCGAGGGCTTCCGCAAGGTGCACATCCTGCGCAGCGAGGAGGAGGTGGAGCACGCCGAAGTGGTGCTGGAGCGCCGCTACAACGACCTGCGCCACCTCACCGGCCCGTTCGACATCATCGGCGACATCCACGGCTGCAGCTCCGAGCTGGAGGCCCTGCTCGGCAAGCTCGGCTACGTCGACGGCACGCACCCCGAAGGGCGTACGGCGGTCTTCGTCGGCGACCTGGTGGACCGCGGCCCCGACAGCCCCGGGGTACTGCGCCGCGTCATGTCCATGGTGTCATCGGGCAACGCCCTGTGCGTACCGGGCAACCACGAGAACAAGCTCGGGCGCCACCTCAAGGGCCGCAAGGTCCAGCACACCCATGGACTCGCCGAGACGATCGAGCAGTTGGACCGGGAGGACGAGAAGGACCCCGCCTTCCGCGAGCGGGTACGGGAGTTCATCGACGGGCTCGTCAGCCACTACGTGCTCGACGGGGGCGGACTCGTCGTCTGCCACGCCGGACTGCCCGAGAAGTACCACGGGCGCACCTCCGGGCGGGTCCGTTCGCACGCGCTGTACGGGGACACCACCGGCGAGACCGACGAGTTCGGCCTGCCCGTGCGCTACCCGTGGGCGGAGGAGTACCGCGGCCGTGCCGCCGTGGTCTACGGCCACACCCCGGTGCCCAGCACCTCGTGGCTCAACAACACCATCTGCCTGGACACCGGTGTGGTCTTCGGCGGGAAGATGACGGCGCTGCGCTGGCCGGAGCGCGAGCTCGTCGACGTACCCGCCGAGCGGGTCTGGTACGAGCCGGTCAAGCCGCTGCACCAGGAGGCGCCCGGTGGCCGGGAGGGCCGGCCGCTGGACATCGCGGACGTGCACGGCCGCCGGATCGTGGAGACCCGGCACATGGGCCGTGTCTCGGTCCGTGAGGAGAACGCCGCGGCGGCGCTCGAAGTCATGAGCCGGTTCGCCGTCGACCCGCGGCTGCTGGGCTACCTCCCGCCGACCATGGCACCCACCGCCACCTCGCACGAGGACGGCTATCTGGAGCACCCGGCCGAGGCCTTCGCCCAGTACCGGGCGGACGGCGTGAGCCAGGTCGTGTGCGAGGAGAAGCACATGGGCTCGCGCGCGGTGGCGCTGGTCTGCCGGGACGCGGACGCCGCCCGTGAGCGGTTCGGGGTGGGGGACGTCTCCGACGCCTCCGGGGGCGCGGGCAGCCCGACCGGGGCGCTGTACACCCGCACCGGTCGGCCCTTCCTCGACGACGTCGCACTCACCGAGGTGATCCTCGGCAGGCTGCGCACCGCCGTCACCGCCGCCGGACTCTGGGAGGAGTGGGACACCGACTGGGTGCTGCTCGACGCCGAGCTGATGCCGTGGTCCCTCAAGGCGGCCGGGCTGCTGCGCTTGCAGTACGCCGCGGTCGGGGCGGCATCCGGAGCCGTCTTCCCGGCAGCCGGCGCGGCCCTCGCGGCAGCGGCGGCCCGCGGCGTGGACGTCGGCGATCTCGCGCAGCGCCAGCGAGGCCGGGCCGAGGACGCGGAAGCGTTCACCGAGGCCTACCGCCGCTACTGCTGGAGCACCCAGGGCCTGGACGGGGTGCGTCTCGCGCCGTTCCAGATCCTCGCCGTGCGAGGCCGCTCGCTGGCCGCCGTCCCGCACGACGAGCAGCTGGCCTGGCTCGACCGGCTGGTCGAGCACGATCCGACCGGGCTGCTCCAGGTCACCCGTCGGCTCGTCGTCGACACCGGTGACGAGGCATCGGTGCGTTCCGGCATCGACTGGTGGCTGGAGATGACCGGACGCGGCGGCGAAGGCATGGTGGTCAAGCCGCTCGCCGCGCTCGTACGGGACGACAGCGGCAGGCTGGTCCAGCCGGGCATCAAGGTGCGTGGCCGGGAGTACCTCCGGATCATCTACGGCCCCGAGTACACCCGCCCGGAGAAACTGGAGCGGCTGCGGGGCCGGTTCCTCGGCCACAAGCGGTCGTTGGCGCTCCGGGAGTACGCGCTGGGGCTCGAAGCCCTGGACCGGCTGGCCGACGGGGAGCCCCTGTGGCGGGTCCACGAGGCGGTGTTCGCGGTGCTCGCCCTGGAGTCGGAGCCGGTCGACCCGCGGTTGTAGGCCGGGTCGTCGGCGGGGGTCGCGGTGCGATCAACGGAAAACCCGCTGGCGATTCGCCGGGTGAACGGCGCTCCGCACGGTGAGGATGGAGTCATGGGATTCCATGTCGACTCCGAGGCCGGGCGGCTGCGCCGCGTCATCCTGCACCGCCCCGATCTGGAACTGAAGCGGCTCACCCCCGGCAACAAGGACGCGCTCCTGTTCGACGACGTGCTCTGGGTGCGCCGCGCCCGCCAGGAGCACGACGGCTTCGCGGACGTGCTGCGCGACCGGGGCGTGGAGGTGCATCTCTTCGGTGATCTGCTCCGCGAGTCGCTGGAGATCCCCGTGGCCAGACGGCTCGTCCTGGACCGGGTCTTCGAGGAGAAGGAGTACGGCCCGCTCGCCACGGAGCATCTGCGGGCCGCCTTCGAGGAGTTGCCCAGCGTGGAACTGGCCGAGGCGCTGGTCGGCGGGATGACCAAGCGGGAGTTCCTGGAACGGCACAGTGAGCCGACCTCCGTCCGCTTCCATGTCATGGACCTGGACGACTTCCTGCTGGGTCCGCTGCCGAACCATCTCTTCACCCGGGACACCTCGGCCTGGATATACGACGGGGTGTCCATCAACGCGATGCGCTGGCCGGCCCGCCAGCGCGAGACCGTCCACTTCGAGGCGATCTACCGCCACCACCCCCTCTTCACCGGTCCCGACGCGGGTGCCTTCCACCACTGGTCGGAGGGGCAGGACGACTACCCCTCCACCATCGAGGGCGGCGACGTCCTGGTCATCGGCCGGGGCGCGGTACTCATCGGGATGAGCGAGCGCACCACCCCGCAGGCGGTGGAGATGCTGGCCCGCGGACTGTTCGACGCCGGTTCGGCGCACACGATCGTGGCGCTCGACATGCCCAAGCGCCGGGCGTTCATGCATCTCGACACGGTCATGACGATGATCGACGGCGACACCTTCACCCAGTACGCGGGTCTGGGCATGCTCCGCTCGTACACCATCGAACCCGGTGACGGGCCGAGGGACCTGAAGGTCACCGACCATCCGCCCGAGCACATGCACCACGCGATCGCGCATGCCCTGGGACTGGACTCGATCCGTGTTCTCACCGCCACCCAGGACGTGCACTCCGCCCAGCGCGAGCAGTGGGACGACGGCTGCAACGTGCTGGCGGTCGAGCCCGGTGTCGTCGTCGCCTACGAGCGCAACGCCACCACCAACACCTATCTGCGCAAGGAGGGCATCGAGGTCATCGAGATCCGCGGCAGCGAGCTCGGCCGTGGCCGGGGCGGCCCCCGCTGCATGAGCTGCCCCGTGGTGCGCGACCCGGTCCGGTGACCGGGGCGCGAAAGCCCGCTCAAGGGAAACGCTTTCAGGTGACCGGGGCGCGCGAGCCGACGCATGGGAAACGCTTCGTATAGCGATGCAGAGTGTCGTATAGACTTCCAGAGTTACCTACGCGCGATCCTCGCCCTACCCAGGAGCAGTCCCATGGCCATAGACCTCGCAGGCCGCCACTTCCTCAAGGAGCTGGACTTCACGGCCGAGGAGTTCCGCGGCCTGATCGACCTCGCGGCCGAACTCAAGGCCGCCAAGAAGTCGGGGACCGAAGTGCAGCGGCTGCGCGGCCGGAACATCGCGCTGATCTTCGAGAAGACCTCGACCCGTACCCGCTGCGCCTTCGAGGTGGCCGCCGCCGACCAGGGTGCCTCCACGACCTACCTCGACCCCTCCGGCTCGCAGATGGGCCACAAGGAGTCGGTGAAGGACACCGCCCGCGTCCTCGGCCGGATGTTCGACGGTATCGAGTACCGCGGCGACAGTCAGGCGGCCGTCGAGGAACTGGCGGCCTACGGCGCCGTCCCGGTCTTCAACGGGCTCACCGACGACTGGCACCCGACCCAGATGCTCGCCGATGTCCTCACCATGACCGAGCACAGCGAGAAGCCGCTGGAGCGGATCGCCTTCGCCTACCTCGGCGACGCCCGCTTCAACATGGGCAACTCCTACCTGGTCACGGGCGCACTGCTGGGTATGGACGTGCGGATCGTCGCGCCGAAGTCGTACTGGCCGGCCGAGGAGATCGTCATCGAGGCCCGCCGGCTGGCCGGGACGAGCGGAGCGACCGTCTCGCTCACCGAGGACATCGCCGAGGGCGTGCGGGGCGCGGACTTCGTCGCCACCGACGTCTGGGTCTCCATGGGAGAACCCAAGGAGGTCTGGGGTGAGCGCATCGAGGCCCTCGCGCCGTACGCCGTGACCATGGACGTCCTGCGCGCCACCGGCAACGACGACGTGAAGTTCCTGCACTGCCTCCCGGCCTTCCATGACCTCGGCACCAAGGTCGGGCGGGAGATCGAGGCCGCGTACGGGCTGACGGAACTGGAAGTCACCGACGAGGTCTTCGAGTCGGCGCACTCGGTCGTCTTCGACGAGGCGGAGAACCGGATGCACACGATCAAGGCCGTTCTGGTGGCAACCCTGGCCGCTCCGGCGACCACGGGCTGATCACTGCATGATCATGCGCCTGATTGGGTGAACATGCGCTGAGGTGACTAATATGTTGCCTCTCGGTGGGGTTCGAGCTCGCACGCTCGAACCCCATTTTCGTGTGTGTCACCAGCGCCCGGAGCCCCCCACAGGCCCTGGGCGCGCCCCCCACATGCTCCACCAGAGAAGAGACCGTCCCCGTGAGTCCGCTACGCCCATCGAGCCCCCCGCGCCCGTCCGGCCCACGCATCAAGAACCCCCACCAGCTGATCGCCGAGTCCGGAGCCGACCTGGAGGGGCACGGCCTCAAGCGCACCATGGGTCTCTTCCAGCTGGTGTGCTTCGGTATCGGCGCCGTCGTCGGCACCGGCATCTTCGTCGGCCTCTCCGACAGCGTCGCCGAGGCGGGCCCCGCCGTCGTGCTGTCCTTCGTGCTCGCCGCGGTCACCTGCATCTTCACCGCGTTCTCCTTTGCCGAGCTGGGCAGCGCGATCCCGGTGTCCGGCAGTTCCTACTCCTTCGCCTACGCGACGCTCGGTGAGCGCGTCGCGTTCCTCGTCGGCTGGTGTCTGCTTCTGGAGTACGGCGTCTCGGTCTCCGCGGTCGCCGTCGGCTGGAGCCAGTACGTCAACGAGTTGCTGAACAGCCTCTTCGGATTCCAGCTGCCCGTCGCCCTCTCGTCCGGCCCCGGTGACGGCGGAGTGATCAATCTGCCCGCCGTCGTGGTGGTCATGATGGCCGCGACCCTGCTGGTGCGCGGCGTCCGGGAGAGCGCGGGGGCCACCGCCGCGATGGCGGTTCTCAAGATCACCATTCTGATGCTGTTCTGCGGCATCGCCTTCACCGCCTTCGAGCACGGGAATCTCACGCCGTTCGTCGCCCAAGGCGCGGGCGGGGTGACCGCGGGTGCCTCGCTGGCGTTCTTCTCGTACATCGGCTTCGACGCCATCACCACCGCGGGCGAGGAGGTCAAGAACCCGCGACGGAACGTTCCGATCGCGATCATGGTCTGCATCGGCCTGGTCACCCTGCTCTACTGCGCCGTCGCGCTCGCGGCCATCGGTGCCCTCGGCCCGGAGGCCGTCGCCGACAAACCGGCCGCGCTCTCCATCGTCGTCGACCAGGTGACCGGTTCGACCATCGGCGGCGGGGTCATCGCCTTCGGGGCGGTCGTCGCGATCGCGTCCGTCGTGCTCGCGGTGATGTACGGCCAGACACGCATCCTGATGTCGATGTCCCGCGACGGTCTGATCCCGCGGGTCTTCGAGCGGGTCTCGCCGCGGACGGCGACCCCTGTCGCCAACACCTGGATCGTGGCGGTCGTCTTCGCGGTCCCGGCGGCCTTCGCGTCGCTCGACGTGGTGGTGAACCTGACGACCATCGGCGCGCTCGCCACCATGGTCGCGGTGAACGTCGCGGTGATCGTGCTGCGCCGCCGCAACCCGGAGGTCAGGGGCTCGTTCCGGGTGCCGCTGTATCCGCTGAGCCCGCTCCTGGGCGTCGGCTTCTGTCTCTACCTGATGTACGGGACGGGCTGGACGACCTGGGTGCAGTTCGCCGTCTTCCTGATCGTCGGCGCCGCGGTGTACACCTGCTACGGCCGCAGCCGCTCCCGGCTGGCCGCCGCGGGGACGGACGGGGCCGGTCAGCCCTGAGGCGCGCGGGACGGCAGGGTGAACCACACCGCCTTGCCCTGCTCCGTCGTGCGGTGACCGCAGGACGAGCTGAGCGTACGGATCAGCAGCAGACCCCGGCCGTGTTCCTGCCAGGGGTCCGGCACGCTGCCCGGCTCCGGGTGGGAGAGATCGCCCGGCGGGGCCGGGTCGCGGTCGTGCACCTCCACCTGGCAGCCGGTCGGCAGCAGCTCCACCACCAGTTCGATGGGCTCGTCGCTGCGGGTGTGCTCCACGGCGTTGGCGACCAGTTCGGCGGTGAGGAGCTCGGCGGTGTCCGAATCGGCGGGGGCTTCGATGTCCGCCAGCGCGGTACGGATCAGGGCGCGGGCCACCGGTACGGCCGCCGTCGAATGCGGTAGCGCGATCCGCCAGGAGGCGGGAAGGGGGACATCGGTGGGCACAGCATGGTTTCCGTTCCGGAGATCGCGGGCTTTCTGGAAGGCGGTACTTCCAGGATTCAACCTTACGAAGTGCAACAACAGAGACAAGGGTCTGTCGACCGGTGCGAAGGGGACGTTCGGCATACGCTCTCACGCTCCACCTATTGCGTCCTCGTGACGGAAGTCACGTATGAGTGATAAGTTCGGCTGCAGGTAGCAGCCCGACGGCTGAAGGGGAGTCCCCTCCATGAGCCCGTTTCCCAGCTCCGCCCCCCATACGGATGACTGGCGTCACCTGCGGCTGACGACGGACGACGGAGTTGCCACCGTCACCCTCGCCCGGCCGGAGAAACTCAACGCGCTCACCTTCGGCGCCTACGCCGACCTGCGCGACCTGCTTGCCGAACTGTCCCGCGAACGCTCCGTGCGCGCGCTGGTGCTCGCGGGGCAGGGCCGCGGTTTCTGCTCCGGCGGAGATGTCGACGACATCATCGGCGCGACACTCGCCATGGACACCGCCCAGCTCCTCGATTTCAACCGCATGACCGGGCAGGTGGTTCGGGCCCTTCGTGAAACCCCCTTCCCCGTCATCGCCGCCGTACACGGCGTGGCCGCGGGTGCGGGTGCGGTTCTCGCGTTGGCCGCCGACTTCCGGATCGCCGATCCGTCCGCCCGCTTCGCCTTCCTCTTCACCAAGGTCGGCCTCTCCGGCGGCGACATGGGTGCCGCCTACCTGCTGCCACGCGTCGTCGGCCTCGGCCATGCCACCCGGCTGCTGATGCTCGGTGAACCGGTCCGCGCCCCCGAAGCGGAACGGATCGGTCTGATCAGCGAACTGACCGAAGAAGGTCAGGCCGATGTACGCGCGGCGGCGCTCGCCCGCCGCCTGGCCGACGGACCGGCCCTCGCCCTCGCCCAGACCAAGGCGCTGCTCACCGCCGAACTCGACATGCCGCTCGCCGCCGCGGTCGAAATGGACGCCGCGACCCAGGCCCTGCTGATGCACGGCGACGACTACGCCGAATTCCATGCCGCCTTCACCGAGAAGCGGCCACCGAAGTGGCAAGGCCGGTAGCGCGATGCGGCCCGAAAGCAGCGCCACCGGCTCGGGACCGACCGCCGCGACGGCGCCGGGCACGCATCCCTCCACCACGAAGCCGACCGGCGTGAAACGGATCGCGGTCATCGGCGGCGGACCCGGTGGGCTCTACGCCGCCGCCCTGCTCAAGCGGCTCGATCCGGAACGCGACATCACCGTCTGGGAGCGCAACGCCCCCGACGACACCTTCGGCTTCGGCGTCGTCCTCTCCGACGAGACCCTGGGCGGCATCGAGCACGCCGACCCCGTTGTGTACCGGGCGCTCCAGGACGAATTCGTACGGTGGGACGACATCGACATCGTCCACCGCGGCGTGACCCAGACCTCCGGCGGCCACGGCTTCGCGGCCCTGGGCAGGCGCCGGCTCCTGGAGATCCTGCACGAACGCTGCGAATCCCTCGGCGTGCGGCTCCGCTTCCGCACCGAGGCCCCGCCGGCCGCGGAACTGGCCGCCGCGTACGACCTGGTGATCGCCGCCGACGGAGTGCACAGCCTCACCCGCGCCGCTCACGCCGAGACCTTCGGCCCCCGTCTCACCACCCACCACTGCCGTTACATCTGGCTCGCCGCCGACTTCGCCCTCGACGCCTTCCGCTTCGAGATCGCCGAGACCGCGTACGGAGTGATGCAGCTCCACGCCTACCCCTTCTCGGCCGACGCCTCCACCGTCATCGTCGAGATGCGGGAGGAGGTCTGGCGCGCCGCCGGACTCGACACCTGCGACGTGGAGCACTCGACGCTGCGCTGCGCCAAGATCTTCACCGAGGCGCTCGGCGGCCGTCCGCTGCGCTCCAACAACTCCTCCTGGCTCACCTTTCGTACCGTCGTCAACGCCCGCTGGTCGCACGGCAACACGGTCCTCATCGGCGACGCCGCCCACACCGCGCACTTCTCCATCGGCTCCGGCACCAAACTCGCCGTCGAGGACGCCCTCGCGCTCGCCGCCTGCATCGAGGAGCAGCCCGACCTGCCGAGCGCGCTGTCCGCGTACGAGACCGAGCGGCGGCCGGTCGTCGAATCGACCCAGCGGGCCGCCGCGGCCAGCCTGCGCTGGTTCGAGGAGCTCGACACCTACGTCGACCAGCCGCCCCGCCAGTTCGCCTTCAACCTCCTCACCCGCAGCCGCCGTGTCACCCACGAGAATCTGCGGCTGCGCGACGCCTCCTTCACCGCCGCAGTCGAGGAGGAGTTCGGCTGTGCCCCCGGCACCCCGCCGATGTTCACCCCGCTGCGGCTGCGCGGCCTCGAACTCCGCAACCGCGTCGTCGTCTCGGCCATGGACATGTACTCGGCCGTCGACGGCGTCCCCGGCGACTTCCACCTCGTCCACCTGGGGGCACGCGCACTCGGCGGTGCCGGGCTCGTCATGACGGAAATGGTCTGCGTCAGCGCCGAGGGCCGCATCACCCCCGGCTGCACCGGGCTCTATACCCCGGAACAGGCCGCCGCCTGGACCCGGATCACCGATTTCGTCCATGCGAGCGCCCCCGGTACGGCCATCGGCGTCCAGCTCGGCCACTCCGGACGCAAGGGCTCCACCAAACTCATGTGGGAGGGCATCGACCAGCCCCTCGACCACGGCAACTGGCCGCTCATCGCCGCCTCGCCGATCCCGTACGCCGACGGCGTCAACCAGGTCCCGCACGCCCTGGACCGGGCCGGACTCGACGCCGTACGCGAACAGTTCGCGGCGGCGGCCCGCCGTGCCGATCACTGCGGCTTCGACCTGCTGGAACTCCACTGCGCCCACGGCTATCTGCTGTCCGGCTTCCTCTCGCCCCTCACCAACCACCGCACCGACGCGTACGGCGGGTCGTTGGGCAACCGGCTCCGCTTCCCCCTGGAGGTCTTCGACGCGGTCCGCGCCGACTGGCCCGACGACCGCCCCATGACCGTCCGCATCTCCGCCACGGACTGGGCCGAGGGCGGCACCACGGCCGAGGACGCCGTCGAGATCGCCCGCGCCTTCGTCGCCCACGGGGCCGATGCCATCGACGTCTCCACCGGTCAGGTCGTCCCCGACGAGCGCCCCGAGTACGGCCGCTCCTACCAGACCCCGTACGCGGACCGCATCCGCAACACGTTGTGCGTGCCCGTCGTCGCCGTCGGGGCGATCTCCTCCTGGGACGACGTCAATTCACTGCTGCTCGCGGGCCGGGCCGACCTCTGCGCCCTGGCCCGCCCCCATCTCTACGACCCGCACTGGACGTTGCACGCGGCGGCCGAACAGGGCTACAGCGGACCGGGCGCGCCCTGGCCGCCCCCCTACCGCGCGGGCAGCCGCATCCCACCGACGGGCCGCACGGACGCACCGAAGCCCCGGCTCACTCTGGGGTGACGGGCTCCTGCGCCGCACTGATCAGCAGCCGGTCCGAGACCGCGCGGAAGCCGATGCGCCGGTACACGCCGTTGCTGGTCGGGTTCGCGAGGTCGGTGAAGAGCAGCACCTCCCGCGCGCCCGCCCCCCGAGCCGCCCCGGCGACCTCCGCCGTCACCGCGGCCGCGTAGCCCCGGCCGCGGTGCCCGGCCGGTGTGTAGACCGTCGCGATCCGCACCGTGCCCGCGATGCGTGGGGAGACGCCCGCCGTGGACACCGGGACGCCGTCCGTCTCCCAGAGCGTCAGCCCGCCGGACGCCGTCCGCTCGTCCACCAGCCGTTCGGCATGCGTGGCGGGCTGGCCGACCTCATCGGCGAACGCCCGGTGCCAGCGCACCAGCAAGGCCCGGTCGGCGGGGGTGGCGGCCCTGGGCCTCTCCCCAGAGGCGCCGGGGAGGGCGGGACCAGCGTCTCCAGGCGGTAGAGCCGCTGCTCCTGGTCGACCCGGTGGCCGGGCCAGGTGGCGGCCAGCGCCTCGGCGGTGGCCCGGTCCGCGTTGATCCCGGTCAGGTGGAGCGCGGCGGCCAGCGGGGCGCGACGGCCTCCGGGGCGACGGTTCCCAGCAGCGGCGGATACGGCGGGGTCCGTACCAGGGTGCCGGCGACCTCGCCGTCCGCACCGCGCCACCAGCCCAGCAGCGGTGCGCGGTCACCGTAGGCGTGCGGGCCGTTGCGTCGCAGGGTCGCGGTGACGGTCAGCACCAGGTGTTCTCGACGGGCGACGCGGCCAGCGAGGCGCCGGCCGCGTCGAGAAAGACATCGACGTCCTCGGTGAAGGTCCAGGTCATGCTTCATCCTGCCGGGTGCGCGGGGAGCACGGCACCCGCATTTCCGGTTCAGCCGTCCCGCAGCCGGAAGCGCTGCAGTTTGCCGGTGGCTGTCCGGGGGAGCGAGGGCAGGAACTCGATGAGGCGCGGACACTTGTGGGGGGCCAGCCGGGTCTTCATGTACGTGCGCAGCTCGTCGGCCGACAGCGCCGCGCCCTCGCGCAGCACCACGTACGCCGCCACGATCTGCCCGCGCAGTTCGTCCGCCCGGCCCACCACCGCGGCCTCGGCCACCGAGGGGTGGTGCAGCAGGGCGTCCTCGACCTCGGGGCCCGCGATGTTGTAGCCGGAGGAGATGATCATGTCGTCGGCGCGGGCGACATAGCGGAAGTAGCCGTCCGCGTCCCGCACATAGGTGTCACCGGTGAGATTCCAGCCGTGCGCCACGTAGTCACGCTGGCGCTCGTCGGCGAGATAGCGGCAGCCGACCGGGCCGCGTACGGCGAGGAGTCCGGGCTCCCCGTCCGGCACCTGCCGGCCCTCGCGGTCCAGCACCCGGGCCTGCCAGCCGGGCACGGGGACCCCGGTGCTGCCGGGGCGGATCGCGTCGTCGGCGGCGGAGATGAAGATGTGCAGCAGTTCGGTGGCGCCGATGCCGTTGATGATGCGCAGCCCCGTCCGCTCGTACCAGGACCGCCAGGTGGCGACCGGGAGGTTCTCGCCGGCCGAGACACAGCGCCGCAGCGCCGTCAGATCGTGCGCGTCGATGTCGTCGAGCATCACGCGGTAGGCGGTCGGCGCGGTGAACAGCACCGAGACATGGTGGGCGGCGAGCGCGGGCAGCAGCTGCGCAGGGCCGGACTGTTCGAGCAGCAGGGCGCTGGCACCGGCACGCAGCGGGAAGACCACCAGACCGCCGAGCCCGAAGGTGAAGCCGAGCGGTGGACTGCCCGCGAACACGTCGTCGGGCGTGGGGCGCAGCACATGGCGCGAGAACGTGTCGGCGATGGCGAGCACATCCCGGTGGAAGTGCATGCAACCCTTGGGGCGCCCGGTGGTGCCCGAGGTGAACGCGATCAGCGCGACATCGTCCGCCGCCGTGTCCACGGCGCGGTACGGCCCCGGCCTGGCCTCGGCCAGACGCAGCAGATCCTCCGGCGCGTCACCGCCGTACGCCGTGATCCGCAGCCCCGGCACCTCCGCCTTCACCAGGTCGTCGACCGACCGGACGTCGCACAGCGCGTGGCTCACCCGGGCGATCGAGCAGATGGTGGCGAGCTCCGCGGACCGCTGCCGGTCCAGCACCGTGACGGCGATCGCTCCCACCTTCAGCACCGCGAGCCAGCAGGCGGCCAGACGGGGTGTGGTGGGGCCGCGCAGGAGGACGCGATTGCCCGGGACGACGCCCAGGTCGTCGGTGAGGACATGGGCGATCCGGTCCACCCGGTCCCGCAGTTCTCCGTAGCTCCAGACTCCGCCGTCGGGGGTGCGGAAGGCGGGGCGGTCGGGGCCGAGGCGGTCGACCGTACGGTCCAGCAGTTCCGCCGCGCAGTTCAGTCGGTCCGGGTAGCGCAGTTCGGGAAGGTCGAAGAGCAGTTCCGGCCACTGGTCCGGGGGTGGCAGATGCTCCCTGGCGAAGGTGTCGAGGTGCGCTGAGGTCTTCGGGTCCATGACGGATCGCCCCCTTGTCGCCTCTGGAGCGTATCGTTTGGGTGACGGTAGTCAACGGTCCGCGATAAGACGAGAGGACGAGGCGCGCCGCGCGGGTGCCTCGGACACCGACAAGAGAGGCGCCGGTATGACGGCATTCTCGCTCGATCCGGCACAAACCGCCTGGTGTGAGGAGCTGAGAGTCCTTGCCGAGCAGCAATTGCGCCCCCTCGCCGACAAAGGCGACCCGGGCCATGTCAACCGCCCCCTGGTCGCCGCCCTCGGTGAGGCGGGCCTTCTCGACCGGATGCTGAACTCCGGCGCCCTCGACCTCTGTCTGCTCCGTGAGTCCCTGGCCCGCGGCTGCACGGAGGCCGAGACCGCGCTCGCCCTCCAGGGACTCGGAACCCATCCCGTGGTCCGCGCGGGCACCCCGGCCCACCGCGAACGCTGGCTCACCGAGGTGCGGGCCGGCCGCGCCGTCGCCGCCTTCGCGCTCAGCGAACCGGGCGCCGGCTCCGACGCGGCGGCCCTCGCCCTGAATGCCGAACCCGCCCCCGACGGCTGGCGGCTGACCGGCCGGAAATGCTGGATCTCCAACGCGCCGGAGGCCGATTTCTACACCGTCTTCGCCCGCACGACCCAGGGCGCCGGCTCCCGCGGCGTCACCGCGTTCCTGGTCCCCGCCGACCGCCCCGGGCTGACCGGCACCGCCCTCGACATGCTCTCGCCGCACCCCATCGGGGCCCTGGAGTTCGACGGCGTTCCGGTCACGCCCGACGATGTGCTCGGCGAACCGGACCGGGGCTTCCGGGTCGCCATGGACACCCTCAACCTCTTCCGTCCCAGCGTCGGCGCCTTCGCCGTCGGCATGGCACGCGCCGCCCTCGATGCCACCGTGGTGCACACCGCCGGACGCACCGCGTTCGGCGGCCCGCTGAAGGACCTTCAGGCCGTCTCCCATCAGGTCGCCGAGATGGCCACCCGCACCGAGGCGGCCCGGCTGCTGGTGTATGCGGCCGCCGCGGCCCACGACGCGGGCGAGTCGGGCGTACCGCGCCGCGCGGCCATGGCGAAGCTGTACGCCACCGAGACCGCCCAGTACGTCGTCGACACCGCCGTCCAACTGCACGGCGCCCGCGCCCTGCGCCGCGGCCACCTCCTGGAGCACCTCTACCGGGAAGTCCGCGCCCCACGGATCTACGAGGGCGCCAGCGAGGTCCAGCGCACGATCATCGCCAAGGAGCTGTACGCGAACCGGGAGGCGTCCGCATGAGTCCGGTCCACCGGATCAACCCCGCCGAACTCTCACCGCCCACGGGCTTCTCGCACGCGGTCACGGCCACCGGCGGCCAACTGGTCTTCCTGGCCGGGCAGACCGCCCTCGACCCGGACGGCAAGGTCGTCGGCGACGGACTGCCAGAGCAGTTCGCGACGGCGCTCACCAATCTGATCACCGCCCTGCGCGCGGCGGGCGGCGCCCCGGCGGACCTGGTCCGGGTCACGGTGTACGCCACCGACGTGGCCGACTACCGGAGCCGGGCCGGTGAACTGGGCCGGATCTGGCGGCGGTTGGCGGGCCGCGACTATCCGGCGATGGCGGTCATCGGGGTGGCGAGGCTCTGGGACGAGCAGGCTCTGGTCGAGATCGACGGGGTGGCGGTACTGCCGTGAACGCGCCTGACGGGCCGGGCACGCCGTGCCCGGCCCGTCAGGCTTCGGGTGGATCAGTAGGGCTTCACCAGGACATGTGCCGCGCCCGGAATGCCGACCTTCAGCAGTTCGTCCTCCTCGGGCGTGGTCTCGATGCCCGTCTCCTGCTTGAGCACCGCACGCGACATGGCCTGCATCCACATGGCCCGGGGGCGGCGGCGGGCCTCCCATGCTTCGAGGGCCGCGGCCACGTCCGCCTCGGCGTCCAGCGACTCGGCGAGCACCAGCGCGTCCTCGACGGCCATCGCCGCCCCCTGCGCGATGTGCGGGGTGGAGGCGTGCGCCGCGTCACCGGCCAGCACGACCCGGCCCACGTGCCACGGCTCCTCGACCGTCACCTGGGAGATTCGCGAGTAGACCACGGCGGCCGGGTCGGTGACGGTGGCGAGTGCCTCGGCGACCGGCCCGGAGAACATCGCCAGCCGCTCCGTGAGCTGCTCATGGGCCCGCTCGGGGTCCGGCCGGAAGTCCTCCTGCTCCGCGAACACCGCGCCCAGGTACATCAGTTCCTCGGTGATCGGGGTGAGCAGTGCCTTGGCGTCCTTGCCCGCCGTGCCCATCACGACTCCCCGCACCCGGGGCTGCCGGGGCACCGTCACCCGCCAGTTGGCGAAGCCGGTGTACTCGGGGGTGTAACGGTCCCCGTACAGCCGGGTGCGCAGCGGCGAACCGATGCCGTCGAAGCCGACCACCAGGTCCCAGCGGCCGGTGGAGCCGTCGCAGAGGGTGACGTCCGCACCGGTGCCGTCGTCGACCAGCTCGGTGATGGTGGTACCGAAGCGGATCACGGCCCCGGCGGCGACGGCGGCGTCGTTCAGCAGCCGGGCCAGGGCGGGGCGCGGGATGCCGTTGTTGGACGGGGCGTGGCCCATGCGGGGCTGCGGTATTTCGGCGAGCGTGGTGCCGGCCGGGTCGGCGATGGTCAGGATCTCCCACTCGAAGCCCGCCTTGAGGCAGTCGTCGAGGACCCCGATCTCCCGCATGACATGGAGGGCGTTGGACGGCTGGATGATGCCGACGCCGAGCGCCTCCAGCTCGTCGCGGAGCTCGGCGACCTCGACGGTGTGGCCGCGCCGGGCCAGCGCGGTGGCGAGCGTGAGCCCGCCGATGCCGCCGCCGTGAATCAGGACGCGCAGAGGTGATGCCATCTCAGATCTCTCCAGAGCGAGAAAAGTAAGGGGGTAGGTACGAGGGTCAGCCGGCCGCTACGGGCAGGCTCATCAGGTGGTCCACCAGGGCCAGCAGCACGTCCCGGCCGAACGGCCGCTCGCGGACGTCGCCGATCAGCAGCGGCACATGGGGATCGAGGTCGAGCGCGGCCCTGATCTCCTCCGGCGTACGGGTGTTGTGGCCGTGGAAGCAGTTGATCGCGACCACGAACGGGATGTCCCGGCTCTCGTAGAAGTCGATCGAGGCGAAGCTCGTCTCCAGCCTGCGGGTGTCGGCGATCACGACACCGCCGAGCGCCCCGTTGACGAGGTCGTTCCACATGAACCAGAAGCGTTCCTGGCCGGGGGTGCCGAAGAGGTAGCCCACCAGCTCGGGACTGACCGTGATCCGGCCGAAGTCCAGGGCCACGGTGGTCGTGTCCTTCTGGCCGACACCGACCAGGTCGTCGACACCGACGCTGGCCTGGGTCAGATACTCCTCGGTGCGCAGCGGGGTGACCTCGCTGACCGCGCCCACCAGGGTGGTCTTGCCGACGCCGAAACCTCCGGCGATGAGGATCTTGACGGCGGCGGGGGCCGCCTGACTGCTTGTCATCTTGGTTCAGAGTCTCCGGAGTCCGTCACGAACGGCGGCCAGCAGGCCCATGTCGGCCCCGCCGGCCGCCCGCGCCACCGAGAGCGGGGCACGGGCCAGCAGCAGGCCCTGGGCGACGAGGTCGGCCAGCAGGATCTTGGTCACCGACACCGGGAGCCCGAGGTCGGACGCGACCTCGGCGACCGCGGACGGGCGGCGGCAGCGCTCCAGGATCAGCCGGTGCTCCGGCTGGAGCTGCCCCGGCCGGATCGGCGCACCGTGCTCGTCCCGCGGATCCTGTGCGGTCGTCAGCACGGTGATGAGGCTGAAGTCGTCCCGCTCGGGAGCGGCCCGGCCCCGGGTGATGGTGTACGGGCGCATCATCGTGCCCGCCCCGTCCTCCTCGGCCTCCTCCTCCCAGTGCGGGGTCACGCGCGCTGCCCGTCCCCGGTGCCGAAGGCGTCGAAGTCCTCGCGGGCCGGGGTGCCGAGCTTCTGGCCGACCTGCTGCACGAGGTTGTGCATGGCGAGCGACATGATCTCGGCGTCCACCTCCTGGGAGGCGGTCACTGCCAGGTGGGTGCCCTGGCCGGCCGAGATGATGATGGCGACCCGCAGTTCGTCCACCAGGCTGGCCTGCCGTACCCGGCGTGGCAGCGGGGGATCCGCTCCGGGCGCGGGCAGGGCGGGCAGCCCGGACCCGTTCTCCTGGCGGATGGCTTCCGACACCGGCGGCGCCGGGTGGTCGGGCACGGAGACCGGCAGCTGCGCGGGGCGCGCAGGGTCGGACTGCCGCGGCTCCGGGATCGGGAGACCGGGACCGCCCGCCCCGGCCCCGGAAAGGTACGGAGCGGCGTACGGCTCCTGCGGCGGAGCGGTGTACGGCGCCTCGGGCGCCGGGTACGACGACTGGTCCACGGCGTACTGGCCGGCGGCCGTCATGTACGGCTGCTCCGACGAGCCGTACGGGGGCTCGTGCGTGCCGTACGGCGCGGCCGGTGCGGGGTACGGGCTCGTGGGCGTCCCGTACGGCTCGTCCTGCACCGGGACGGTGTTCTCCGATGCAGGGCCGGGCCGTTCCCGGCCGTCGGCGAATGCGTTCTTCGCCGGCGGGTACGGCTGCTCGGCCACGGTGTGCGGCTGTTCGGCGGTGGCGTGGGGAACGCCCGCCGTGTTGAGCGCGGTGACCCCGGCCAGTGCCTGACCCTGGACGCGGGTGGGCAGCGGCTCACCGGCCGGTGTCGGTGCGGCGGGCGCGGCTGCGGGGGCGGCGGGCGCCGGGGACGGTACGCCGACCGGACCGGAGTGCGGTTCGGGAACGGTGAGTTCGTCGGGGACGAGCACGACCACCCGGGTGCCGCCGTACGCCGAGGAACGGAACTCCACCCGCAGGTTGTGCTGATCCGCGAGCCGCGCGATGACATACAGGCCGAGCCGGATGTCGTCGGAGTGGGCGAGCACGTCCATGCGCGGCGGCCGGAGCATCAGCTCGTTGGCCGCGGCCAGCTGGTCCTCCTCCATTCCCAGGCCCCGGTCCTCGACCTCGATGGCCAGACCACGGCTCACCTTGGCCGCCCTGACCTCGACCGGGCTCGGTGGGCGGGAGAAGCTGAGCGCGTTCTCGATGAGCTCCGCGAGCACATGGGAGACCGGGCCGACGGCCCGCTCCGACAGCCAGGGGCTGCCGTCGAGATCCAGCACCACACGCCGGTAGTCCTGCACCTCGCCCTGAGCGGAACGCATCACGTCCAGCAGCGGGGCCGGCTTGCGCCAGCGCCGGTGCGGGGAACCGCCCGCGAGGATCACCAGGTTCTCCTCGTACCGCCGCAGTCGGGCGGTGAGGTGGTCGAGGTCGAAGAGGCCGTCCAGCTCCTCGGGGTCCTCGTGCTTGCGCTCCAGCTCGTCCAGCTTCTTCAGCTGCTGGCCGATCAACTGCTGGGTGCGGCGCGCGATGCGCTGGAGCAGCCGCTCGAAGCCCCGGTGCTGGTCGGCCTGTTTGACGGCCGCCGCCAGGGCACTGGTGCGTGCCAGATTGAGCGCGTCGCCGAGCCGGCTCAGCTCGTCGGACCTGCCGTCCCCGTTGTCCTGCTCGATGGCGCGGGCCTCGGCCTCGACATCGATGCGCTCCCCCTGGCCCAGCCGTTCGACGACATCGGGCAAGGGCCTTCTCCAGCTCCTCGGCGCGCTCCTGCAGGCTGCCGATCCGGCGGCGGAGATTGCGGGTGAGGCGCCAGGTGGTCCAGATGACCGCGATCACGGCGACCAGGCCGACCACCGTGGTCAGCACCATCTTGAACAGCAGCGACATCACGCTGCCCTTGCCCTCCTCGACCACGAGGGCGGTGCGGTGCTCCAGCAGCTTCTCGATCTGCGGATCGAGTTCGTCCATCGCGCCGCGCCAGGTCTTCTCCTCGGCGCCGACACGGACGAAGCCGGCGGCGTCGGCATCGGCCGGACGCAGTACCTCGTTCTCCACCCGCGTCTTGGCCTTCCAGGCCGGGCTGTGGGTGATCTCCTCCCACATGGCCTTCTCGTCCGACGGCAGATAGGGAACGACCTTGGTGGAGTACTGGAGCGACTGGCCGGAAACCGCCTCCCGGACCTACCGCAGGTCCTCGGTGCTCAGCTTCCCCCCGGACCAGCCACGGGTCAGCAACGCATCGGAACGGGAGATCATCTCCTTGGTCCAGAACAGGTCGACGAGCGGTTGCGAGAGCGTGGTGATCCTGCCGTTGTCGACATGGCTGAGCGCCGTGAAGAGTTCGAGGTCGACCGCGATCAGGTCGGTGTAGTAGCCGTACACGGCCTTCTGCTGGTCATTGCCGCCGTCGTCGACGAGGGAGCGCTGGGCGGGCAGCTGGTTGATCGCCTCGCGCGCCTTGCGGACCGCGTCGCGGACCTCGCCGGGGGCGTCGTCGGTCGCCACGTCGGAGAGCGACTGGAAACTCCTGATCGCGTCGTCGGTCAGCCTGCGCTGCCGCTGCAGCGCGTCGGTGGCGCCCTTGTGCCGGGCGAGCGCCTCGGCGCTGAGCTGCCGCTCCGCCTGCAGGTTGTAGTACACGATGTTGGACGGCTGGCCCGCCTTCTGGGCCAACTGCCCCTGGGCGGCCTGACGTTGGAAATCCAGCAGGGTCTGACCACTGGTGACGGCCCAGAGGGCGGCCAGAGCGACGCCGGGAACGATGGCCAGTACGAGCAGGGCTGTCCGCAGCGACATGGTGGTCGATTTGGTCCGCCGTGAGCGCGCGTGCGCAGGGCGTGCTCCTTGACGATGATGCCAGCCTCACGACTGGTCAAATCCGTTGAGAACTTCGACACATAGATATTAGTAGGGCTTTGTTAGGTACCCCGGATGATCAAGCAGGAGTAGGGTTGTGATCTTCTTTCAGGTGTGACACCTGAGGAGATGGAAGAGGTTCGTCCGCGTCTGGAGGCGTTCGCGGCTCAGATGCTCGGCTCG
>NZ_JBEYTM010000039.1:0-21518 GCF_040643055.1 Streptomyces sp. NPDC047515
CGCCGGAGGCGGAGGTCCCGGACGCCGCGACGCCGCTGACAATCGCGGGCGAGGTCGTTAAGGCCTTGGGGGAGTGCGTGCCAGGGCGTGGCCGCTCGATCAGAGGCCGCCCGACAGGCTCTCAGCCTTCCGGCGGCTCCCCCTGGGCCACCTCCACGCTGCGGCGCAGGTCACGTACTCCGGCCGCCACCCCGGCGAGCGAGGCGGTCATCACGCACAGGAGCAGGGCGGCCACGGCGACCAGTGCCCGACGGCTGTGCGGCCTCGGGGCCCGCAGGAGGGCCGCGACGCGCTGCGGTACCGGTCCGGACGTGGCCGCGGGGGCGAAGGACGGCCTGTGGGACTGTGCCGCGCGGACGGCCAGCGCCGCACGTCCGATCGCACGAGCCGTCAGACGCCGGTCCCCGGTAGCCGCTGCGGCGGCTTCGTCCGCGGCGCGCTCCGCGGACATCTGGACGGCGGCGCGTACCGCCCGCAGGCCGGGGTGGCAGTGGGCGGCGAGTTCGGTCAGCGCCAGGCAGTAGTGGTGACGGCCGTCGAGATGCGCGCGCTCGTGCGCGAAGAGGGCTTCGCGCTCCGCGGCATCGAGGCTGCGGAGCATCTCCGTGGTGACCACGATCCGGTTCGGCCGGCCCGGAAGCGCGTAGGCGTCGGGGTGGGGCGTGTCGATGATGCAGAGGTCCCCCGCGGTGTAACGGGTGTCGGCCTGACTCCTGGCCATGCGCAGGGCCACCGTCTGGCGCAGGGCCGACCTCAGGAGGTTCCACGCACAGACGCCGAGGGCGCCCAGCGAGAGCACGGCGGCGGGCATCATCAGCACACGCGGGGCGGCGACGAACGGGTGGCACAGTGCGCCGATCGCCGCGACGGCGGGAACCTTCAGCAGCCCGGAGAGCATGAGCACCCCCAGCGCGGCCGGCGAGCATCCGGCCAGCACCACCGTCGTCACCGTGAGGAGGAGAAGGGCCGCGGTCGGGTTCAGCCGCTCGACCGCCGCCCGTGCCAACGGGGGCAGGTCGAAGGCGAGAACGACGGGGACGAGAAGGAGAAGGATCACCGCGAGCCGTCCTCCTGCGGTGCGCGCCGCAGGCGTCCGCAAGCGCGGCGCGGGAGGTACGCGACCTCGGCGGGGTCACCCCCGTGGTGGTGTGCGGCCGCAACGCCGGCCTCGCCGCCCGGCTGCGCGGCGCCGGCATCGGGCACGTCTTCGGATGGGTCGAGGACACGCCGGCCCTGATGCACGCCGTCGACGTGCTGGTGCAGAACGCAGGTGGCCTCACCTCCCTGGAAGCACTTGCCGCAGGGCTGCCCGTCGTCTCCTACAACCGCATACCGGGGCACGGCCGGACCAATGCCACCGCTCTCGAAGAAGCAGGGCCGGCCCCGTGGATACGCACAGCGGACCGGCTGGCACCGGTCCTCTCCGCGCTTGTCTCCGGACCGGCCCGGGAACGTCACAGGGAAGCCGGCCTGGCTCTGTTCCACCGCCCGGCCGGGCCGCGTCCCGAGGCCGCCGTGCTCGCGGCCGCCATGCGGCCGTCGGCCGGTGACACGACGACGGTTCGATGGGGCGCGGCGCGCGGCGGCCGTGGAGCCCCGCACCGAAGGAGCGCGGCCGCCGTTCTCGTCGCAGCCGCGGTCGCGGTGACGGGGATGGCGGCCCCCGAGACCACCGAGGCGGCGTTCCGCCACAGCAGCCATGAACTCGTACACGCACTCGACCGTTGACCGCCACTTGCCCGCGCCTGGGGAGCTTCCATGCCGTCGTCCGCCAATACCGCACTGCGCCTGGGCTGTTATGCACTTCCCGCCCTGGCAGCGGCGCAGTGCGCGCCCGCCCTGTCCGCGCTCGGACCGCTGCGCACGAGGCTGCTGCCGCGGCTGTCGGGGGCCGGTCGGCCCGGCCACGTCGCGCTGACCTTCGACGACGGGCCGGATCCGCTGTCCACTCCGTTCTTCCTGCGCCTCCTGGACGCCCATGGCATCCGTGCCACGTTCTTCGTCCTGGGCTCCATGAGCCGGCGCTCCCCCGGCCTGTTGCGCGACATGGCATCGGCCGGGCACGAGATCGGTGTCCACGGGTGGCACCACCGGCCGCTCCCGCTGCGCGGGCCGAAGGCCACGTTCGGCGATCTGCGGCGGGCCCGCGACCTCGTCGCCGATGTCACCGGCGAGGTGCCTCGCCTCTTCCGGCCCCCGTACGGCGCGATGATCACCGCGGCGCACCTGGCCGCGTCGGGCCTGGGACCCACTCCGGTTCTCTGGACCGCCTGGGGCCGAGACTGGACCCGTCGCGCAACCGCCGAGTCCGTCCATCGCACCGTCACCTCACGCTTGCGCGGCGGGGGCACCATCCTGCTGCACGACAGCGACGTGACCTCGGCGCCCGGCGCCTGGCGTTCCGCGCTCGGCGCGCTCCCCAGGATCATCGACACCTGCGGCGAACGGGGGCTGACGATCGGACCGCTGCGTTCGCACGCCCCTTGCCGAACGGATCCGGACTGGTAGCGTTCGCACCGATCGTCCCAGCCGACCGGTGCGCCATCCGATGCGACAAGGGCTGATGCATGAACCGAGACGAGACGCAGAATCCGTTCCCGGGCCGCCCGGACGGCGAGGAATCCCCGAAGGCGTCCACGACGAGCCCGCCGGACGCGCCGCCGGTGGAGCTCACCCCCGCGGCCGCGGATCTGGTGCGCCGGTTGCGCGCGGCACACGGCCCGCTGATGTTCCATCAGTCGGGCGGTTGTTGCGACGGCAGCGCGCCCATGTGCTACCAGGACGGCGAGTTCCGCACCGGCGGCTCCGATGTGTTGCTGACCTCGCTCGACGTCGACGGGGTGGCGGAGCGTGTGCCGTTCTGGATGTCGAGGAGTCAGTTCGAGTTGTGGGCGCACACACGGCTGATCATCGATGTGGTGGAGGGGCGGGGCGGCGGATTCTCTCTGGAGGCCCCGGAGGGCGTGCGGTTCCTGATCCGGTCCCGGCTCGTCGGCTCCTGAGGAGGCGCCGTGCTCCGGCCGTTTGCCGAAGCGGCAAGAATTCTTGTGGGTACGGTGGCGCCGACCGAATGATCGTTGCGCAGATGGAACCGACGGGCGAGGCACACCCGGCCGGGTGACCCGCGTCGCTCGGCGGCCCCCTCGCACGTCAGCCGGTCGCCCCACGAGGAGAAGCACATGCCATCCACCGATCCGCACACCGCTTCGCTGCCGGACGCCGTCCACCGACTGGTGGAGGTGCCCGGAGGGCGTATCCATCTGGTGGAGCAGGGCACCGGCCCCCTGGTCCTGCTGGTCCACGGCTTCCCCGAGTCGTGGTACTCGTGGCACCACCAGTTGCCGGCCATCGCCGCGGCGGGCTGTCGCGCGGTCGCCGTCGATGTGCGTGGCTACGGACGCTCGTCGAAGCCCGGTGAGGCGGAGGCGTACCGGATGGCGGACCACGTCGCCGACAACGTCGGCGTCGTCCACGCACTCGGTGAACAATCCGCGACGATCGTGGGCCACGACTGGGGTTCGACGATCGCGGCGAACAGCGCGCTGCTCATGCCCGAGGTCTTCACCTCCGTGGCCCTGCTCAGCGTCCCGTACGCACCGCGGAACGGTCACCGGCCGACCGAAGCCTTCAGCCGCATCGGTGGCGACGAGGAGTTCTACGTCAGCTACTTCCAGACCCCGGGACGGGCCGAGGCGGAGATCGAACCCGATGTGCGCGGCTGGCTGGCCGGGTTCTACGCCGGACTCTCCGCCGACACGATGCCGTCGGGCGGTGAGGGCAGTCTCTTCTTCGTCCCGCCGGGGGCACGGCTGCGCGACCGGTTCCCCTCCGGCGCCCGTCCTTCCTGGCTGAGCGGGACCGATCTCGATTTCTACGCGGCGGAGTTCGAGCGGACCGGTCTGACCGGGGCGCTCAACAGGTACCGCAACGTCGACCGTGACTGGGAGGATCTCGCGGCCTGGGACGGCGCGCCGATCGGACAGCCCTCGCTCTTCATCGGCGGGGGGCTCGACGCGTCGACCACCTGGATGGCCGACGCCATCGAGAGCTTCCCCGAGACCCTGCCCGGTCTGGTCTCCTCCCACATCCTGCGGGGGTGCGGGCACTGGATCCAGCAGGAGCGCGCCGCCGACGTCAACCGACTGCTCACCGAATGGCTGGGATCGCCTCAGGTGCGCGCCGCCGGCTGAGCCCGCGGGCGGCCCCGGTCACTCCGTGTCCCGAACCGCGACGATTCCGTTGAACACGCCCACGTAGGCCGTTCCGTCGGGACCGATGGTGATCGGCGCCCAGTTGTTGTCGTACGAGGGGCCGGTGCCGGTGAGCTTCTTCCAACGGCGTTCGCCGGTGCGGAAGTCCACCGCGGTCAGGTACCAGGCGTCGATGCCGAGGCTGTTGGGCTCCTTCTCGTAGAAGTACAACAGACCATTGCCGGTGGAGAGTTTGGGCACGGTCGAGGGTGAACGGACGGCGCTCTGCCACACGGTGTCGCAGCCGCTGCCGTCCGCCCGCACGTCGATCCGGGTGACGCCGCCCACCACGCTCCTCCCGAGCAGCAGGGACGTCAGGTTCTCGTAGCCGTAGTTGTTCTCCACGACGAGGCTGTTGCCCCAGCTGATCATGGAGTTGTCGGTGGTCGAGGCGCCGGAGCCGAAGACCGGGACCTTGCAGACGAGCCGCCGGTCCGCGGGCACGTCGATGGCGCGGCGGTAGACCAGGACGTTCATCCGGTCGTCGGCGTTGTCGGTGATCGCGACATAGTCGTCCCCGTCGCCGAAGAGGTCCGGCGTGGTGCCGGAGCCCTGGTCGACCGAGCCGGGTTTGGTGCCGGTTCCCCGGTCGTACGTCTGCCGCCACGCCACCCGTGGGGTTCCGTCCGCCGCGGCCGCGAAGCTGTAGAGGGCGTGGTCGGAGACGATCGAGACACCGTCCTGCGCTACGGAGAACGAGTTCTGGATCTCCTCCCCCGTGAGCCGCACCGAGCGGATGACGGACGTTGTGGGGTCGACCGTACCGACCCTGCCGAGCCGGGTCACCCACCAGATGCGGCCCTGCCAGTCGGGCATCACGGAGGTGACGGGATCGCAGGTGCCGCTGGGGAAGAGGTTGGTCCAGCTGACGCAGTCGTGCGGTACCTGCCCGGTGAGATCCCAGTCGTCGGCGACGACGAAACGCCAACTGCCGTCCGCCGTACGCTCGTGGGCGATCCGCAGGATGTGCTGGCGGGAGTCGGCGAGGACCACGCGGTCCTGCTCGTCGAGGTAGAAGTAGGCGCCGCCCGACGTGTCCTTGAAGATCTTCGAGAAGTCGAGGCGGGTGATGGCCTCGACGGTCGAGGAGCACTGCGGAAGCTTGTACTCGGCCAGAGTGTCCTGGGTGCGCGGATCGAGGAGCTTGAGCAGGAACCCGGTGAATGTGCCGCACACCGTGATCAGCCGGCCCGCCGAGTCGAAGGTGGCGGTGGCGCACTCCCCGCCGAGTGGGGCGATCTTCTCGCTGCGGACTGCGGGGCTGCGGCCGAGAGGGCCCGAGTACGGGTGGGTGCCGCTGCCCGCCGCGTCGGCGTGCATGGTGCTGCGTCCGTTGGGGGCGAGGAAGGGGTGCTGCGGTGGTGCCCGCCCGGGTACGGGCGAGGCCGTGGCGGGCGCCCCTGCGTAGTCGCCGACCAGGCGGTGTCCTGGCGCCTTGGGGATCTCGCCCGCCGAGGCCGCGGTGCCTGGCGCCAGGAGTGCGGTGCCGCAGAGGGCGAGCGCCAGGACCAGCGCGCGAGAACGCGCTCTTCGGGACGAAGGGAACATCGGACTCCTCGGTCGGGTACGGGGGTCGCGCCGCCGCCCGACGCTAGAGCCACCGCCTTGAGGTGTCCATGGAAGTGCGCGGTGTTTCATGCCCGCTTCACGGCACCGCAATACGGCGCGTCGCGAGGCGACCCGGGTCAGCCGGCCAGGGGTCCGGGTTACCGGCTGTGACGGCGCACGCGGTGGTCGAGCATCGCCCGTCGGATCTCGGCGGCCGTCGTCCGCGCGTGGTCCGAGGTCGCGGCTCGTCCGGCCGCTGAAGGAACGAAGCGGTGTCCGGGCCGTCGGCAGTGCGTGCACGCGGTGCCGGTGGTCACGAGGGTGCCGTGCTCGCACTCCGGACGGGAACAGGAACCGGGCCGCAGCAGTTGCTCGGCGATGTCCGTGGCACTCCAGCGCTGCCGGCCGTCCTCGCCCTTCTCGTGGAGCGCGTGGGCCCAGCGGAGATTCCATCGGCGTTCGAGTCGGTCCAGCAACTGGTCGGCACTGCGCGTGGCCAGCTCGCGATGGATCAACGCGGGTACCGACGACGGAAGACGGTGGCCGATCGCCTGCACCAGGGGCTGGGGAAACGCCTGAAGGACATAGCCGACCGGGTCGTTCCCCGCCCTCTCCCGCCACTTCCGGCACGGGCACCCGCCGTCTCGTGGCATTGGGTCGCGACAACGGCCGCACAGACCGCGGCAGTCCCGGCAGAGGCCACCGTCCAGCCCCTCCAGATGCGGTGCCGGGGCCCGGCCGCATTCGCGGCAGCAGGCGGCACACCGGCCGCAGAGCCGTTCATCGCCCGACCTCGTGGTCCAGGGCCGCTGCTGGCAGCGGCAGCAGCGGCCCGTGGTGCAGTACTCGTGGTGGGGAGCAACTCCGCGCCACGGACCCGCCGGGCCGTCGACCTCACCGGAGCCGGAGCCGGCACCGGCCGAGCCACCGCGATCGCCCTTCGCCGACGAGGGAGTCCCCCGTTCTCGCCGTGGGGCGGCGGGGACGGGACGCCGAAGTCAGGGCTTGAGACTGCTGACGACGTCGGCCGTGGCCGTCAGTCCGTTCTGAATGGTCGGCGCCATGCTCGTCCCCGCGAGGAAGAACCCGAGCATGGCGCAGACCACCGCGTGCGAGATCTTCAGCCCCCCGTTGCGGAGGAAAACCACCGCAAGGATCAGCAGAAGCACCACCAGTGAGATCGAAATGGCCATGGCCAACCTCCTTAGCCGCGCCGGAATTGCGGCATTCGGCCGCCAGTGTGGCGTAGCGAGGAGGCCATCCGGCGGACTGGCGTGTCCGCCATATGGGTGTTGACTGGCTGTCACATTGCGATCGGTGCTCCGGGTCAGCCGCCGAGGGGTGCGGTGTCGGTCCGGGCATCCCTGTCATGGGTACGCAGGAAGTGTTCCAGCCCCGCCAGGTCGTCGGTGTTGAGGTGGTCGACGTCGGCCGCCAGCAGTTCGGTCCACACTGCGTCGCGCTCTGGCCCCGCCACGTCGGGCGTGGCCCAGAAGCGGACGCGTCGGCCGCTGCGGTGGGCCGCGGCGACGAGGGAACGCAGTTTGTCGCGTTCGGCCGCGGGGAAGGGGCCCGTTCCGCGCCAAACGAAGCTGTCGCTCCAGCTGCCACTGATGAGCGGGATGAACGAGGCGGCGGCCGCGGCGCCGAGGTCCTCGGGCCGGCCGTCGTAGAAGGCGTACCGCGTGCGCTGCGCCTCCATGGGGACGCGGGCGGCGCGATCACCGGAGACGACGGCCGTGATCGCGCCGGGCCGCACCCGCCCTTGGTGATATATCGTCAGCATGCGTCCGTAGTCGCGGAGTTGACGATCCAGTTCGAGGTAGGCGGCCGCTCCGTCGGTCTTGATGTCGATCAGCAGCTGAACGGGTTCGTGGTAGCCGGCGTGGACGGCGCCGTGATGGGCCCGGACCCTGGCCAGCAGCGGGTCGAGATAGAGCGAGGCAAGGGTACGGGTGGGGTCGAGGTCGGCGACCTCGTGGGCGACCAGCAACTCCCCCTCCACCAGGAAGACGTCGGCCTCGACGCTGGTGAAACCGTGGGCGAGTGCGTCGTACAAGGGGCGCGTGTGCAGATAGTCGTTGTGCGCGTGGGCCCGGCGCAGCGGGCGCGGGCGGTGCCGACCCGCGGCCGAGGGCGCGGCGGACGCGTCGGACGCGGCGGCCGTCTGGAGGGTCAGCACCGCGCCTGCGGCCACGGTGGCGAGCGCGGTGCTGACGACGGTTCGACGGGTCGGGAACGCCATGGGTTCTCCCGGGGACGAGGGGTGGGCCGGACGGCCGGACGCGACCGAGTATGGAATCAGAAATCCATCAACGGTCCTGTACCACACAAGAGTTGACCGGATTGTCGTACCCTCGTCGCCTGCTGTTCCCCGGGTCAGGCCGGGACGGTCCAGCACTGGTTGGCGCCGCCGCAGCTCCGGTCGGACTCATGGACTCCCGCGGTGCTCCCGCTCCGGAGATCTCCTGCCAGCCGACCGTGCGGTCGCACCAGCGTTCCAGCAGCACCCGGTCGTGGCCGACGGCCAGCAGTCCGGCCCCGTGCTCGCGTCGGTACGCCTCGACCACCGCGACAAGCGCGGCGGTCGTCGAAGCGTCGAGCATCGCGGTCATCTCGTCGCAGATCAGCCAGCGCGGCCGCAGGACCAACGCCCTGGCCAGGCAGGCGCGCTGCAGCTGACCGTCGCTCACCTCGTGCGGGCGCCGGTTCAGCAGCTCGGCCGTGAGTCCGACGGCCGGTGCCAGCTCGGCCACCCGGTCCGGCACCTCCGTGCGCCGCCCGGTCGCCCGCAGCGGTTGGGCGATGAGTTCGCGCAGACTGAGCCGGGGGTCGGCCGAGAGCCGGGGTTGCTGGAAGACGACACCGACCGCCGTGCGCTGGGCACGCGGGGCGCGGTGCCGCCAGCGCCGTACCGGTCGGCCGTCGAGCGTGACCGTACCCGCGTCCGGCCGGTGCAGCAGGGCGGCGACCCTGGCCAGGGTGGATTTGCCGCAGCCGCTCGGGCCGAGCAGCCCGACGGACTCTCCGGGGGCGACCGCCAGCGAGGCATCGCGGACGACGGGGTCGCGGGGGTCGTATCCGGCGGTGACGCATGTGAGTTCAAGCATGGGCGGACTCCTCCGCGCCTGCCCGCACACCGTGGTGGCAGGCGAGACGGCCGTCGAACGGGGGCGGTACGGAGCACCGGTCGTCGGCGCGGCCGCAGCGCGGCGCGAACGCGCAGCCGTCGGGAAGTGCTCCGAGCTCCGGTGGCATTCCGGGAATGGCGGTGAACGCACGCTCGGGCAGGGCGTCGAGGAGACCGCGGGCGTACGGGTGGCGCGGACCCGGCTCGCCGAAGAAGCGGTCGGCGTCGTCGAGCTCGATGATGCGGCCCGCGTACATCACGGCGACCCGGTCGGCGATCCGTGCGGCCGCCGCCAGGTCGTGGGTGATGATCAGCAGCGCCCGGCCCCCGTCGGTGTGGCGGCGCAGTTCGTCCACGGTCCGCTCGACCAGGTCGCGGTCGAGTCCGGTGGTGGGTTCGTCTGCCAGGAGCACAGGCGCGTCACCGATCAGGGCGAGCGCGGTGGCGGCGCGCTGGGCGAGTCCGCCGGAGAGCTGGTGCGGGTGGTTGTCCAGGTGGTCGGCCGGAAACGCGGCACGCGCGGCGGCCCTCTCCGCCGCCGCGCGCAGCGCAGGCTTCCGGGTACCGGTCAGTTCGCGGAGAGTCTCCTCCAGTTGGGCCCGCACCGTACGGACCGGGGTGAGATGGGCCGCGGGGCTCTGCGGTACGAGCGCGACACGGCGGCCCCGTACCGTGCGGGCGAGGGTCCGCTCATCGGCGGTGAGGAGATCGGTGCCGTCCCCGAGCACCGCCGAGCCCGCGGTGCGCGCGTTGCCGGGGAGCAGCCCCAGCAGCGCGGAAGCGAGCACGGACTTGCCGCAGCCGCTCTCGCCGACCAGGGCCAGGCACTGCCCCGCTGCGAGGTCGAAGTGCGCGTCGCTGACTGCCGCGATGTGCCGTCCGCCGCGCATCCGGAAGCGGACGGAGAGCCCGCGGACGGAGAGCACCGGGGCCGACGAGTCCGGAGCCTGGGGGTCCGGGGTGGTCTTCACAGCATCAGCTCCGATCGGCGTCGGGGGTTGATCCGTTCCCGCCAGGCGCCGGCGAGTCCTGCCAGAGCGAGGGTCGGGATGATGAGGAACAGACCGGGGAAGAGCGTCGGCCACCAGTCCCCGGCGAGCAGCGAACCGCGCGCCTGCTGCACGAGGTTGCCCAGGCTCGCCTGGTGGGTGGGGAGTCCGAGCCCCAGGAAGGAGAGGGCGGACTCGTGCCACATGGCGTGCGGCACCATGAGCACCGCCGCGAGACCCGCCTGTGGCAGCACCGCGGGCAGCAGATGCCGGACGACGACCCGCCCGCGCGAGGCGCCGCCGGAGATCGCCGCGTCGATGAACGGCCGCGAGCGCAGCGACAGCACTTCGGAGCGGACGATCCGGGCCGTCGAGAGCCAGTGCGTGAGGGCGACGGAGACGATCACCGGTCCGACGCCGGGCCGGAACATCGCGATGATGAAGATACCGAGCAGCAGATGGGGTACGGACGAGAAGGTGTCCACGAGTCGCATGACGATCCGGTCGGTCCACCCCCCGAACGCGGCGGCGAGCGCGCCGACCGCGGTCCCGATGACGGTGGCGGTGACCCCGGCGACGATGCCGACGAGCAGCGAGACGCGGAGCCCGTAGACACATCGCAGGAGCAGGTCGCGGCCGACGTCGTCGGTGCCGAACGGGTGCTTCCAGGACGGCGGCCTGAGTTTCGCCGCGAGGTCGACGGCCTGCTGGTCGAGCTGGACCAGCGGCGGTACCAGGAGGACCGCGAGCAGCACCGCGGCGACGATTCCGACGGAGCTCACGACGCGGATGCGGCGGGTGGCCCGGCGGGTGTTCCCGAAGACGGGTTCAGCCATCGAAGCCCACTCTCGGGTCGGCGATCGCGTACAGCAGATCGGAGAGGAGGTTGCCGAGGACGACCGCCGCGGTGGCGAGCACCGTGAGTGCCGCGAGCAGCGGGAAGTCGACGGAGGTGGCGGCCTGCACGGTGGCGGCGGCGATGCCGGGCCAGCTGAAGACCGTCTCGACGAGCAGGGCACCGGTGATGAGTTCGGGGACGCGGGAGCCGATGAGGGTGAGCATCGGCAGCATCCCGGAACGCAGTGCGTGGCCGAGCAGCACGGTGCGTTCACGCAGTCCGCGGGCACGGGCCCCGCGCACCGGGTCCTCGTCGAGCGCGTCGGCGACGCCCTGTCGTACGTAGAGGAAGAACCAGGGCAGTTGGGAGATCCCGAGCACGGCCGCGGGGAGCACCAGGTGGGTGGCGACCTGGCCGAAGGTGACCGTGTCGCTGGCCGCGTCGGTGAGGCCGCCGGCCGGGAGCGCATCGAGTTTCAGGGCGAAGAACCAGATGGCGAGCAGTCCGAGCCAGAAGGCCGGGGCGGCTTCGAGTGTGTACGCGGCCGAGCCGGCACACCGGTCGAGGAGGCCGCCGGGCCTGCGCGCGGCCAGCACGCCGAGGCCGGTTCCCAGGACGACTGCGAGGAGGAAAGCGGTCGCGGCGAGCAGCACGGACCAGCCCAGGCGTTCGCCGATGACATCGGCGACCGGCTGGCGCATCACGCTGGAGTCGCCGAGATCACCGCTCAGCGCGGAGGTCAGCCAGTTCCACCAGCGGGTCACGAGGGGCTGGTCGACGCCGAGGTTGGCCCGCAGCTGATCGAGGTTCTCCTGCGAGGCCGTGAGGCCCGCGGTGCCCGCGTACGCCTTGACCGGGTCGAAGGGGGAGGCGGCGGCCACGGCGAAGACACCGAACGTCACGACGGCCAGGACGGGGACGGCGAGCAGTACCCGCCGTCCCGCCATCCTGCCCATCGGCCCCCAGGGGAGGCGGTGGCTCACTTCTTCGGCGTCCAGTCCTCGACGTTCCACCACGGGCCGGAAGCCAGACCGTGGTCGTGCGGTTCGACCTGGGTGGTGAGGGTGCCGAATCGGTCCTTCACGACGTAGAGGTGGTCGATGTGGGTGAGGAAGGTGTAGCCGGGGTTCTTCACCAGTTCGCGCTGGACGGTGTCGTAGGCGGCCTTGCGTGCGGCCTGGTCACCGCTTCTGCGGCCCGCTTCGAGGGCCTGGTCGACGGCCTTGTTGTCGTACCACGCCATGTTGTTGAAGCCGTCGCCCGCGAGCGAGGACGTCAGCAGGGTGTACTGGTCGAAGTCGGGGTCGGCGGGCGATCCGCCGCCGGCGAGGACCGCGTCCTGCTTCATCCGGGGCTCGATGACCTCCCAGGTCCCGGCCTCGGTGGTGATGGCGATGCCGGCCTTCTTGGCGTCGGAGGCATAGGCGAGCGCGTGGTCCTGGCGGAGCTTGTCGCCGGTGAGGTACCAGAGCGGGAACGCCGCGCGTACGCCGTCCTTGGTGCGGATGCCGTCCTTGCCGGGCTTCCACCCGGCCTCGTCGAGGATCTTCTTGGCGGCGGCGAGGTCGTGGGGGCGTTCGGTGCCCTTGGCGAACCACTCGCTGTCGGTGGGGACGGGACCGTAGGCCGGCCTGCCCTCGCCGTTGAGGATGGAGTCGACCATGGCCCGGCGGTCGACGGCTACGTCGAGGGCGCGGCGGATCGCGGTGTCGCCCGCGACCTTGTTGTGCGTGGGCAGGGTCACCGTGCGGTAGTCGTACGTCGTGGCGGCGTACGTCCGCATGCCGCTGCCGCGGGCGAAGCCCTTGGCCAGGTTGGGCGGCAGGATCGCGCCGTCGAGCTCGCCGGAGCGCAGCCGGGTGGCGCGTACGTCGTCGTCCTTGATGATCGCCATGGTGAACTTCTTCACCTTCGGCGCCCCGCCCCAGTAGTCGGGGTTGGCCCTGAAGCTCAGCTTCTCGCCCTTGGACCACTTGGTGAGGAGGTACGGTCCGGTGCCGATGGGGTGGGTGGTGAAGGCGCCGGTGTTGACATCCTGCTTGCCCGCGACGTGTTCGGGGGCGATGGGCAGGACCGTGCGCTGCGCGAAGGGCGCGTAGGGGTACTTGAGCGTGAAGACCACGGTGTCGTCGCCGGACGCCTCGACGCTCTTCACCGCGTCCAGTTCGGTCCGGGACGCGTTGTTGGTCTTCTCGTCGAGGATGGTGCGGTAGGTGAAGACGACGTCCTTCGCGCCGAACGGCTTCCCGTCGCTGAACTTCACGCCACCGCGGAGCTTGTACGTGTACGTCAGTCCGTCGTCGCTCACCTCGGGCAGGGCCGTGGCGAGCGCGGGCCTCAGCTTCATGTTCCCGTCGAGGGCGAGCAGCCCGTCGAATATTTTGGAGTTGCCGTCCTTGCCGTAGCCCAGGAGCGGGCTGAGACTGTCGGGCTCGTAGGCGATACCGACCACCGCCGAGTCCCCCGCGCCCGAGCCGGAGCCGCTGCCGTCCGTGCCACCCGGTTGTGAACAGGCCGCCGCGGTCAACGACAGCACGGTCGCCAGTGTCACGGCGACCGCTCCCCGTATCGATCGGGCCGTCATACTCTGCACATCCCTTATTGAAGATCGACTGTTGTTGCGAGTCAGTCGCAATTAAACAACAGGTAAAGGGATGCTCGGTACCCCGCCGCAGGGGAGAACGACGGAGCGGAGGTGCGTGTGCACACACCTCCGCTCCCAAGTCCCCCGGTGTCGCGGGCCGTTCCCCGCGTCCGGCTACGGCGCGGGCAGTTCCACGAGTTCGGCGACGGTCCCGCGATGGTGTCCTGCCGTGCCGTACGCGATCGAGTCGGCCTTCGCGCGCTTGAGGTACAGGTGCGCCGGGTGCTCCCAGGTCATGCCGATGCCGCCGTGCAGCTGGATGCACTCCTCCGCCGCGTGCACCGCGACCTTCGAGCAGTAGGCCTGTGCGACGGCCACCGCCAACGGCGTGTCGGGGCTGCCGGTCGCGAGGGCGTCCGCGGCGTTCCGCGCGGCGGCGCGGGCCGAGACGACCTCCAGCCAGAGCTGTGCCATGCGGTGCTTGAGTGCCTGGAAGGAGCCGATCGGCCGGTTGAACTGGTGCCGTTCACGGGTGTGGCGGACCGTCTCGGTCAGGCACCACTCGGCGATTCCGAGCTGTTCGGAGGCGAGCAGACCGGCACCGGCCAACAGCCCCCGGCGCACGGCGGCGACCGCGGACGCGCCGTCGGCCAGACGGATTCCGACGGCGCCGGCGAGGGTGACGGTGGCGAGCGGGCGGGTCAGGTCGAGGGGGACGACGGGTTCGACGGTGACACCTTCGGCCCCGGTCTCCACCGCGTACAGGCCGTCGGTCGTGGGCACCAGCAGCACATCGGCCGCGGACGCGTCGGCGACGCCGGTCATCCTCCCCTCCACCTCGCCGGCGACGACACCGGCCGGTTGCGCGGCTCCGGGCCCCGAGGCGGAGAACGGCACGGCGAGGACCGCGACCTTGTGCCCGGTGGCGAGGTCGCCGAGGAGACCTTCGACCGGCCCGTCCTGCGTCGGCAGCGCGAGAAGCGTCTCGGTGGCGACGACCGCGCTCGTCAGATACGGGGCGGGGGCGACGCTGCGGCCCAGCTCCTCCAGCACCACCGCGGCCTCGCGATGGCTCGCGCCCTGGCCCCCCAGCCTCTCCGGCACCAGCAGCCCCGCGGTGCCGATGTCGGCGGCGAGGGCCTTCCAGAGCCGCGGGTCGTAGGGCGTGTCGGACTCGACGCGGGCGAGCACCGTCGGCGCGTCACACCGGTCGGTGAGCAGTGACCGCACCGCTGCCCGCAAATCGTCCTCGGCCTCGGAGTACAGCAGATCGGGGGCCCGGGTCTCTTCGGTCGGTGCGGTCATCGGGCCAGGTCCTTCCAGGCGACGTCCTTGTCGTTGCGCGGTTCGACGGGCAGGCCGAGTACGCGCTCCGCGACGATGTTGAGCAGTACCTCGCTGGTGCCGCCCTCGATGGAGTTGCCCTTGGAGCGGAGGTATCGGTAGCCGGCGTCACGTCCGGTGAAGTCGACGAGCTCCGGGCGGCGCATCGTCCAATCGCTGTACAACAGGCCTTCCTCGCCGAGGAGTTCGACTTCCAGGCCGCTGATCTCCTGGTTGAGCCGGGCGAAGGACAGCTTCATTCCGGAGCCTTCGGGGCCGGGCTGTCCGGCGACGAGCTGCTGGCGCAGCCGGGTGCCGGTGAGCCTGGCGACCTCGGCCTCGACCCAGAGGGTCAGCAGGCGCTGATGAAGGTCGTGGGTGCGCAGTTCGGGCCGCTCTCGCCAGGTGCGGGCGACCGGGCCGATCATGCCGCCCTCACGCGGGATGCGCGCCCCGCCGATGGAGACCCGCTCGTTCATCAGGGTGGTCCGGGCGACCTTCCAGCCTTCGCCGACCGGGCCGAGGCGCCTGCTGTCCGGGATGCGTACACCGGTGAGGAACACCTCGTTGAACTCGGCCTCGCCGGTGATCTGACGCAACGGCCTGACCTCGACACCGGGGTCGGTCATGTCGCAGATGAAGTAGCTGATGCCGAGGTGCTTGGGCTGGTCCGGATCGGTGCGGGCGATGAGGATCGCCCAGCGGGCCAGATGGGCGCTGGACGTCCAGACCTTCTGCCCGTCGACCACCCAGTCCTCGCCGTCGCGGACCGCGCGGGTGCCGAGCGCGGCGAGGTCGGAGCCCGCGCCCGGTTCGCTGAAGAGCTGGCACCAGACCTCCTCGCCGACCCACAACGGCCGCAGGAAGCGCTGCTTCTGCTCGTCGGTGCCGTAGCCGAGGATGGTGGGAGCGGCCATGCCGAGACCGATGCCGATCCGGCGCGGGTCGTTGTCGGGGGCGCCCGCGGCGGCGAGTTCGGCGTCCACGACGGGCTGCAGGGATCGCGGCGCGTCGAGACCACCGAGGCCGGCCGGGTAGTGCACCCAGGCGAGTCCGGCGTCGAAGCGTGCCCTGAGGAAGTCGGTGCGATCGGTGGTGGCCGCGGGGTGTGCGGCCAGCAGGTCCTGGGCGCGGCGGCGGAGTTCGGCGGCGTCGGGGGCCTTCATCGGGCGGCTCCTGACGGGAGGACGACGATCCGGCCGGTGCTGGTGCCGTCGGCGACCCGCTGTACGGCAGCAGCGGCCCCGGCGAGCTCGACCCGCTCGCTGATCAGCGGCTTGATGGCACCCTGAGCCGCCAGACGGGTCAGCTCGTCGTGGCAGCCGCGGACCGCGGTCGGGTCCTTGGTGTTGTACAGGCCCCAGTGAAGCCCGACGATCGAGTAGTTCTTGACGAGGGCGTGATTCAGCGCCGGGGCGGGGATGACGCCGCTCGCGAAACCCACGACGACCACCCGGCCCTCGAAGGCGATGCACTTCACGGACTTGGCGTACGCGTCGCCGCCGACCGGGTCGTACACCACGTCGGCGCCGCGTCCGTCGGTGGCTTCCTTGACCGCGGCGACGATGTCCTCACCATGGCGGTCGATGACCAGGTCGCAGCCGAGCGCGGTGGCGGTCTCGGCCTTCTCGGGGCCTCCGACGACACCGATGACGGTGGCTCCGGCCGCCTTGCCGAGCTGGACGGCCGCGCTGCCGACACCACCGGCCGCCGCATGGACCAGGAGGGTCTCGCCCGCCCGGAGGTGCGCCCTGCGGTGCAGGCCGAACCAGCCGGTCTGGTAGCCGATGTGCAGGGCGGCGGCCTCGGCATCGTCCAGGGTCTCCGGGGCGGGCAGGAGCGCCGCCTCGTCCGCGACGACGTACTCGGCGAATCCACCGTTCGGCAGAGCCGGGGTGGCGAGCACCCGCCGTCCGTCCGCCACCCTGCCGCAGATCTCCACGCCGGGGGTGAACGGCAGGGGCGGGCGCACCTGGTACTGGCCGCGGCAGAGCAGCGCGTCGGGGAAGTTGATGTTCGCCGCGAGCACCTCGACGAGCACCTGCCCGTCACCGGGCGTGGGCCGGTCGGTCTCTTCGAGCCGCATCACCTCGCTCGGCTCGCCGTTCCGGTGCACTCGCCATGCCTGCATGAGGGGCCTCCACAACACTGTCGGCATTACCACTGCTTCGGCGCATACTAAGCGGTCGCTTGCCTCTGTGGGAACTACCTGCCCATGCCGGTTTCGGCCTCAGACGCACAGGGATGCGCCCGGTCCCGCCCGAAACTCCTCGGGCGGGACCGGGCGTGGGAGGGTTGCGTGAGCCGGGGGCGAACGGCGGGATCCCTCTCCCCCGTCCGCCCGCCGGGCCTCAGTCCTGCCCGGTCACCACCACTTCGGCGATCTGCGGCGCCGCCGAACCCGTACGCCAGAGAAGACGTACCGAGTCGGCCGTGCGGGCCGCCGTGCGCACCCGGCTGTACGGGCCGTCGAGCGCGCCGATGGTCTGCCAGGATCCGTCGGCGCCCCGCAGCTGGATGTCGGCGCGACCGGCGGATCCGGCCGGCTGCAGGACGGTGACGGACCGTACGGAACGAGCGGTGCCGAGCGCCACCTCCAGCGCCTCCCCCGCCTCAGGGGCGCGGGCCGCCCGGTAGACGGTGCCGGGGTCTCCGTCGGAGGCCGCCCGCAGCGAGGATCCGGCCGCGGCGGGCGGTCCGCCGGTCACGGCTCCATCCGCGGTCGCCACGCCGAACTCGCGCACGACGAGCCAGTTCTCCTGGCCGGCGGTCGCCCGTGCCCGCACATAGCGCGCCTTGGTTCCGGCCGGCACGGTCGCGGTGACGTCCGGCCTTCCGGAGAAGGCGATGAGCTGCTGCCACTGCTGTCCGTCGGCCGAGTACTCGAGAACCCCTTCGTGGAGGTAGTCGTCGGCGCTGCCGGGTTTGGCCATGGCGAGAGTGATGTCGCCGATGTCCCGTATCCGGCCCAGGTCCACGGTGATCCCGTCACCGGCGGCGGGCGCCCCATCGCTCCAGAAGTAGGTGGAGTCGTCGCCGTCGAGCATCCGCGCCGGCGCGTTGCTCTGATACGTACCCAGGCTGGTCGTCACCGAGGGCCGCCCGCTCACCCCGAGTATCCGGTCGTGCTCGGCGTTCGCCGCGTCGATGAAGCGGTCCAGCACCCCGTCACCGACGAGGACCGGCACCTTGCGGCCGTCCAGGCCCGTGTAGGTGAAGGACTTCGCCGTGGTGACCTGTGCGGCCAACCGCTGCCGGAGCTCCCATGCCTGCGCGCCCTTCCCGGCGCGGGCGGCCTCGACCATGCTCAGAGCCGTACGGGCGGCGACGGCCCAGGACTTGGTCGCGTCCAGCCAGGGGCCGGAGTCGGCGAGGAAGCCCCGGTCCGGGAGACCGCTGCGCAACCGGTCGGGGGCGGAGCCGAGCACGCCGAGCACCGAGGCGAGGTGGGCGGCGTCGCCGGACTTCCAGTAGTCGGCGAACTCCGCGGCCAGTTCGGGAGCCTGGTCCTTGTTGAGCGCCGAGCTGTAGTTGACGTCGGCGAAGGCCCGGAGCGCCTTCTCGGTGCGCGGGTCGCCGCCCGCGTACTCCTTGAGCCCCTCGCCCCACGAGGTGCGGGGGTCGTACGCGGCGTCGTTCCACGCGTAGTCGGCGACGGTGTACAGGGCGATCTTCGAGGCGTACGGCTGGATCATCGGGTTGGCGGTGATCCCGGCCAGCTCGCCGGGCAGCCCCTTCTCCCGTCCGTTGAACGGGCCGAGCAGCAGCCGGTCGGTCGCGTAGTCGTTGACCGGGTAGTTGTCCCACGTCAGGATCGGGTGGCCGAAGACCGCGCGGGCGGCCTCGGCCTGGGCGACGGTCATGGTCGGGGCAACGACTCCCACGCCGGTCCATTCGACGAGGACATCGGGGTCGAGCTGCTCGGACAGCGCCTTCTTGTACGGCGACGCGGAGACGTTGTAGTACTCGGTGGGGACCATCTGCAGTGGCTGGGCGCCCGGGTGGGTGGAGATGAACTCCTTGTTGACCCGGTTGAGCAGATAGGCCTGCGCCGCGCCCGCCGCGCCGCCGCCGGTCCCCCATTTCGCCTTGTCCTCGGCGCAGTTCCAGTCGGTGTAGCTGATGTCGTCGAGCGGCACGGCGAAGGTCCGCACGCCGATGTCCCAGATCGTCTGGAACTTCTCGACCAGTGCCTCGGCGTCGGCATCTGAGCTGTAGCAGACCGAGAGGCCGGGCGAGAGCGCGTAGGTGAACTCCACGTGCCGCTGGACGGCCCGGTCGGTGAGCTCCTTGATCTGGGCCAACCGGTCGGCGGGGTAGGAGTCGCGCCATTTCGCCCGGAGATACGGATCGTCCTTCGGCGAGTACACGTAGATGTTCATCTTGTGCTCGCCGTAGTAGTCGAGCTGGTCGAGCCGGGCCTCGTGCGACCACGGGGTGCCGTAGAAGCCCTCGATGACCCCGCGCAGCGCGGTGCCGGGCCAGTCGCGCACGGCGAGCCCGGCGACCTCGGCACCCGGATGTCTCTCCTGTGGCAGGACCTGGCGCAGGCTCTGTGCGGCGTAGTAGGTGCCTGTGGTGTCCTTGCCCGCGAGGACGATGCGATCGGCGCCGATGCCGAGGACGTAGCCGTCGGCGGGCAGTGCCGACGGGCCGTCGAGACGCAGGGCGGCGAGCGCGGCGGCATCGCCGACATGGACGGTGAGCCCGCTCCTGCCGGGCTTGTCCCCGCGTACCACGCGCTGCGCTCCGGCCCGGCGCAGCGCGCTCTCCACCACGCGCAGGGAAGGCTCGTCGGAGGTCGCGCCCGCCACCAGGGTGACGGTGGGGCTGATGGTGATCCGGTCGGTTCGGTTCTTCACGGACTGCGGGGTCGGCGTGATGACCGGAGTGCCCCGGCCGTCGTCGGCCTGCGCCTGACGGGTGGTCCGGGTGCTGTCGGCTGCCTGAGCGGGCGGCACTGCGGTCAGCAGGCCGCCCGCGAGCAGGGTCGCCGCCGCGCCGAGCGCGGTGAGACGGGATGGGCGAGGCGTCACTGGTCCTCCATTGATCACTCAAGTCACCGGAGTCGCGCAACACAACAACACTGAATTCAACATCACGACGCTTACATGTCAATGGTCTGGACAACATCAACTCACTGACCTGCGATTTTGCATCCACAAGCCCCACTCGTGAGGCATGACAGCAGGCGACGCCGGCAGGCGACGACTCGGGCCCGAAGAAGACGATCGCGGCGGACTTTGCATGATCATGCGAGATTATGCATACTCTTCCTATGTCTAAGGTCCTCACCTCTCTCCCCGCCGGCGAGCGCGTCGGCATCGCCTTCTCGGGCGGTCTCGACACCTCGGTCGCTGTCGCGTGGATGCGCGACAAGGGCGCCGTCCCGTGCACCTACACCGCCGACATCGGCCAGTACGACGAGCCCGACATCGCCTCGGTGCCCGGCCGTGCGAAGACCTACGGCGCCGAGATCGCGCGCCTGGTCGACTGCCGCGCGGCACTGGTCGAGGAGGGCCTGGCCGCGCTCACGTGCGGGGCGTTCCACATCCGCTCGGGCGGGCGCGCCTACTTCAACACCACGCCGCTCGGCCGCGCCGTCACGGGCACCCTGCTGGTCCGGGCGATGCTTGAGGACGACGTACAGATCTGGGGCGACGGCTCGACCTTCAAGGGCAACGACATCGAGCGGTTCTACCGGTACGGCCTGCTCGCCAACCCGCACCTGCGGATCTACAAGCCCTGGCTGGACGCGGACTTCGTGACCGAACTCGGCGGCCGCAAGGAAATGTCGGAGTGGCTCGTCGCCCACGACCTGCCCTACCGCGACAGCACGGAGAAGGCGTACTCCACGGACGCCAACATCTGGGGCGCCACCCACGAGGCCAAGACCCTGGAGCACCTGGACACCGGCGTGGAGACGGTGGAGCCGATCATGGGCGTGCGGTTCTGGGACCCCTCGATCGAGATCGCCACCGAGGACGTGACCATCGGCTTCGACCAGGGCCGCCCGGTGACGATCAACGGCAAGGAGTTCCCCTCCCCCGTCGACCTGGTGATGGAGGCGAACGCCATCGGCGGCCGGCACGGCATGGGCATGTCGGACCAGATCGAGAACCGGATCATCGAGGCCAAGAGCCGCGGCATCTACGAGGCGCCCGGCATGGCCCTGCTGCACGCGGCGTACGAACGCCTGGTCAACGCGATCCACAACGAGGACACCCTCGCCCAGTACCACAACGAGGGACGGCGCCTCGGCCGGCTGATGTACGAGGGCCGCTGGCTGGACCCGCAGGCCTTGATGGTGCGGGAGTCGCTCCAGCGCTGGGTCGGCGCGGCCGTCACCGGCGAGGTGACGCTGCGGCTGCGGCGCGGCGAGGACTACTCGATCCTCGACACCACGGGCCCGGCGTTCAGCTACCACCCGGACAAGCTGTCCATGGAGCGCACCGAGGACTCGGCGTTCGGCCCGGTCGACCGCATCGGCCAGCTCACCATGCGCAACCTCGACATCGCCGACTCGCGCGCCAAGCTGGAGCAGTACGCCGGGATCGGCCTGATCGGCACCGCCAATCCCGCCATCGGCGCTGCCCAGGCGGCCGCGACCGGGCTGATCGGCACCATGCCGGAGGGCGGCGCCGAGGCCATCGCCTCCCGTGGCGAGGTCTCCGGCGAGGACGAGATGCTGGACCGCGCCGCGATGGAGTTCGGCACGGACTGACCAGCCCGTCGGACGGAAGGTCCGACACCCTCAGGGGGAACGCATCACCGGAGAAGGCCGGTTCGGCGCCATTGGCGCTGGACCCGTTCTTCCAGGCGTACCGCGACGTCATGCCCTTCCTCATCACCAAGG
>NZ_JBEYTM010000039.1:21528-78075 GCF_040643055.1 Streptomyces sp. NPDC047515
CGGTTCGGCGCCATTGGCGCCGAACCGGCCTTCTCCGGTGTCCGGGGACCGGGCGCCGACGGGTTCGGGCGGCCCCGTTCCAGGCGCCTCACACCCCCCGTTCTCACCCCGCACTCCCCCTTCCCGACGTTGCTCATGTCTCACCCGAGCAAGGCATACCCCCCGGGGTATAAATGTTAATCTGAACAGGAGATACCCCCCGGGATACACCGGACGGAAGGAGTCGCGTCGTGTTCTTCGTCGACACCGTGGAGACAGCGGGCCTCGGCAACCGCAGCTCTCTGGCGGGCGGACAGTGGGTGGTGCCCACCGCGGCGGAGGTCTCCTTCACCCGGGTCCCGGTGGCCGACGATGACACCGCCGCGACCGCGACCTGACCGTCGGTACGCCCGCACCCGCACCCGCACCCGCACCCGCACCCGAGGAGAGTCTCCCTTGCCTTCCCTGCTGTCCTTCTTCCGTCGCGGTCCGGGCCGCGTCACTCCGGCCGAGGCCGCCCGGCGGACCGCCGACGGTGCGGCGGTACTGCTCGACGTGCGCGAACCGGCCGAGTGGCACGCCGGCCACGCGCCGGGCGCCCTCCATCTGCCGCTGTCCCGGCTGGCCGGGGGTGCGTCGCTGCCGGACTCGGCTGCGGGCCGTCCGGTGGTGGTGATCTGCCGTTCCGGCCACCGCTCCCGGCAGGCCGCCCGGATACTCGCCGACCGGGGAATCCCGGCCGTCGATGTGGTGGGCGGCATGACCGCCTGGGCCGGCCGCGGTTTGCCCGTGCGCGACCGGCGCGGTGCGGCGGGCACCCTCTCATGACGACGTCGCTGATCCTGGCACTGATCGCCGGAGCTGTGGTCGGTCTGGCGCTCGGCGGGCTGGGCGGCGGGGGAAGTGTTCTCGCCGTACCCGCGCTGATCTATCTGCTCGGCTTCACCCCGGCCGCGGCCACCACCGCCGCGCTGCTCATCGTCATCGCCACATCCCTCACCGGGCTGGTCGCCCATGCCAGGGAAGGCAGGGTCCGCTGGCGTACGGGAGGACTCTTCGCGGTGGCCGGAATCGTTCCGGCCGCGGTCGCCGGAGCGCTGTCGGTGCGGATTCCGTCCGGGCTGCTGACCGCGGCGTTCGCCGTGCTCGCGGTGGTCGCCGCGGTACGGATGCTCCGCCCGCGGGCAGAGCCCGCCTCCCGGCACGGGAGCGGTTCGGACGCCGTGCCCGCCCGGCGGGCCGCGGGCGCGGGCGCCGGGCTCGGCGCCGTGACCGGGTTCCTCGGCGTGGGCGGCGGATTTCTCGCGGTGCCCGCCCTGGTCACCGTGCTGGCCGTCCCGATGGCCTCGGCGGTCGGGACGAGCCTGCTCGTCATCACGGTGAACTCCACGGCGGCCCTGGTCGCCCGCCTCGCCACGCCCACCGCGCTGGACTGGGCGGTGACCGCCCCGTTCACGGCGGCGGCGGTCCTCGGGGCCTGGGACGGGCAGCGGCTGGCCTCGAAGGTGTCCACAGCGGCGCTCCAACGGATCTTCGGCGCGGTACTGCTGGCCGTGGCCGTGTTCATGCTCGTCGACGCCGTGGCGTGAGAGCCACGGCGTCGATCCGCCGGCCGGCCGATGCCGCCCTCGGCTCAGGCCAGCGAGAGAAAGAGCTTCTCCAGTCGCGCCCGCATCTGATCGCGGTCGGCGGGCTCACCGCCACCGTCGGCCATGCAGTGCTGCAGGCCCGTGGCGATGATCGCGAAACCCGCCCGGTCGAGCGCCCGGGAGACGGCCGCCATCTGCGTGATGACGTCCTCGCAGTCCCGGCCCTCCTCGATCATCCTGATGATCCCGGCGAGCTGGCCCTGAGCGCGGCGAAGGCGGTTGAGGACCGACTTCAGTTCGTCGGCCGCCATGTCGAGTTCCACACATCCTCCTCCTGATACCCCAAGGGGTATTCTACCCTGAACGGGAAAGGAGGGACCGAGTCCCTCCCCAGCCCCGGTGAACGAAAGGAAACACTGCTCGTGACCAGCCCCGTCTCCCTCTCCCCCGCCCAGGCCGCGGCCCGTCTCGCGGAGTTCACCGTCATCGATGTGCGGGCTCCCGGCGAGTACGCCTCCGGGCACGTTCCCGGGGCCCTGAACATTCCGCTGGACCGCTTTCCCGAGGCCGTGCCCGCGCTGAAGTCCGCCGCGGCCCGCGGCTCGCTGCTCGTCGTCTGCGCCTCCGGTGTCCGCTCGACCCGGGCCTGCGACATTCTCGCGGCGGCGGACATCGAGGCTGTCACGCTGTCCGGCGGCACCTGCGCCTGGGAGGGCGAGGGGCGCGATCTCGACCGTCCCGCCGGAGCACGGGCGACCTGGCCGATGGATCGTCAGGTCAGGCTCGCCGCCGGTTCGCTCGTGGTGGCCGGCCTGCTGGCCGGGGTGCGCTTCCCGGCCGCGCGCTGGATCTCCGCCGGCATCGGCTCCGGTCTGGTCTTCTCCGCCGTCACCGACTCGTGCGGCATGGCGGCGGTCCTGTCGAAGCTTCCGTACAACCGCGCCCCTCGCTCCGCGGCGAGCCTGGACGCGACGCTGGACGCCCTGCAGAGCTGAGCCGCCCGCGCGCGGACAGCGCCCCGTACGAGAATCGCCCTCCGGGGCGTCAGGAGCCGGTCACGTCCCCCGCGTGACCGGCTCCTGACGTCGAGCGGGGACGGGGTCAGACCTCGTCCCGGACGAGGGCGAGCAGCCGGTCCAGGACACGCGGTCCGCCCGCGCGCAGCCCGTCGTGCTCGTACTCGTCGGTGACCCAGGTACGGAGCCCGCGGATCGTCGACGCCGTGCGCAGCGCGTGCCCGGTGTCGACATACATGTCGTCGTGGTACACGGCGGCGGCGACCGGCACCTCGTTGGCGGCCAGGCGCGCGGTGTCGTACAACGGTGCCCAGTCGGTACGGGAGGCCAGCAGCTCGGCGGTCTCGCGCAACGGGCGCAGCGCCGGGTCGACCTCGAAGTGCCAGGGGTGGATGCTCTCACCGGTGAAGAGCACCGGGCGGTCACCCTTGAGCGCCTCGACCGCGTCGAACTGCGGGAATTCGGCCCGGACCCGTTCCGCGGCCCAGGCGGTGGGCCGCTGGTCCTGGCCGTAGATCGCCTCGTGCATCAGCGCGTAGAGCGGATGCCCGGCGAACGAAGCGGCCGTGCGCATGGCCTCCTGGAAGGTGTCGGACAGCTCGGTGCCGTGCGGCGTGCGGACGAAGGCGTTCTCCAGCAGATAGTGCAGCTGGTGGCTGCCGTTGCCACCGCCCAGCATGATGCCGAGGGACTGGAATCCCTCGGGCGTCAGACGATGTCCGGCGCTGTCCGGGCGGTGCTCCGCGAGGTGAGCGGTGATCTCCCGAGCGCGCCCGACATCCTGCGGGTAGCGGGCGTAGTGCGCCGCGACCTTGCGCTCGATCCGTGGGTAGGCGGCCCGGTAGACGTCGTCGGCGTGCGCGTCGAGCGAGGGCAGACCACCGGTGATGAGGACGGTCTTGAGCCCTTCGGGGGCGGCCGACAGATAGTGGACGGCGCAGAAGCCGCCGAAGGACTGGCCGAGGACCGTCCACGGGTCGCCGCCGGTCAGCTGCGGGCGGATCAGCTCGCAGTCGCGGACAATGCTGTCGGAGCGGAAGTGGGCGAGGTACTCGGCCTGCTCGCGCGGGCCGCCGCGCAGCGGCAGGGTCTGCCGGTTGGCCGGGGTGGAAAGACCGGTTCCGCGCTGGTCCAGGAGCAGCACCCGGAACTCCCGCACGGCCCGTCCCAGCCATGCCTCCGTACCGATGAAGCGCCGGGCGCCGAAGCCGGGGCCGCCCTCCAGATAGACCAGCCACGGCAGTTCCTCGCCGGTCCTGCCGCTCGCCACGGCTTCTCTGCCGAAGATCTCGATCTGCTCACCGCCCGGATCGGTGTGGTCGAGCGGGACCGTGAAAAAGCGGTCGGTGAAGACGATGCCGGGATGCCGGTAGCTGCTCACAAGGTGCTCCTGAATCAGATGTTCCGCGCACAGTTCAGCACACGGCCCGCGACACGGACGGTCGCAGCCCGTGTGCGGCCCGCCCGGAGGCCTCCTAGCGTGCAGGAATGATCCGGTTCGAGCAGGTCGGCAAGGTCTACCCGGACGGTACGAGAGCGGTCGACGGACTCTCCTTCGAGGTCGCCGAGGGGGAACTGGTCACCCTCGTCGGCCCGTCCGGCTGCGGCAAGACCACCACGATGATGATGGTGAACCGGCTGATCGAGCCGTCGTCCGGCCGGATCCTGGTCGGTGGCGAGGACATCTCCGGCGTGGACCCGGTGAAGCTGCGCCGCCGGATCGGCTACGTCATCCAGCAGGTGGGGCTCTTCCCGCACCGCACGATCCTCGACAACACCGCGACCGTCCCCTCGCTGGTCGGCTGGAAGCGGGCGAGGGCCCGTGAGCGCGCGGCCGAACTGCTGGATCTGGTGGGCCTCGACCCGAAGACCTACGGCTCCCGCTACCCCGCCCAGCTGTCCGGTGGCCAGCGCCAGCGCGTGGGTGTGGCACGGGCGTTGGCCGCCGATCCGCCGGTACTGCTGATGGACGAGCCGTTCGGCGCGGTCGACCCGGTGGTGCGGGAGCGGCTGCAGAACGAATTCCTGAGCCTGCAGGCCACCGTCAGAAAGACGGTCCTGATGGTCACCCACGACATCGAGGAAGCCGTGCGCATGGGTGACCGCATCGCGGTGTACGGGGCGGGGCGCATCGAGCAGTTCGACAGCCCGGGGGCCGTGCTCGGGTCTCCCGCGACTCCGTACGTGGCCCGTTTCGTCGGCGCCGACCGGGGGCTGAAACGTCTGTCGGTCACCACGATCGAGCCGGACGATCTGGAGGAGCCGCCGGTCGCCCGGCTGGACGAGCCGGTCCGGTCGGCGGCGGCGCGGCTGAGCGGCGCGGGCACCCGTTGGGCGGTCGTGCTGAACGACGGGGGCGACCTGCACGGCTGGGTGACGGCGGACGCGTTGCGGATCGCCGGGGATTACGGCACGGTCGGGGACCTGGCTCGCCGGATGGACGCCTGGGTACCGGTCGGGGCCCCGCTGAAGCAGGCGTTCAGCGAAATGCTCCAGCACGACGCCGGATGGGTCGCGGTGCTGGACGGGTCGCGGTTCCTCGGCGTGCTGACCCCGGCCAAGCTCCACGAGGCGCTGCGCCGGTCGGTGGACGCCGACGCTCGGGGCGTGGGACGGGACGAGGTGCGGTTCGACTCGGTGGCGGACGCGTAGGGCGAGCGCGGTGCACGCGCGCCCGCCAGGCATTACGGGACCGCCCTGAGCTCCTCTCAGCGTCCGCGCCGGTAGCTGCTTCCGTCCCTGGGGCGGACCAGCAGGCCGGCGACGACCAGATGGCGGCGCAGTGCCGAGCAGTCCTCGTGCACCGACAGCAGTGCCTCGTTGACCTCGCGTTCGGTGTAGGTCCGGTCCCGCTCGAAGAGCGTTTCGGTGAGATGGACCAGCAACCGCTCGCGTCGGGCCGTCTTGCGTGGGATCGCCGTCAGACGGCCGTGCGAGAAGAGCGCGGCGACCTGGTGCGAACCGCTGGAGTCGGTGTCGGGCATGAGAGCGAGCGTCCCAGGCGTCCGGCCCGCGGGCAACGTGTTTTCGCCCGATCGCGGACGCGGCGCGGTACGAGGTGTCACCACCCGCGCTCACCTGGTCCGCGCCGCCCCCTTCCGCAACCGGGGACGCCCTCGTCGGCGCGCCGCCCGCCCCGTACCGTGTGATCAACCATCCCCCCGGGCTGATCACTCACCCTGCGAAGAAGGCGGTCCCCATGTCCCTGTTCGATCTGCCCCTCGACGAGTTGCGCGACCACCGCAGCAGCTCGGTGGAGCCGGCGGACTTCGACGCGTTCTGGTCGCAGACACTCGATGAGGCCCGGTCCCGTGATCTCGGCGCCCGGTTCGAGCGGCGCACGGATACGGGGCTGACGACCGTGGACGTGTACGACGTGACGTTCGCGGGCTTCGGCGGGCACCCGGTCAAGGGCTGGTTCGTCCTGCCGGCGGGCACCACCGAACCGCTGCCGGTGGTCGTGGAGTTCATCGGCTACGGCGGCGGGCGGGGCCTGGCCCACACCCATCTGCTCTGGGCATCGGCCGGTTTCGCCCACTTCGTGATGGACACCCGGGGCCAGGGCAGCGGCTGGCTGGTCGGCGACACCCCGGACCCGGTGGGCAGCGCGCCCTCGTACCCCGGTTTCATGACCCGGGGCATCGAGGACCCGCACGCGTTCTACTACCGGCGCGTGTTCACCGACGCGGTACGCGCGGTGGAGGCGGCGCGCTCGCATCCCCTGGCCGACGCGACACGCACCGCGGCCATCGGTGAGAGCCAGGGCGGTGGCATCACGCTCGCCGTCGCCGGCCTGATCCCCGACCTCGTGGCGATCGCGCCGGACGTCCCGTTCCTGTGCGACTTCCCCCGCGCGCTCACCGTCACCGACCGCGCCCCGTACCGCGAGGTGGGCAACTACCTCAAGACGCACCGGGGCCGGGCGGAGCGTGCTCGGGCCACCCTGTCCTACTTCGACGGGGTGCACTTCGCCGCGCGCGGGCGGGCACCCGCGCTGTTCTCGACAGCCCTTGAGGACATGACCTGCCCGCCCTCGACCGTCTTCGCCGCCTTCAACGCCTACGCCCACCAGGACAAGGCCATCGAGGTGTACGACTTCAACGATCACGAGGGCGGCGGGCCCTTCCAGCAGGCCGTGCAGCTGGGCTGGCTGCCCGGCAGGCTGAGGGCCTGACCCGCGAAGCCCTGCTGCCGTGGCCGGAAAGGTTTGCGCGCCGGTGAACCCGTCCGGTCACAGCACTAGTGGCGCGGGATGAGGCTCTTGGACTCCAGGTACGTACGTGCCACGTCCTCGGGCAGCCGTCGCCAGCTGTCGACCCGCTCGTCGAGCCCGGCCAGGTCGGCGGTGGTCAGTACGGTGTTGAGCTTGCCCAGCGCCTTGCGTACGCCTTCGCCGCCCGCCCGGGACCGGTTGACGACGGGGACGATGTAGTCGGCGTTCTGCAGGTGCTTGTCGTCGGCGAGCAGCACGAGGCCGAAGCTGTCCAGGGTCGCGTCGGTGGTGGTGGTCAGCACCATCTGGTCCTGACCTTTCTGGACGGCCTGTTTGGCCTGGGTGGTGCCGACGCCCTTGGGGTCCACGGCGGTGACGCGGATGCCGTAGGTCTTCCTCAGCCCCGGTGCGCAGTAGGGGCGCTGTACGCATTCGTCACCGGCGGCCAGCCGCACGGGCAGCCCTGACCGGCCCAGATCGCTGAGGGTCTTCAGACGGTGCTTCGCCGCGTAAGGAGCGGCGACCGCGAAGGCGTTCTGGTCGACCGCGCGACCGGGGTCGAGGACGGTGAGGCCACGCGGTTCGGCGAGGGCGCGCAGGGCCCTCATGGTGGCGGCGAGGTCGGGCGAACCGACCGGGGTGGCGCCCGCGCCGTTCTTCCTGGCGTTCAGCCAGTCGGCGAAGGTGGCGGCGTACTCCGGCACGACGTCGATCTGGCCGCTCTCCAGCGCCGGTTCGTAGATCTCTCGATTGGTGACGGAGATGATCTCCGTGGAGTAGCCGGCCCGGCCGAGCAGCGCGGCGTACATCTGGGCGAGGAGATCGCTCTCGGTGAAGCCGGCGGAGCCGATGGTGAGGTGTCTGCTGTTGCCCGGCGGTGCGGTGACCTCCCCCCGGCTCTCCAGGGAGGGACCGGTCGTGCAGGCGCTCGCCGACAGGAGCGCCAGGAGCGCGGAGAGTGCCGGCCGTGGCCTCATCCGGATTCCTCGCCGCGGCCCCGGTCGGGGACGAGCCGCCGCACCACTTCGAAGAGCCCCTCCACAACGAGGGCGAAGGCGGCGACGAGGACGGCCCCGGCGACGACCTGCGCGGTCGAGGCGAGGTTGAAGCCCGCGGTGATGATGCGGCCGAGTCCGCCGCCGCCCGCCAGCGCCGCGAGGGTGGCGGTGGCGACGAGTTGGACGGCGGCGATCCGTACGCCGGTGAGAATCAGCGGCAGGGCGAGCGGCACCTCAACACCCAGCATCAGCTGCCTGCCCGTCATGCCCATCCCCCTGGCCGCCCGTACGACGTCGCGGTCGACCTCTCGCATGCCCACGTAGGCGTTGGTGAGCAGTGGCGGTACGGCGAAGAGCACGAGGGCGATGACGGTCGGCCACTCGCCGCGCCCGCCGATCGGGCTGAGGAGCAGCAGCACCAGCACGGCGAAGGTGGGCACGGCCCGGCCGATGTTGGAGAGGTTGACGGCGAGCGCGCCGCCCCTGCCGAGATGGCCGAGGACCAGGGCCACGGGCAGCGCGATCAGACAGCTGATCAGCAGGCACACGACCGTGAGGAACAGATGCTGGCCGAGCCGGTTCCGGATGCCGCCGTCGCCGGACCAGTGCGCCGCGGTCGTGAGCCAGGTCCAGGCGTCGGCGAGGGTGTTCACTCCCGCCTCCGGGTCCACGGCGTCAGGATGCGCTGCAGGAGAAGGAGCAGCAGGTCGGCGGCTACGGCGATGAGGACGCAGAGGACGGAGGCGGTGAGCACCTGGGCCTTGAAGTATGTGTTCATCCCGGAGTAGATGAGGTTGCCGAGTCCGCCGTACCCGACGATCGCGCCGACCGTGACCAGGGAGACCGTGGAGACAGTCGCGATACGCAGTCCGGCCATGGCGGCCGGCAGCGCGAGGGGGAGTTCCACGGCGACGAGCAGCCGCACGGGTCCGTATCCCATGCCGCGCGCGGCCAGCCTGGTCTCCTCGGGCACGGCCCGCAGTCCGGCGAGGATGTTCCGGACGAGCAGGGTGAGCGAGTACAGGACGAGTCCGGCGACGACGAGCGAGGCGGAGAGTCCGTACAGCGGCAGCAGCAGCGAGAACATGGCGAGCGAAGGCACGGTGTACAGGATCGTCGTCACACCGAGAACCGGGCCCGCCACCCAGCGCCGATGGCGGGCCGCGAGGGCGAGCGGAACGGCGAGGGCCAGCCCGATGAGCACGGAGACCGCGGTGAGCTGGAGATGCTCGATGACGGCGTGGCGGAGGATCTCGCGACGGCTGCTCAGATACGCACCGCAGAGCCACTCATTGCGCGCGAGGCAGTCGTCGGGAGGCGCGGTCACCCGTCCATTGGAGCGCGGGCGGGCAGGCGGCCGCGCGTCCTGATCGGCTGTCCGGGGGGCCGCGCGGGCCCGTAGGCGTGTGCGGCGGGCGGCCGGGAGCGGGCAGCGGCGTCTCCGGGACGCGCGGCCCCTCTCCCTATTCGGAGGCCACTGCCGGCACCGCGGGCCGTTGGACCTTCTGCACCGTGACGTCGTCCGGCCCGAGCCGCCGCCCGTCGGCGGAGTGGATCTCCAGGGCCCGGGGCGGGCGGCCGTGCCGCAGATCGACCATCTCCGAGTGCCGTTCGCCGGGTTCGAAGAAGTGCCCCTCGCCCCACTGCCGCAGCGCCACGATCACCGGGAAGAGGTCCCGGCCCTTGGCCGTCAGCATGTACTCGTGGTACGCGCCGCCGTCGGCCGCCGGGACCATGTCGAGGATGCCGCCCGCGACCAGGTCGCGCAGGCGCGCCGCGAGGATGTTCTTCGCCACGCCGAGACTGCGCTGGAACTCCCCGAAGCGGCGGCTGCCGTCGAACGCGTCGCGGACGATCAGGAGCGACCACCAGTCGCCGATCGCGTCGACCGAACGAGCCACCGGGCAGTCGCTGTCGTTGAAGCGTGTCCGCTTGACCATGTCGTCCCCCTTCGCCCTTCGGTTGCAACATGCTACCAGTCGGCACTACCGTCCAACCGGTGGCAACTTGCAACTGAAGCGATCGAGGGGTGCTCCATGGCCGACAGCGGGACAACGACGAGAACCGGGAACACGAACGGGGGGACACCGGCGAGCGCGCTGTCCGGACGCACGACGCTGCTGTTCGCGGTCGCGTCCGGCGTGGCGGTGGCCAATGTCTACTTCGCGCAACCCCTTCTGGTCACCCTGAGCCGGGACTTCGGGATCAGCGCGGCGTCCGTCGGCATCGTCGTCACCCTCACCCAGATCGGCTACGGGCTCGGACTGTTCCTGCTCGTGCCGCTCGGCGATCTCATCGACCGGCGGAGCCTCGTCGTGACCCAACTGGCACTGCTGGCGGCGGCGCTCATCGCCACCGGCACCGCCGCCACCGCACCGATCCTGCTGACCGCCCTGGCCGCGGTGGGCTTTCTCGCCGTGGTGACCCAGACCCTCGTGGTCTTCGCCGCATCACTGTCCGCCCCGGAGCGGCGCGGGCGCGCGGTCGGCCTGGTCACCAGCGGAATCGTCATCGGGATTCTGCTCGCCCGCACGGTCTCCGGCGCGCTGGCCGACCTCGCGGGCTGGCGATCGGTCTACCTCGCCTCCGCGGCACTGACGCTCGTGCTCACCCTGGCCCTGTACCGGGTGCTGCCGCGACGCTCGGCGGCGCCCTCCGCCATGCGGTACGCGCGGCTCCTGCGCTCGACACTCACGCTGTTCGCCGAGGAACGCGTACTGCGGGTCCGCGCTCTGCTCGCCCTGCTGATCTTCGCCGCCTTCAGCACCTTGTGGAGCTGCGTCGCGCACCCGCTGAGCGCACCCCCGCTGTCGCTGTCGCACACCGCGATCGGAGCGTTCGGGCTCGTGGGGGCGGCGGGCGCGCTCGCGGCAGCTCCGGCGGGGCGCCTGCACGACCGCGGTCTCGCCGGACGGACGACCGGCATCGCCCTGGCCCTGCTCACCGCGTCGTGGCTCCCCCTCGCCTTCACCCGGCAGTCGCTCTGGGCGCTGGCGATCGGCGCGGTCCTCCTCGATCTCGCCGTGCAGGCCGTCCACGTCACGAACCAGAGCCTGATCTACGCGGTGCGCCCCGACGCCGGCAGTCGTCTGATCGGCGGATACATGATCTTCTACTCGATCGGCAGCGCCACGGGCGCCCTCGCCTCGACGACCGTCTACGCGAGGGCCGGATGGGGTGCGGTGTGCATACTCGGCGCCGCGATCAGCGCACTCGCGCTCCTCGTCTGGGCGGCTACCCGCACGAACGTGCCCGCTGCAGGCACGGCGGGAGCGTCCACCACATCCGCCGGCTGACCCCCGGGCGGGGCGCTCGCCGCCCCGTACGTATGTTGAGAAGCCCCCGCATGTCGTTGCCCGGCCGCACCGATGACATCCAGCGCTTCGACGGAGCGGGGGAGACGGCGCGGGCACCGGCGGCGCCTCCCCCGTGCGGTCGTCAGTGCTGCTCGGCCGCCGGTTCCAGCACGAAGACCGGAATCTGCCGGTCGGTCTTGAGCTGGTAGTCGGCGTAGTCGGGGAACGCGTCGACCGCGCGCTGCCACCACAGCGCCTTCTCCTCGCCGGTGACCTCACGGGCGTTCATGTCCTGCCGGACCGGGCCGTCCTGCAACTCCACGCGGGGGTCGGCGACGACGTTGTGGTACCAGACCGGGTGCTCGGGAGCGCCGCCCTGCGAAGCGACCACGGCGTACGCGCCGTCATGCTCGACCCGCATGAGCGGGGTCTTGCGGATCTTGCCGCTCCTGGCCCCGCGGGTGGTCAGGATGATGACCGGCAGGCCCCGCATCATGGTCCCCTCCGAACCGCCGGAGCTCTCGAACAACTCGACCTGATCGCGGACCCACTGCGCGGGGCTCGGCTCGTACTCGCCCTTGAGAGGCATGGCATCTGTCCCATCGTCGGCATTCGGTGGTGCGCATACGCGGACACGCGGGGCTCGGTGTGTCCCGTCGCTCCGAGAACTCTTTCATCATCCTGCCCGCCCGGGGCAGGGGCAGGGGCACGTGTCATGACGACAGGCGTAACGGGTTCAAGGGCGTGGCGGGCTCAGCCGCAGCTGCAGCATCGCTTCGAATCTGGCCTCCGGATCGTCGAGGTCGATGCCCGCCACCACGGCCAGCCGTTTGAGCCGGTAACGGAAGGTGTTGGGGTGGATGTGGACGGCGGCAGCGGCGGCGGCCACATCGCCGAAGGTGCTCAGCCATGCCTCCAGGGTGTCCGTGAGGGCGGTGTGGTGCTGGGCGTCGTAGGCGCGCAGCCGGACGACCGGGCCGTCGGGAAGGTCGTCCTCGGCGGCGATCCGGTCCATGAGCTCCTCCAGCAGCGAGGCGGCGTAGACATCCGACAGCCGTGCGGATCTCCGCTGGGAGCGGCCGGAGCCCAGGACGCGCAACGCCCGGTCCGCGTCGGCGCGGGAGCGGCGCAGTTCGGCCGGGCGGGCGGCGAGTCGGCCGATGCCGATGACGGCGGGGACGCGGTCGCCCACGCGGCCGAGGAACGCATCGGCCACCCGCAGCGCGTGCTCGTCCGAACTCGTGGGCAGGACCGCGTAGGTGACGCCCCCCAGCGAGGCCGCGGCCGTCCGGGGATGGATCGCGGCCAGATGCAGGGCCAGGGCCTCGGAGACGCGATGGCCCGCGGCCACCCGGTCGGGCGCCGAGGGCTCACCGGTCACCGCGAGTGCCAGTACGCAGGCGGGCTGGGCGGACAGGCCCAGCCGCACGGCCGCCTGCGGGGCGTGGGGGCCGCCCTCCAGGACCGTGGCGAGCAGGTCCGCGCGCAACCGCCGTTCGACGTCCTCGCCCGTGCGGTGGCGCAGCAGATGCAGTGCGGCCACCTTCGCGACCTCGTGCAGGGCCTGCGTACGGTCCTCGCTCAGCGGTCCGTCGACCACGACCCAGATCGAGCCGAGGATCTCGCCGCCCGCGCGGACGGCGATCGCGACCCGGGGCTTGTCGGAGATGCCGGCCACATAGACGGGCTCCTCCTTGCGGTAGAGGGCCTGGAAGGCGCCGAGTTGCTCCAGGGCGCGCAGTTTCTCGGCGGGCACCTGACGGTCGAGGATCGTGGCGATCCTGGCATCGTCCCCCTCGTCCTGCCTGCTGGAGAAAGCGAGTACCCGTCCCCCGCGGTCCTCCACGGTGACCGGGCCGTCCAGCAGCCCGGCCGTGGCGTTGGCCAGCGCGAAGAGGTCGCCGGCGAGCGGCTCGGCGCCGTCGGCCTCGTCCGGGCCTCCGACCGTGCCCAGTTCGTCGGCGGCGAGCAACGATCGCAGCAGCGCGGCCACCTGGGCCCAGGACGCGCCGGGCGTCAGTCCGAGCACGGTCAGGCCCGTGCGCGCGGCCGCCTCGGAAACGGGCCCTTCCACCGGGACCGGGGACCGGACCACCACCGCCACTGCGCCGAGTCCGGCCGCCCGGTCGACCAGGGCGGCGACCGGCTCGGCGCCGTACACCCCGACGCCGAGCACCACCGCGCCGGGCAGCCTGGCGGGCTCGTCCAGCGGGTCCTGGATCAGCACTCCGCTGACGGTGCGGGCCGGGTCGGCTTCTCCGGCCACCACCTCGATCAACGTCGAACCCAGGTCGTTGAGGATCCGGCCGAGCACGGCTCGTGGCTGCCCCGTCATCATCACAAGGTAGTTGATCGGAGTTCGTCCACGGCGAGCGCCGCCACCCGGCCGATCACCCGGTCCGCCCGGGGATTGCGGAAGTCGGGGATGTCGGACCGGGTGAAGACGGCCACTGCCCAGCGCCCGCCGCCGGGGTCCTCGACCACCCCGGCCTCGTTGCGCCAGCCCGGCAGCGTTCCGGTCTTGCCCGCGATGCGGTAGCCGTCGTCGAAGCCGGACGACAGCCGGTGCGGCCAGATCTGCTGCGACATCACGGCCCGCACTTCGGCGCACGCCTCGGCCGGGCCGGCCTCGTCACGCCAGACGAGGGCCAGCAGTTCGGCGATGTCACGCGCCGTACCCCGGGTGGTGCGCCCGGGAACGCACACCGACAGCTCCATGACCTCTTCCGGCCCCCGAGCGGTCAGTGCCGCCATCTTCGCGTGTGCCTCGACCTCGGTGGTCACACCGAGATCGGCGAAGAGCGAGCTGGTCAGCTCCAGACAGCCACCGACCAAGTGGGTCTGTTTCCGGTCCAGTTCGGCGAGCATTCGGTTCACCGTGTCCAGCCCTACCCGGTCCAGCACGACATCGGTGGCGGCGTTGTCGCTCATCGTCATCATCATGTGGACCAGGTCGCGCAGGCTCATCTCGACCGGGTCGGCGCAGCCCGAGGTGCCGATGCCGCCGTCGCGGTACTTCGGGTCCACGGCGTGCCGCTCGGTCCTCTCCAGTCGCCCCGCCGCGGCCTCGCGGGCATAGGCGAGGGCGACCGGGATCTTGAAGACGGAAGCGAGGCAGACCGGTTCGTCCGCCGCGACGGCGATCGTGCGTTCGCCGTCGATGTCCCGGGCGAAGAAGAAGCCCTGGACACCGGCTTCCCCGAAGGCGGTCCGGATACGTGTCTCCACGGTGTCGGGCCCATGGGTGGTCATCGGCTGATCCATTCGGTCGATTCCGTCACTTCGGCCAGTTGCCCGGGGATCGGCGAGAGTCCGAGGCCGGGCGCGCGCGGCACGTCGAGGTGGCCGTCCTTCAGCACGAACGGTTCGGTGATGTCGGTCCGGTAGTACCGGCCGGAGGCCGAGGTGTCGCCGGGCAGGGTGAAGCCGGGCAGCGCGGCGAGGGCGACGTTGGCGGCCCGGCCGAGGCCGGTCTCCAGCATTCCGCCGCACCAGACCGGGACACTGTGCGCGGCGCACACGTCGTGGATCCGCCGGGCCTCCAGATAGCCGCCGACCCGCCCCGGCTTGATGTTGACGACCGAGCAGGCGCCCATCGCGATCGCGTCGGCCGCCGAACGGGCCGAGACGATGGACTCGTCGAGGCAGATCGGGGTGTTCACCCGCTCGGCCAGTGTCGCGTGGCCCCGGATGTCCTCCTCGTCCAGGGGCTGTTCGATCAGCAACAGCCCGTACGGGTCGAGCCGGGCCAGCTGTGCGGCGTCGGCAAGGGTGTACGCGGTGTTGGCGTCCACCTGGAGCAGTACGTCGTCACCGAAACGCTCCCGGACCGCGCGCACCGGTTCCACGTCCCAGCCGGGCTCGATCTTCAGCTTGATCCGCAGATATCCCTCGGCCAGATAGCCGTCGACGGCGTCGAGCAGTGCGGGGATCGAATCCATGATCCCGACCGACACCCCGGCCGGCACCCGTTCGGCCGTTGCCCCGAGCCATTGCCCCATCGACAGTTCATGGGCGCGCAGCCAGGCGTCCAGCACCGCGGTCTCCAGCGCGGCCTTGGCCATCCGGTGCCCCTTGAACGCGGCCAGTGCCGGGGCGACCGCCCAGGGGTCGAGCACCGGGAGGGCGGCGAGCGCGGGCACGAGATAGCTGCGCAGCACATCCGCGGCGGCCTCCGTGTACTCAGAGGAGTACAGCGGATCGGCCATGGTGACGCATTCGCCATAGCCCTCATGGTGCTCGGTCTCGACCCTGATCAGCAGGATCTCCCGGGTGGTCAGGGTGGCGAACGAGGTCCGGAACGGTGCGACCAGCGGCATCGCGATCCGGCGCAGTTCCACACCGACGAGCTTCATGCCTGCTTCTCCTGACGTTTGTCGATCACATACCAGCCGTCCCGGGTGAATCCGGCGACGGTGTGCCCCTCGGCCATCAGGCCGCCGAGCACCTCGCGCAGCGCGTAGCGCCATGCACGGGCCAGGGGTGGGTCGGTGCGGCGCAGCGTCTCGATCTCGGCGGGGATCCCGACCAGGACGGTGTCGCCGTCCCGGCGCCCAATAGCGGGACCGCCGTCGGGTTTGGCGTCCAGGCCGACCACCGCGTGTTCGCCCGCGGTGTCGACCGTGACACGGCGGGGTGTGCCCGCGGCGGATCCGACGGCGTGCTCGCCGGTCAGTTCCCAGCGGACCATCAGACGGTCCGTCTCGGTTCCGGCATTGACCTCGTCCTGCATCGCGCCGTAGAAGTCGGCCAGGTATTCGCTCGGTACCGCACCCAGTTTGGCCAGGTTGAAATAGGCGTTGCGGCTGATCAGCGGGTCGAAGGTCCAGGTGACCGCGGTGATGCCGCGGCTCAGGGCCCAGGCCCGCTGATGCAGTTTGACGGCGTGGCCGACATTGCGGCCCCGGACGCTGTCGTCCACCCCGGCGATGTGCGAGTGCAGCCCGGCGGTGGCCAGGAAGCCCAGGCAGAATCCGACCATCCGGCCGTCCCTGTGGACACCGACGACATAGCTGCCGGAGTGGGCGAAGACCCGCAGCAGCTCCGGGGTGATCAGCGGATTGCCGGGGTCGGGCCGCCAGACCCGGTCCAGCACCTGGCAGGCCGTCCGCATCTCGTCCAGTCCGTGCAGCTCCGTGACGGTGACGCCGGCCCGGTGCGCCGCCAGCTCCGCGGCGGCGGCCGCGACGGCCGCCTCCGCGCCGTTCACGATCTCACCCCGTCTGCCGGCGGCTCGCGTACGAGCGAGGCCACCAGGAGGGCGACCAGGGCCGCGCGGCGGGGCAGTTCGGCGACGAGCACATGCTCGTCGTCCGCGTGCGCCCCGCCGCCCACGGCTCCGAGCCCGTCGAGCGTGGGCGTGCCCGCTCCGGCGGTGATATTGCCATCGGAGCCGCCGCCGACCGCCACCCCGCGCAGCGGTCCGAAGCCCAGCTCCTGGTAGCTGCTCCGGGCCAGTTCGAACAGTTCCGCCGAGGCGCTCGCCTGCAGCGGCGGCCGGTCGGGGCCGCCGGAGAACGTGAGCGAGGCGCCCGCGAGCACCGGTGGGAGAGCCCGCACGGCACGGTCCACCCGCTCCTGTTCGGCGGCGGTCTCCACCCGTACGTCGACCAGCAGCCGGGCGCCGTCGGGCACCGTGTTGCGGGTGGTGCCGGAGGAAGTCACGGTCGGCGTGACCGTGGTGCCGGTGGCCGGATCGGCGAGCGCGGACAACGCCAGTACCTGGTGGGCCAGTTCGACGGTCGTGTTGACGCCGCGGTGCGGTTCGAGACCGGCGTGCGCCGCGCGTCCGGCGATGCTCAGTTCGTAGCCGGACACGCCCTTGCGCGCGGTCTTCAGTGCGCCGCCCTCGCTCGCCTCCAGGACGAGTACAGCCCGTGTGCGGCGGGCCTCGGCCTCGATCAGGGCGCGCGAGGTCGGGGAGCCGATCTCCTCGTCGCCGGTGAGCAGGACCGACACCCCGTCCAGGTCGTCGAGCACCGAAAGCGCGTGGAACAGCTGTGCCACGCCGGCCTTCATGTCGAAGCAGCCGGGTCCCGTCAGCCGGCCTCCGGCCACTTCGAAGGGGTGCCCGGCCACGGAGCCCACCGGCCACACCGTGTCGAAGTGGCCGAGCAGCAGCACCCGGTCGCCGGAGCCGAAGCGCCAGCGCAGAGCGGGCCGTCCCGAGCCGTCGAGCCACTCGGGCGCCGCGCCGGTCAGCCGGGTTCCGAGCCCGGCGACGACCCGGGCGCAGTCGGCGACGGCGGCCAGGTCCTCACTGGGCGACTCGGTACGGACGAGCGCCTCGATGTCGGCCAGCAGGCCCGGCAGCCCCGCCTCCAGGGCGGTGGCGATTGCGTTCACGTCAGCCCACCCTGGGGGTCGCGCGGCCACCGTGGTGGAGGTAGGGCGTGCCGTCGGCGAGTGTGTAGAACACGACCGGGACCCAGACCTTGAGGCCCGGTCGCTGCACCACGAACAGCCCCGGCTCGACCGGGTGCAGCTCGTACTCCTGCTCCGTGTCGGAGATGAGTTCGGCGAGCGGTCCCGTGATCCGGTCGAGCATCACCAGGCCACCGTCCCGCTCCACGATCTCCACCCTGCTGGAGAGCCGCTGGTAGACACCGACGTAGTCGGCGGGGTCCACCGCCACCGGATCCGTCGCCGGCTGGATCGTGGCGCGCATCGTCACCCCGGCCAGCTCCTGGGCGATCTCCGCGAACACGTCCCGGTAGAGGCTCATGGTGTCGCCGCCATTGGTGAGCAGGCAGATGGCCAGATCGGCCTCGGGCAGCACCCGCAGGAACGCGCTCTGCCCGATCGTGCCGCCGTCGTGCCCGTACACCCGCTGCCCGTCCCAGTTGTCGAGGAACCAGCCCAGCCCCCAGGCGTTGCCCAGGATGTACGGGTCGGGGAGTTCGACCTGCGGGGTCTGCATGGCGGTGGCGCCCTCGGCCGAGAGAATCTTGGTGCCGTCCTCGGTGACGCCGTTGTCGAGGTGCAACCGGGCGAACTTCAGTACCTCGCGCGGCGTCGAGCAGATCAGTCCGGCCGGTCCGGCCGAACGCATCAACCCCCATTGCGCGGCCTGCACCGGCGGGTCCCCCAGGTGCCCGATCGCGGCCCGGAAGCGCAGCGCCTCCTCCGGCAGGGTCACGGTGTGTGTCAGGCCGAGCGGACGGAACAGGCGCTCCCGCATCAGCTCGTCCCACTGCACGCCGGTGACGACTTCCAGGACCCGGCCGAGGAGGGTGAAGCCCGCGTTGCAGTACGACATGGTGGCGCCGAGCGGATGGTTGGAGGTGCCGTCGCCGAGCAGCGCGACGAACTTCTCCAGGCAGTCGTCGCCCCGGCCGGTGTCGGTGAACAGGTCGCCGTCGATCCCGCTGGTGTGGTCCAGGAGGTGACGGAGCGTCACACCCTGGGTCAGCTCCTCGTCCGCGAGCCGCAGTTCGGGGAGTACGGAGACGAGGGGCGCGTCCAGTTCGAGCAGGCCCTCGTCGACCAGGGCCATCGCCACCGTGGTGGTCCACACCTTGGAGATCGAGCCGATCTGGAACAGGGTGTCGGTGGTCGTCTCGATCCCGGCGTCGGTGTTGGCCAGTCCGACGGCGGCCTCTGCGATCAGCTCGCCGCGGTGCAGGATGCCGAGATTGGCGCCGGGGACGGAGTGACGGGCGGTCAGTTCGGTGAGACGCGCGGTCCAGCGGGCTGATGGGGCGGTGGTGTCGGTCATGTTCGGCTCCCATTCCGTTTCGTTCTGCGGGTTCGGGGGTTCGGGGTGTTCGGTGGCTTCAGCGGTCGGTGTGCGTGGTGATCCATTCGATCAGCCGGCGGGAGTAGTCCTCCCGGTGCGAGGGCCGGCCGTCCAGGAGGAAGAGGTGCGAGCTACCGGGGTACACGACCAGCCGGGCCGGCACGTCCCGGGTGCGCAGCGCGTGGAACCACTGCTCGGCCTGGCCGACCGGACAGGTGTCGTCCGCGCCGCCGTGCAGGATCAGGGTGGGCGCGCGGACCGCGTCCGCGTGGCTGATCGGCGAGAGCTCGCTCAGCCGTTCCGGGTCGCCGATCTCGAAGTCGGCGATCAGGTGTCCTTCCTCGGAGGTGCCGGCCATGCTCCTCAGGTCGACCAGGATGCCGCCCGGGACGACGGCGGCGAAGAGATCGCTGCGGGCGGAGAGCCAGCAGCTCAGATAGCCGCCGTAGCTGTAGCCGGTGAGCGCGATCCGTTCCGGGTCGACGAGCCCCTCGGCGACGAGGGTGGCGACCGGTTCCAGGACGTCCTGCTCGTCCGTCTCGCCCCAGGCCCCGACGGCGGCCGTGTAGAACGCCTCGCCGTAGCCGTCGCTGGCACGGACGTTCAGCGTCAGGACGGTCCAGCCCAGCGAGGCCAGCTCCTGGTGGTAGAGGTGAGCGGGATCGGAGTGCGGCGCCCAGGCGTTGTGCGGGCCGCCATGCACGTCGACCAGCAGCGGCCCGCCCGCGGGCGTCCGCGCGGCCCGGGTGATCATGCCGTGCACCACGGTGCCGTCCGCGATGGTGAACTCGCGTTCGGTGACCGGGTGGAGAGCGATCTCGGGCAGCGACCCGGTCATGTGGTCGGTCAGTCGCACGGACTGTGCTCCGGCCGACGGCCTGCCCGCTTCTCCGGACGTCCAGGCGTCCAGGTCGAGCAGTTCGATCTCGGCGAAGCTCGACGCGTCGGCGACCACCACCGCCGCCCGCCCGGCCTTCGGGGCGACCGAGCAGCCGCTGACCCCGGTGCCGACGGGCAGCGGAGAGGCGCTGATCCCTGCGGCGTCCACCCGGTACAGGCGGGTGGCGCCCCGGTCGCGGGCGCAGAACACGATGGCGTCACCGTGGAACTGCGGCAGCGCACCCGGATAGCCCGGCCCGCCGGGCAGGACATTGCGGTCCAGGGCGGCGCTGACCGACACCGGCGCCGATCCGTCCAGGGGCTGGCGCAGCAGTTCCTGATGGCCGACGCCGAACGTGGTCCGGCCGACGACGAGCAGGGCGGATCCATCGGGGAACCAGCTCACCGGGCCGGCCAGGCCCTCGGCCGGGCCGATCCGGCGGGGCTCGGGCGCGTCTTCCCCGACGCCTACGACATGTGCGGCCGAGGTCCCGAGCACAGCCGCGTCCGGGCCGCTCTGCGCCGGGTAGGCGAGCTGCGTGCCGTCGGGCGACCAGGCGGGCGGGCCGGCGTGCCGGTCGCCGTGCGTGAGCTGCCTGACCTCGCCCGACTCCACCTCCACCACGAACAGTTGCGTCCGGACCGACCCGATCAGCCCGGCCCCGTCCGCCTTCCAGCCGAGGGCGTCGATGACCACGGGGGCGGTGTCCTCGCGCCGGGTCGCGGGGGCCGAGAAGGCGATCCGTGATCCGTCCGGGCTCCAGACCGGTGTGCCCGCTCCCGCCGGGCACCGGGCGGGCTTGGTGAGCGGTACGGCCTCTCCCCCGTCGACGGAGAGCAGATGGAGCTGCCCCTCGCGCAGGAACGCCAGCCGCGCCCCGTCCGGTGACCAGCGTGGTGTGGTGTCCGCCGGACCGTGGGTGAGCCGCCGGGCCGGGCCTCCCCCGACACGCACCTCCCACACGGAGCGGACCACGCGGTCGTTCTCGGCGTCCTGGGTGGCCAGGGTGTAGGCGACACATTCCCCGTCGGGAGACAGCGCGGGATCACCGGGGATCTCGAACCGGTACAAGTCGTCGATCTTCAGCGGTCGGGTCATGACGCCTCCTCGGCGAGGGCGAGAGTCGGTACACAGGAGATCAGGTTCCGGGTCGTCGGGTGCTCCGGGCGCTCCAGCACCCGGTCGGTGGGGCCGCACTCGACGAGGCGTCCGCCGTCCATCACGGCGACCTGGTCGGACAAGTAGCGGACGACCGCGAGGTTGTGGGAGATGAAGACCATCGCGAAGCCCAGCTCGCGCTGGAGCCGGCGCAGCAGATTGAGCACCGCGCCCTGGACCGACACGTCCAGGGCCGAGGTGATCTCGTCCGCGATCAGCACGGCGGGCCGGGCGGCCAGAGCCCTGGCCAGGGCCACCCGTTGGCGCTGGCCGCCCGAGAGCGCGTCCGGGGTGAGCGCCGCCCGCGCGGGGTCGATGCCGACGAGCTCCAGACAGCGGGCCACCTCCGCGTCGCGTTCCGCGCGGCGTTCACGGGCCGTTGCCCCGCGGACGGACCTGTCGCGCGAGCCGGTCCGCCGGGCCGGTGCCGGGCCGGCGGGTGCGTCGCTCCCGTCGGTTCCGCGGGGCGACGCCAATGCCTCGGCCACCGACGCGCCGATGGTCATCCGCGGGTCGAGCGAGGCGTACGGATTCTGGAACACCAACTGCACCGGGCTGCGCCCGTGCCGGTGCCTGACATCGCGCCCGGCGACCAGTACCCGCCCGAAGTGCGTCGGCGCCAGCCCGACGACGGCCTTCCCGAGGGTCGATTTCCCCGACCCCGAGCCGCCCACGAGTCCGGTGACCGTTCCCTCCGGCACCAGCAGGTCGACGTTCTCCACCGCGGTGAAGCGACCGTAGCGCACGGTGATTCCGCGCAGTTCGAGTGAGCTCATGGCGTTGCCTCCGCTCCGTTCGAGATGGTCCGGGCGGGCGCGCCGACCGCCACCGCGTCCACCGGATACCAGCAGGCGACCCTGTGGCCGGGGCCGGATGAGGTGAGGTCGGGGACCTCGTCGTGGCAGCGGTCGCGGGCACCTGTACAACGCGGCGCGAAGGGACAGCCCGGACCCGCCTCCCCCGGTTCCGGCGGGCGGCCGGGGATGGTCGCCAGTTCCGTGCCGGGATCCGTGGCCATGGTCGGGACGGCCCCCACCAGCGCCCGGGTGTACGGGTGGGCCGCGCCGCGGATCAGTCCGGCGACGGGAAGGTCCTCGACGACCAGGCCTCCGTACATGACCAGGACGCGTTCGCAGACCTGGGCGACGACGGCGAGGTCGTGGGAGATCAGCAGCAGGGCGGCGCCGGAGTCCGCGCGCACCTCGGCGAGCAGGTCGAGCACCTGTTGCTGGACGGCCACGTCGAGTGCCGTGGTCGGCTCGTCGGCGATGATGAGTTTCGGCTCACCCATCAGGCCCATCGCGATGACGGCCCGCTGCCGCATCCCGCCGGAGTACTCGCGCGGCCGCTGCCGTGCGCGCCGTTCGGGAGAGGGGATCCGGACCGCGCCGAGCCGGTCGGTGGCGCGTGCCATGGCCTGCGCCCGGGACGCTCCGAGGTGCACCTCGGCCACCTCGGCGAGCTGGCGGCCCACGCGCAGGGCCGGGTTGAGCGAGGCCATCGGGTCCTGGAAGACCATGGACAGCTCGGTGCCCAGGCGCGGGTCCGCGCGCGGATCGTGGCCGTCGAAGCGGAGCGTGCCCGCGTCGACCCGTCCCGGGTGCGGGACCAGATCCGCCAGGGCCAGGGCGCTCAGGCTCTTGCCGGACCCCGATTCCCCGACCAGGCCGACGGCCTCGCCGGCGCCGATGTCCAGGGAGATCCCGCGTACGGCGTGGCGCCCGCCGGGAAAGGTCACGCGCAGGTCGCGCGCCCGGACCAGTGGCGCGTCGTCGTTGTCGGGGTCCGTATCGACCGGTGCCGTGGCCGGCCGGCCCGCCGCCGGGTCCGGTGCCTGCGACGTCCGTCGCCCACCGGCCTGGGCGAGCGCTTCGCCGACCAGCCCGAACACCAGACCCGTCAGGACGACGGCCGCGCCGGGTGCCAGGGCCGCCGCCGGGTTCACATAGATCCGGTTCAGCTGCTCGTTGAGCAGCCACCCCCAGTCGTACTCGGGCGGCTGCACGCCCAGGCCGAGGAACGAGAGGCCGGAGAAGGCGACCAGGATGCCGCCGGTCGCCTGGGCTGCGAACAGCACGGACGGCTCGGCGATGTTGGGGAGCAGATGACGTACGACCAGCCGGAAACGGCCCACGCCGAGGATCCGTGCCGCGGCGACGTAGTCCGAGCCCGCGACCGAGGCCGTCAGGTTCTGCACCAGCCGTGCCATGGGCGGGACCATGGCCAGCCCCACGGCGAACACCGCGCCGGTGCTTCCCACCCCGAAGATCGTGGCGAGGAAGAGCAGGAACAGCAGTCCGGGAAAGGCCACCAGCACACCCACGGTCGCGGTGATCAGCCGGCCGAGGCGTCGGCCCACCACCGCCGGTGCGACACCGAGCAGCAGCCCGCCGCCGACCCCGACCACGGCGGCCAGCAGGGTGAGTCGCAGGGTCAGCCGGGTCGCCACCACCACACGGGCGGCGATGTCGCGGCCGAGCTGGTCGGTGCCCAGCAGATGCGCGGCGCTGCCGCCCTGGTTGATCGCGTCCGTATCGACCCGCGCGGCCTGGTCGCCGAGCAGGACCGGCCCGAACACGGCAACCAGCGCCACCAACAGGCAGCCGGTCAGCGCGGTGACGCCGATCGGTGTCCGCAGCGCGCGCCCCAACCGGTGCCGCAGTGAGGTGTCTTGGTCCTGGTGTGGCATCGTCAACTCCCGCGGACGGTGGACTGGGGGTCGGCGACGGCCACAGCCACGTCGACGGCGAAGGTGATGAACAGCGCGGCCGCCCCGTAGACCAGCACGACGCCCTGGACCAGCGGATAGTCCTTCTCAGTGATCGCCTGGACGATCGTCGTGCCGAGTCCGGGCCAGGCGAAGACGTTCTCGACCAGTACGGTGCCGGCGAGCAGCGAACTGAACAGCAGGCCGCCCAGGGTGAGCGAGGACGTCAGCAGATTCGGCAGCGCGTGCCGCAGATAGCGCAACCGGGCCGGTAGTCGCTTCGCCCGCGCGGTGCGCATGTAGTCCTCGCCGAGCACCCGCAGGGTCTCCACCCGCACGATGCGCGACAGCGCGGCCGCCGGGACGACGGTGAGCGCCAGCACCGGCAGTACGTAGGAGTCCACGCCGCCGCGCGAGGCCACCGGGAAGACCGGCCATGCCACGGCGAACGCCGCGACCAGGCCGACCGCCAGCAGGAATTCGGGCACCGCGCCCAGGAAGCCGGTGACGCCGGTGAAGGCCAGCTCGCCTCGGCGCCGGCGGCCGTCCTTGGTCAGCACCGCGGCGGTCATCCCGACCGGGATGGCGAGCAGCAGGATCAGCGCGAACGCGGGGACGGCGATCTGCAGGGTCGCCGGGAGTCTGCTGGAGATGATCTCGGAGACGGGCATCTGGGCGCCGATCGAGTCACCGAGCCGGCCCTGGAAGAGATGGCCGACGAAGTCCCCGTACTGCTGCGGCAGCGACTGGTCCAGGCCGAGCGAGTGTCTGCGGGCGGCGACCAGCGCCGGGTCGGCGGTGGTGCCGAGCGCCGACCGCACCGGGTCGCCGGGGATCAGGTGGATCATCGCGAACGCGGCCGTGATCAGCGCGGCCAGCGACACCACCAGCCGCCAGGTGCGGCGCAGGAAGAATCCGGCCCAGGGGCTGCGGGCGGTCGTACTCAGGGAGTCGAGGGTGATCGTCGCCATCAGCCGGCACTCCGCCGCAGGGTGCCGGGGATGATGCCGGAGCCGTCCACCTCGAAGGTGATGCCCTTTGCGTAGTACCGGAGGGGCCTGTCGACGATCGGCACGATGTCGACGTTCTTGACCAGGGCGGCGTCGGCCTCGTTCCACAGGCCGCAGCCCGAGACGCCGGGCCTGGCCAAGGCCTGTGCGGCGAGCCGGTGGTAGTCGGCGTTGGCGATGGAGCCGAAGTTGTTGCCCTTGGGCGGTGGCGGCCCGTCGTAGAACTGGGTCAGCTGGTCCGGGAGGACGACTCCGACGGGAGCCCAGGCCACGTCCCAGTCGCCGCCCGTGAGGGTGCCGAGGATGCTGGAGGAACCCGTGGGCCTCGCCGATGCCTTCACGCCGAAGGACGTCCACTGCTGGACGGCCAGTTCGACCGCCGAGGCGACCTGTGGGCCCTGGTTGGTCGGGTAGCTGAGCCCGACGGCGAGCGGCGTGCCGTCCTTGGTCCAGGTGCCGCCGCTCTTCGCCCAGCCCGCGGCGGTGAGTGCGGCGGCGGCCCGTGCCGTGTCATGGGCGGGAAGGTTCCCGGTCACCGTGTCGCCGGTGCAGGGGGTGGGTGCGGTCTCGCCGATGCCGGTGGCGGGTTTGCCCTTCCCGCCGGTGGCCACGTTGCCGAGTTGCTTCAGGTCCAGTACGGAGACCAGGGCCTTGCGCACCGCCGGGTCGGCGCCCGGGTGGCCGGCGGCCTGGTTGAAGAGGAACTGCCCGAAGAGCGCCTGGGTGGTCTCGCGGTACACCTTGGCCGCGTCCAGCCGGTCCTGGTCGGCGCCGTTGATCAGGGCCCCGTTGATCTGTCCGGCCATCAGGAGATTGGCCGCGGTGGACTCGTTGGCGACCACCTTGAACACCAGCTTTCCGGGGAGGCCGGCTCCGGTGGATCCGCGGGGCCCCCAGGCGTATCCGTCCCGCTTGACGTAGGTGTAGTGGTCGCCCGGAACCGCTTCGGTCAGCCGGTACGGTCCGCTCGCGTCGGTCGCCTTGGTCAGGGCTTCCGGGGTCGCCAGGCTCTTCTTGCAGAGCAGGGGCAGCAGCCGGGACATCTGGACGATGAACGGCGCGGGTTTGGCCGTGGTGACGGTGACGGTCCGGCTCGCCCTGTCGGCCTTTGCCACGGCGGTGACGGGGACGGAGAGCCCGAGCATCGGGGACTGATTCTTCGGATCGGCGATGTGGTTGTACTCGGCGGCCACATCGTCCGCGGTGAGCGGGGAGCCGTCCTCGCAGGTCACCCCCGAGCGGATGGTGAATTTCGCGGAGGTGGACGTGGCGGACCAATTCTCGGCCACCCCGGGAACCAGCGAGCCGTCGGCCTCGATGTGCACGAGCGTGTCGTAGGCGAAGGAGTTCATCGACAGTGCGGTGCTGGCCAGCGCCGTGGTGGGGCTGAGCGTGCCCGGATCGGCGGCGACGGCGAGCACCACCGTCGACCCGCCACCACCTCCGGCGGACGAGCCGCCGCCGCACGCGGCCGCGGTGGTGACCAGGCCGAGCGCCGTGACCATCGCGGCCGCGGACCGGGCCCCGCGCCTCGTGCCGAATCTCGTCTCCGTGCCTGCGGGGCTGGCCATGGTCACCTCCGAGGGAGCGGCACGCCGCCGCCGAGTGAGGGAACATTAGGCAGCCGCACTCCGGCCCCGAGTGGTCGCGCCGCACGAAAATCCGCCCTGTCGACGGTGCGCCGCGACGAAGACGGACACGAGGGTGCGGAGGCATGAACAGTCCGGTCGGGCGCAGCGAAATCCGATCGCGGTCCAATCGGGTGTCTGGAAACCTGTGGCGCATGTCCGCCCAGCACCAGATACGCGCCCACTACGACGAACGGACGATCGTGGTGTACCAGGCGTACTCACCCGCGGTCGCCGGACCGTCCCTGCGGGCGAACCGGTTCGTGCCGGCGTTCTCCTTCCACCGGATGACCTGGATCAAGCCGTCGTTCCTGTGGCTCATGCACCGCAGCAACTGGGCACAGAAGTCCGGGCAGGAACGCGTGCTCGCGGTACGCCTCACCCGTTCCGGCTGGGAGGAGGCACTGTCCCGGGCCGTGCTGACGACGGCCGACCCGGCAGCCGTCGCCCGAGCCCCCGTCCACGTCCAGTGGGATCCCGAGCGATCATTGCGGGGAGCCGCGCTCAATCACTACAGCATCCAGGTCGGGGTCGGCCGCGGGCTGATCCGCACCTTCGCGGAGGACTGGGTCGTCGACCTCACCGACGTGACGCCACAGGTTCGCAGGATCGCGGCGCTCAGGCAGGGCGGCCGTACCGCACAGGCCCAGCGGCTGCTTCCGCCCGAGCGCATCTACCCGGTGCCGCCAGCCACCGCGCGAAGTCTCCTCATCGACGCGTGAGAGCCTGTCGGCCGTCCCGAACGGCTGCGGCAGGCCGTGCCGTTCGGCGCGCCGGGCGAGGGAGCGGCGCCTGACGCGGCGTCACCCCCTGCACCTCGCACCATGACGCGCAGAGCACCGACGCCGCCTCCCCCGCTACAGCGGCGGTTCGGTGAGAAGCTCCAGCAGCCAGTGGGCGCTCTCGGCATCCCCTGGCGCACCGGCGCTGCCGGACGCACCGGGAAAGAGACGCCCCCAGGAACAGGCCCGGCCGATCGCCCCGAGGCGCCACGCCAGGCTCAGCGCGCTCCGCAGTTCCGCCGTCGTACGGCCCTCGCCTTCCCAGGGTTCCAGATAGGCGTCGCGCAGCCGGGGCAGCACCTCGGGTCCGAAGCGCTCACGGGCGAACCGGGCGGGCACCAGGAAGCTGCAGAAGGGATGGGCAACGGCCGCGTCGCCCCAGTCGAAGAACGTGAAACGGCCCGGCGCGGGCGCGAAGAGCTGACCGTCGTGCAGGTCGGAGTGGTCGAGCGTGTCGGGGATTCCGACGCCCGCGAGTTCCTCGCACCACTCCGCGAGGCGCGGCCGCAGCTCGCGCAACGCCTTGAGCCGGGTCGGTTCCAGTGCGGTGTTCATGTCGACGATCCGGTCGAAGGTCTCAGGGAGCGAGGCGGTGCGCGCGCCGGGGACTCCGAGCAGTTCGATCCGTTCGGTGTACGGGAGAAGAGCTCGTTGCATTCCCGCGTACTGACGCAACGGCTCCTCCCAGGCACGGGGGTCGACCGGGCCACGGGGCGAGTCGAGCACGTCCCTGAAGAGCGGGCCGCCGTCCGGGAGGAGGGACCAGCCGCGGTCCGCGTCGACGGCGAGCGGCTTCAGAACGTACTCGGGCACCCAGCGGGCCAGGGCGTCGTTGAGTGCCGCCTCGAAGGCGCTGGCGGGCGGGCTGGCCTTGAACCAGGCGGCGTCGCGCCCCTCGACGGGCACCCGTACCAGCACGGACCACGGCCGAAGCCGCACCCGCCGCTGCCCGGTCCGGCGCAGCCCGCGGGCGGCCAGCTCGCGCTCCGCCCATCCGAGCGCCTCCTCCCGCCACGCCTCCTGCTCCCAGGGCGTCATCGCACTCGGATACTGTCCTCGGTCCACGATGTCCGGCGCCTCACGTCGCATCGCTCCATCACATCACCGTGGCCGCCGGCCTTCACCTGCTTTATCCACGGCACGGGCGCCATGCCTCCATGTCCCGCACCCAGCCGGCCCATACGCGCCCCGGCACGGACGCCGTCCTCCCGCACCGCAGTGGACCCACGACGCGCGACCGTACGTGAACCGGCGCCGCCGCACCGCTCAACGCCCCTCGCCCGGAAGGAAGACAGTCCTGCGAACCTTCAAGTCCACCACCACAGGTAGTCGTTGACCGACGGTCCGTGACACATTCCGCACGGGATCCGCCTTCGGCCGGAGGCCGGTCCCCTCCAGGACGGAATCGGTGATCAGCACCTCGGGCAGACCCGTTTGGCATATGTCAGGATCTTTGTCATGAGTACTTCTTGGCAGATGCCGGCCGACAGACTTCAGACGGACCGGCCGCATTCGGCACGGGTGTGGAACTACATCCTGGGCGGCAAGGACAACTACACCGTCGACCACGAGATGGGCGACATGATTCTCAAGGCGTTCCCGGACTTCGCCGCCGTCGCCCGCCTCCAGCGGGCCTTCCTCGCCCGCGCGGTGCGCTTCCTGACCGCGGAGGCGGGCATCCGTCAATTCCTCGACATAGGCACGGGCCTGCCCACCGCCGACAACACGCACGAGGTGGCACAGCGGGTGGCCCCGGAGTCCAGGATCGTGTACGTCGACAACGACCCGCTCGTCCTGACCCATGCCCGTGCCCTGCTCACCAGCACTCCCGAGGGTGCCTGCGCGTACATCGACGCCGATGTCAGGGACGCCGACGCGATCCTCGCCGAGGCCGCCAAGACACTGGACTTCAGTCGGCCGGTCGGGCTGACCATGCTGGGGATCATGGGACAGCTGCCCGATGAGGACGACCCCTGGGCGCTGGTCGACCGACTGGTGGACGCGCTCCCCGCGGGAAGCTATCTGGCCCTCAGCGACGGCGCGAACACAAGTGACTCGCTGAACCGGGCCGTTGCCTCCTACAACGCGAACTCGGCCAGTTCGTACCATCTGCGCAGCCCTGAACGGATCGCCGAGTTCTTCCACGGTCTGGAACTGGTGGAGCCGGGCGTCGTCAAGACGTCGACCTGGCGCCCCGATCCCGACCAGAACCCGGCGGACGCCCTGCAGGGACACGCGGTGAGCGGCGTCGGGCTCAAGCGCTGAGCCGCCCGGGTCCTCCGGAAGCCGGGGCCATGACTACCACGGCTGCGGCTCCGGAGGACCAGGAGCGCAACGGGAATCGGCGGGTGCCGACTGCTCCCCCGGCCCAACGGACCTCCGCTCACGCCGGGTTCTACCGGCGTTCGAGCACACCCCGGACGAAGGCCGCCTGGCCCGCGTGTTGCAGATCGTCCGAGATGACACTGATCAGCCGGACCCCGAGGGTGACCGGCGGCGACCACGCCTCGTCCACGACGCGGCTCAGAGCCCTGCCGTCGAGCCCACGAAGGAACCGGAGGGTCTGTTCGTGGACGTCGTCGTAGTAGCCGATCAGCAGTTCGGCCGAGCCCACCTGCACAGCCGCGACGTCCGCGCTGCCGTGTCCGTAGCCGGTGGCGTCCTTCGCGAAGGGCAGATCGAAGCGCGAGGCCCAGTCGTGGGTGAGCCAGACCTGCTCGATCCCGGCCGCGTCCGATACATGGTCGTCCTGGATCCGGGTGAGGTGCCACACGAGCCAGGCGATCGTGTTCGCTCCGTCGTCGAGACGGGCATGGAGATCGGTGCGCGAAACACCCTCGACCGCCGAGTGCACCGTCTCCTGGACGCGAGTGAAAGCATCCGTCAAAAGGTCAACGCTGTTCATCCCCTCACCATGGCCGCTCTCGTACTTCTCTCCCGCCATCGACACGCGCCGCACCCGGCACGCCTCCGGTCGTGGTGGCGACGGGGAGGTGACCCGCACGAATCGCCGGGGCCGCGGGCGGTGCGGCTGCCGTCATGCCAGGGCGGCGGATTCGCCCCTGCCGGTCGTCAGCTCCGCGATCCGGGCCAGTCGACGCAGTGAATCCACCAGAGCCACGCGGTCATAGGTGCTGGTGGTGACCAGCACCTCGTCCGCCCCGGTCTCCTCGATCGCCCCTTCGAGCGCCGGGACCAGGTGGTCCTCCGTTCCCTGGAGATGACCGTGCAGTCCCTGCTCGTAGAAGCCACGCTCCTTCTCCGTCATCGTCAGCGCCTCGACCCGTTCGGCGGGAGCGAGCGGCGGGAACACGCCGTGCGTCCGGGCGTGCGCCAGGGACCAGGCCTCCGGCACCAGAAGACGCCGGGCCTCCTCCTCGCTCCCCGCGAGCGCGATCGTGCCCGACACGACGACATAGGGCTCATGGGCCCAGGACGACGGGCGGAACTCCCGGCGGTAGCGCTCGACGGCCCGCAGCAGCTTCTCCCGGCCGCGGAGATCGCCGACGACCAGCGGCAGCCCGGCCGCGGCGGCGATACCGGCCCCCTCGCCGGTGGCCAGCACGAACGGGGGTATGCGCAGCCCCTCGGCGGGACGGGCATGAACCTGCGGGTGGACGCGCTGCGTACCCTCCAGCCAGCCGAGCAGTTCGTCGAGCCGGCCGGCGAAGCCCTCCGCGGCGGACTTGTCCCGGCCGAGCGCCCGGCGAATGCCGTCGGTGAAGCCCACCGAGCGTCCGAGACCCATGTCGATCCGGCCGGGGTACAGCGACTCCAGCACCCCGAACTGCTCGGCAACCACCAGTGGTTGATGGTTGGGAAGCATCACGCCGCCCGTACCGACCCGAATGGTCGACGTCGCCGCCGCGACGGCCGCTGCCAGGACGGTCGGCGCCGAACCGGCGACGCCCGGCACGCTGTGGTGCTCGGACACCCAGAACCGGTGAAAACCGAGGGCTTCGGCCTCCCGGGCGAGACGCACGGTGTCGCGCAGTGCTTCCGGGCCGTCGTGGCCCTCGCGGGTTCGGGAGCGGTCAAGGACGGAAAACCGGGTGGATGCGATCACGGAGCTCACATCCTTGTTCAACGTCCGGGCCGCACCAGGATTCCCCCGCCGGCCACCGAGTACGCGCGGGCCCTGGACGATGACCGTCGAGGGCCCGCGGCCGACGGGCGTGCACGGCGTCGGGCGGAGAGGCCGGATACGGGCGGGCGACTACTTCATGGGGTAGATGTCCCCGCTCGCCATGCCGCTGACCTGATCACTTTCCGCTTCGATCCTGCGGGCCTTGTCCTTCAGGCGCTGGCGTTCCTTGGGGTCGGTGGTGCGCTCGGCCGCCTCCTCAAGGTCCTTGGCCTTGGCACGCATCTGCTTCACGCGACCTCGGTATTCTTCTGACTCGCTCATGATCACTCCTTGGTTCCGCGGCCGGAGCGGGCTCCGCCCACGGAACCGGGTCTCCTGGGGAGCAACGCGTCCCGGACGGTCACCCACCATCGAATGCGACGCAAAGAGTCCGACCCGGTCAGCCATCAGCCATCAGCCATCAGCCATCAGCCATCAGCCCAGCGTCCCGGGCGGCCCGCGCCGCTTGGACACGGTTTCCGACCTCCAGGGTAGTCAAGATGCGGCTGACGTGGGCCTTCACCGTGCTCTCGCTCATCCTCAGCCGCCCGGCGATCTCCGCGTTGGTGGCCCCTTCGGCCACCAGTACCAGGACATCACGCTCGCGTGGTGTCAGGCGGCCCACTCGGCCCCGGGCGGCAGCGGTGCCCGGCCGGACGGTGCGGTGGTAGCGGTCGATCAGCCGCCGGGCCGCGGACGGGTGCAGCATCGCCGATCCGGCTGCCACGAGATGCACGGCCCGCAGGATCTCGGCAGGGTCCGAGTCCTTGAGCAGAAATCCATCCGCACCGGCCGCCAGCGCCTCGTACACGTATGCGTCCAGGTCGAAGGTCGAGCAGTCCGGCGCCGTACGACGGTGTCACGCCGCCGCTCAGCGGCGCGGTACACACCCACGGCAACACACCCCCGACCGCCCCGGCGAGCCGGACCCGGCCCTGGGGGGACAGATGGAAGACCATCACTGTCATGGGCTCGTACGCGCCCTGGGCGATCAACGCCACCGCCGCGACTGCGAGCACCAGGAGCGGGCGGCGCCGGCGCACGGGCAGAAGCAGCGTGGCCACGACGGCCGACACCGGCCCGACGGCCGGAAGTGGCATGTGAGGCGGGCCTTCACCACCCCCTGCGCGACCAGCAGCAACACCCCGCCGGACAGCAGCCACTCCGTCCATACCGGACCTCGATGAGGGTATTCGCGTTCCACCGGCCGATCGTAGGCACCCCATCGCTCCGGGCCCATGGGCCTCCGGTCGCGTCCACCCCCTGCTTTCGTGGGGGGTTGCGTACGCCTCTTTGATGACATCGGTACCGGTTCACCCGGACACAACGGCCGATTTCCGGAGCGCCTCTGCTCCTTAGCGTCGCCGGTATGACTTCATGGCCCCGCTTCACCGACACCCGGCTCTTCGTCACCGAGGCCGTACGCGGCTTCCGTACCACCGGCGCGGTGGCACCCAGCAGCCGGCGTCTCGCCTCCGCCCTCTCCGAACCGGCCACCGAGCGGGCCGGGCAACCGCTGGACGTGCTGGAGGTGGGGGCGGGAACGGGTCCCGTCACCCGCTTCCTGCTGCCGTTGCTCGCCCCGGGAAGCTCGCTGGACGTGGTCGAGGCCAACCCGCGCTTCGCGGCGGTCCTGCGCAACGTCGTGCACGAACGGCACCCGGACCGGGAGAGCCGCTCGGCACGCCCCCACGGCCCGAGCCCCGACCGGAGCCCCCTTCGCGTCCGGGTCCACGAGACGCGTATCGAGTGCCTGGACACACACAAGTCCTACGACGTCATCATCTCGGGCCTGCCCTTCACCGACTTCGGCCCGGACACAGTCGCCTCTCTGATGGACCGCTACCTGGATCTGCTGCGCCCAGGCGGGTCGTTGACCTACTTCGCGTACGTCGGCACCGCCCCGGCCCGCCGGCTGGTCGCCCCCTCCGCCGAGGTGGCCCGGCACCGGGCCGTCGAGGCCGTCCTCGCCGCATACCGGCGGCGCGGGCCGGCCCAGGGGCGCACGGTGTGGGCGAACGTCCCACCGGCCCGCGTCTGGCGTCTGGACCCGACGCCCTCTCGCACCTGCACCCCCGCCGCGCGCGGCGCACGAACCGCCACTGCCCGCCCGGCCAGGGGGTGAGCGGGTCAGCCCCTGGTCCGGCGCCGGGGGCACCTCGACCTCGACGCGCCCCGCCGTCCCCGGTGGCAGCCCGCGGTCAGGAAGCCCAGCCCCACGCCCAGCATCCAGGAGTCCTTGGCCATCGGGATGCCGTTCTGGGTGGGGCGCAGGCTGCCGGGCTCCCGCATACCGGGAACGCGGAGGTAGAGGCCGAGGAGTCCCCCGGAGAAACCGGTCAGTGCCAGTCCGGCCAGTCGGGTCGGAACGACGGGAGCGAGCAGCGCACCGCCGATCGTGACCTCCGACCAGCCGAGCATCCGGGTGAATCGCCCGGCATCCAACTTCTTGAGGAACGGGTAGGCGACACAGGCCATGCCGTGCACGGCCTGCGCCGTATCCTCGTCCGCCTTCAACTTGCCCAGGCCGGAGTTCAGGATGAACGCGCCGATGGCGAGGCGGGGGGCCACATCACGCGGTTCGAACGTCATTGTCATGGGAGCCTCCGTCGATCTGGTATTCGGCCCCTCGACGAGCTTAGCCAGGAGATGCCGGTGGCGCTTAACAAGGCGCCCCGCCGGTGCGATCCGCATCGCACCGGCGGGGCGCTCAGCAGGATCTCCCGGTGATGCGCGGCGCACCGTCCGCGGGCTCGGCCAGGACGCCGGTCAGCGAGCCGTCCGCCGGCGGCCCGGGTGCGGTGCCGCGCGTGACCCCGGGGCGCTCACGCGGTCCGGCCGGCCGCCGCTGCCGACGCGTTGCCCGTCGCCGTGACCTGCTGTCCCCGGCCGGTGGCCGTGGAGAAGGCAGGCACGGACGTCAGCGTCGGCCGGCGCCTGGCCCCGACGACCATCCGGCGGGTCCGGACACGCACATGGTCGTCTCGTCCGAGGACTGATCGGAGATCGGCTTCCCGTTCGATGGGCCACCGACCGCCGTCCGGCAGAGCGAGCGGGCGCACGCACTGCGCATCGACGCGACCGGGGCGGCCGTTCCCCTCCGGCACCGACCGCCCGCGGTTCGCACCCACACACCGATTCGCCGCAGGTCGAGAGGCGCCCGCTACCGGACGAAACGGCGATGCCTTCTGTTGATCACGGAGCAACCTGAGGCGCCCGACTGCCGTCTTGATCCACAACAAGGCGGTTCGCCGCACGTCACCAGCCACGTCCGACCCTCCACGAACGCCCGGGGCCGATCACCGGGCAACTATGCGCAAAATGTATATATGAAGTGCATAGTTGCTCCGCCGACGACCCGGTCGTGCGCGAAAGGCACCCATGCACAGCAAGGCAATGGCGCCCGAGTACCAAGGCGCTCTCACCAAGATGTCGGTGAACTCCTCTCTCACAGACGTACTGGCGGAAGGCATACGCCACTTGAGAGAGGCCGAACTCAGCGGTTCGCAACAGGAAGTGGCGAAGTGCGGGATCGCGGTGGCCGAGGCCCATCGCAGGCTCGGCAACATAACGGAAGCCGATCAGGCCTGGAAGGCCAGCTACCGGGCCGCCCGCTCGGCCGGTGACCTGGGAGCGATGGCGTGGGCGCTGTGGAGCGGCGGGACACTCGCCCGTCAGCGTGGTGAACTCAGGCTTGCTTTCCGCCTGTTGGGTCTCGCCGCCGACACGGGGAAGCGCGGCGGGGATGTCGTCGCCCGTGGTTACTCCCTCGCCGGCCTCGCCGAGACCGGGCGAATACAGGGCGACTACGAGACCGTCGCGGTGCTGCACGAACAACTGCTCGCCGAAGCGCGAGCCCGCGGCGAGGCACGGCACACCGTGTGGGCCCTGGAAGGCATCGCGCAGATCCATCGCAACACCGGGTCGCTCGACAGCGCCCTGGCCATGTTCGAGGAGGCCGCCGAACTGGCCGGGAACGCGGACGACCGGCGTGGCCGCGCATGGGCCCTGCGCGGCATGGCCGACATCATCTCCCTGCGGAACGACCCGGAGGGCGCCCTGGCCCTGCTCACGGAGGCGGAACTCACCTGCCGCGAGATGAAGTTGTCCAGTGCACTGGCGTACAACCACAAGATGCGCGCCAACGTCTTCTTCCGTGCCCACCGGTACGAAGAAGCACGTCAGGTGTACGAGGAAGCGCTCGCCGAATTCCGTGCGATGGCCGAACCCCGGGGTGAAGCCCTCGCCCGGCTCGGTCTCGTCAAGTCGCTGGCCCGGCTCGGCCGGGACCGGAACGAGACCGCCGCCGACCTCGGCGAGCTGCGCCGCACCCTCAGCCGGATCGGCCTGCTCAACGCCCGGGACATGGTGGACAAGGCCTATGCGGAACTCGGCGTGACACCGGTCGGTGGCGATTCGGACGAGGAAGGCGGGCGCCGATGACACCCTCGCCCGTAACCCATCGGGCCACGGCGCCGCAGATCCTCGCCCGCTGTCGCGATCTCGTCCGCCCCGCGCTGGCCCAGGCCGTGCAGCGTCTGCACCCCTGGCACGCGGAGATGGCCACCTTCTCCTTCGGCTGGGGCGGAGTGGACGGCAGCCCCGTCCCCGGCTCGCAGGGCAAGGGGGTGCGCCAGGCCCTCACACTGCTCAGCGCCGAAGCCGTCGGCGCGCCCGCCAAGGACGCCGTCGTAGGCGCGGTCGCCGTCGAGCTGATCCATGTCTTCTCCCTCCTCCACGACGACATCATGGACGGCGACGAGACCCGCAGACAGCGCGCCACCGTCTGGAAGGTGTACGGGACCGGCCCCGCGATCCTCGCGGGGGACGCGCTCTTCGCGCTGGCCGTCCAGACACTGGCCGATTCGCCCGGCGCGCACGGCGCGGCCGCGGTCCGGCATCTCGCCGGAACGCTCACCGACCTGGTGCGCGGTCAGGCCGAGGACCTGCTCTTCGAGACCCGGCCCTGGACCGGACCCGAAGCGGTGCGGCCCCACGAGTACCAGTGGATGGCCGAGCAGAAGACCGGCGCGCTGCTCGGGTGCGCGACGGGTCTCGGTGGACTGCTCGCCGGAGCCCCGGCCGCGACCGTCGACGCCCTCACCGGCGCCGGTCGGCACCTCGGAGTGGCGTTCCAGGCCGTGGACGATCTCCTCGGGATCTGGGGAGACCCGGAGCTCACGGGCAAGCCGGTGCACAGCGATCTGCGCAGGATGAAGAAGACGTACCCGGTCCTCGCGGCCCTGGCCACGGACGGCCCCGCCGCCCGGCACCTCGCCGCGCTGCTGGGTTCCGGGAACCCGCTCGACGCCGCCACGGCGCGACGGGCGGCCGACCTCGTCGAAGAAGCCGGCGGGCGTTCGGCGACGCTGGCCGAGGCCCACCGGCACCTCGACAGCGCCCGCCGCAGCCTGGACGGCGTTCCGCCGGCCCCGGACGCGCTCGGTGAACTCCTCACGCTGTTCCCGTTCTTCGTCGATCGCGCCATGTGACCCGTCGGGCACCCCGACCGGGCACCACCGCTCCCGTCCCGGGCTCACGCGCCGGTGGCCGGAAACCCGTCACCCGGGGCCGGCCACCGGCATCTCCTGAACTGCCGCCGTGAGCAAGGCGGTTCCCCGCTGCCCCGCGCGGCTACTCCTCGATGGCCCCGCCGGTCCGCCGCAGGTGCTGCCGGAAGGTGTACGACGGATCGGCTGTGCGCCGTGCCAGATATTCGTCGAAGGACGTCTGCTTGCGCAGTGTCTCGCCCGCCCTGATCATGAGGGCCTGTTCGCGCTCGGTCGCGCGGATCCCGTGCGCGGCGGCCAGCACCTCCTCGACACGTGAGGCCGGGACGAACAGCACTCCGTCCTCGTCGCCGAAGACGACGTCCTCCCTGCTCACCAGGTGCGGTCCGAACCGCGCCGTGGTCAGAGCCTCGGGCTCCCGCTCGTCCAACCGGACAGGGCCGGAGGGGTGGTTGCCGTAGCTGAACACGGGAACGCCGATCTCCCCCAGTTCCGAGGTGTCGCGGTGCAGCCCCCACACCACCAGGGCCGCCACGCCCGCGGCCTCGGCCTCCAGCACCGCGAGATCTCCGATACATGCCTCGTCCGACCGGCCGCCGTTGTCGATGACCAGCACCTCACCCTGCTCCGCCGCGCCGAACGCCTCCAGGAACACGTCCACGCTGCCGTAGTGCCGTACCGGCAGCGCCCGCCCCGCGATCCGGTGCCCGGAGACCACCGCGCCGATTCCGGACGGAGCGATGCGCAGGGGCACGTCGACGCGGAGGCAGGCATCGGCCACCAGCGGTGTGGACAGGTCCTCGAATGCCTTCAGCATGGTTCTCCCTGGCGCGGTGCTGCCGTCTGAGGCCGACGGCGGGCGATGACAGCGGCTTGGGGCCGCGATGTTACTTGCGCGGCCTCGACGAGTCGACGGCGCGCCGCGTCGCTACCGGGGTGCGGGCGACAGGGGGGCTCTCGGTCTGGAGATCGTGGAGTACGACAAGGACGCCGGTCCGGTTGAAGGGTGAGTACATCCGCGACGAGGCCGGTCAGGCCGCGTATCTGGGCGAGTTGCTGGAGGCGTTCGAGGACGGCGGCATCGACAGCGCCTTCGTCTTCACCTTCGCGCTCTACGACCATGTGCACCGCCCCGACGGCGACCCTCGCGAGGACCTGGACCTGGCCGGCTACGGCATCGTGAAGGTCCTCGCCGGCCGCCTCGGAGACACCTACCCCGACATGCCGTGGGAGCCCAAGGCGGCGTTCGCCGCCGTAGCCGACCACTACCGGGAGCGCTGAGACGGCGAAAGCGGCCCTGTGCGGGGCGAGTTCCCCGTTCGCTCGGGTCGGCGAGGCGTTGCCGGGCCCGTGGCGGACCGGGCCGGAGGCCGGCGGAGATCCCGGACGGGCCGGCCCTGCCCCGCGTCACGCGGACGGGAGGTCCGGGGGCCCGTAGTGGGTGGTCCAGCCGCGGCGCATCTCCCAGGTGCCGCCGTCGACGGAGGCACCACGCAGACCGTGCACGGTCTCGGCGCCCGCGAGTTCGACCAGCCGGGGGGTGCCGAGCGAGGCGAAACCGAAGGTGCGGGCCGGTTCCCAGTCGGTGGAACGGCGCAGGCGCCGGGCGAGCCGGGCCGTTCCGAGCGGCGCACCGGCCAGCACCCACGCGTCCGGAGCCTGTGCCGTCAGTCGCCGGGCGGGGCGCAGCCACGAGGCGGCGTCCTCGGGCCAGTCGACGACGGCGAGCACGTCCTTGTGCAGGGAGTGCCATGCGCGGACGAACGCCTGTGCGGCAGTACGGGAGTTGGTGTCGCGCCCGTGCCCGACGGCCACGGACCGGATGTCCGGGCGCACCGCGGTCAGCAGGCCGATCAGTGCGGCCAGCTCCGCTTCGGTGTGGGGATCCGGCGCCGGGCTGTCGACGACAGGGGCACGGGCGCCGGGTGACCGGCTCACTGCGTCGTCCTCGGTCGGGCTCATGAGGTGTCCTCGGGTCATTGTTCCTGTCCCGCCGTCCGCTTCGCCTTCCAACGGGCGTACGCCTTCGGCAGGCACACCGCGCATGGCCGGTATCCGGCCCGGACGGCAGTGCTCTCGTCGGCGAAGAACACGCGCTGGGACACGTACCGGCCGCGGGCCAAGGCCCGAAGCGCAGAGGGGCAGTCCAGTCGGCCGTACAGTCGGCTTCGCCGGTGTCCGCCGAGCGTGCCCGGCGTGACGCTTCGGTAGGGCTCGCCGTCCGGGCCGAGCAGTGTGTGCAGGCGTCCCTCGCCTCTCCGGCGGGCATCGGCGCGGTCGTTCATCCGGCGTCGTGGAAGACGAGGCCGAGAGTACGGCGCCGGCCTGAGCGGACGGTGCTGACGCCGTGTCGCATGGGCGCGGCCGACCAGCCCCGTTTGGAGGCGACCGGGCGATCCCGGGTGGTGAAGACCAGCCCGTGCCCCTGCGGGAGGAGGGTGGCCGATCCCCGGGACTGGGCGCGGGGGCGCTGCTCGGTCATCAGGAACTCGCCACCGGTGTAGTCGGTGCCCGGCGCGTCGAGTCCGATGACGACCTGAAGCGGGAAGAGCAGGTCGCCGAAGACGTCTCGGTGCAGGGCGTTCCAGTCTCCGGCGCCGTAACGCAGCAGGATCTGGGCGGACTTGGACTGGCCGGCCTCGTGACACCTGCCGAGCCACTCCTCCAGTTTGTCGGGCCACGGGGCGGGCCGCCCCAGCCTGCCGGCCCAGTCGCGAGCGATCGGCAGCAGGTGTGGATAGAAGGCCTGGCGCAACTCCCCCACCGGCTCGGGCAGATCGTGGGTGAAGTAGCGGTACTGGCCGGAGCCGAAACGATGGCGTCCCATGTCGACGGTGGAGCGGAAGCGTTCGTTCTCGTCGTACAGACCGGCGAGTTCACGGCACTGCGCGGGGGTGAGAAGCCGCCCTGTGAGCGCGCTTCCGTACACGTCGACCTCTTCGGTGAGCGCCGCCCAGTCCGTGGCGTCGACCAGGTCGCTCGCCGTCCCGGCCGGATGTGTTGTGTCGATCACGAGTCTCGTTCCTCAGTGCGCGGTTGACGAAGGAGTGGGGCTTCGGCGTCGCCGCAGCCATGGCGGAAGTGGAGGCGCGGCGAAGCCGGTCGGGCGGCAGTCCGGTCGCCACCCTCGGCGACGCCTTCGCGGAGCCGTGGTTGTCTCTCGCGCTCCAGCCCTCCGGCGCAGCAGGTCAGGGAGCCGTCCGCGCCGATCACCGGGTGACAGGGCCGGACGATCGGCAGGGAGTTCACGCCGACGGCCGTGCCGACCGGGCGAACCGCGGATCGCGGTGCGCCGATGCGACCGGCGATCCGACCGTACGCCGTCGGCGACGCCTCGCCGGCCAACAGCGGTTCACCCAGTGGGCTGCCCATGGCCGTGCATCGCGTCATCGGGCTTTCCTTCCACGGGGTTTGATCGATCCATAGAAAATTCTGTGCCGTTCGATGCCCTTTGTCCGGCGGTTTTCGGACGGTGCGTTTCCATCGGATCCATGCCTCGGCGGGCGATGTGCCGGAGCCCGGCGGGGGTTCAGCGGGCGTCGTGGAAGATGAGGCCCAGGGTCTGGCGCCGCCCGGACTCGACCGCGCCGGTACCGTGCCGGACGGGGTGTCGGCGGTAGCCGTTGCGGCCCAGGACCGGCCGGTGACGGACCGGGAAGATCATCCCTTGGCCCAGCTCCGGCTTGACGACCACGGCCGTGGACTGGAAGCGGGGGCGCTGCTCGACGAAGACGTTCTCCCCGCCCGTGAAGTCGTCGCCCGGCTGGTTGAGCATGATCGCGATCTGCAACGGGAACACGATGTCGCCGTAGATGTCCTGGTGGAGGCAGGCGTGGTCGCCCTCCCCGTAGGAGAGGATCAGCGGGGTCGGGCGGTGCTGGCCGTTGGCCGCGCACTCCTCGGTGAGTTCCGCGAGCGTGTCCGGGAAGGTGCGTTCGCCGAGCATCGGCGCCCATTGGTTGGCCATCCAGGCCAACGGCGGGTAGAGGCTCTCCCGCAGCACACGGACGAGTGACGGCAGCGGATGCGCGTAGTACTTGTACGTGCCGCGGCCGAAGTTGTACCGCTGCATCACCACCGTGCTGCGGAACACTCCGTCGTCGTCGAACATGCCGATGAGCTCCTCGCACTGCTCACGGCTGAGCAGGGGCGGAGTGAGCGCAACGCCACGCTCGTTCAACCGGTCGTAGAGTGCGGGCCAGTCCAGGTCGCTCAACACGGGCAGGTGCCTGTCGTACGCAACGCGCGGTGCGTCAGCGGTACGGGGTGTCGCGCCGAACAGCGTCGGGGTGACGGCGGATTGGTTCATGATGCGTGTCCCTCGGTGCTGTGTTGTCCTCACGGCGGCCGGTCAGGCGGCACCGCGCCCCTTCAGTGCCTGTGACCACCGGCCCGTACCCGGTCCCGGCCCGGCCGCCGCAAGCCCTCGACGATCAATCCTGGCCGTCACCGGGCGGCAGATCTGGCGCTATTCGGACATCGCGCTACGGGCATCACGGCTCGACCGGACGCGGTCGCCGCCCCTCGCGCCAAAGAGCTTGAGCACGGCTGGAGCGCCTCGGATCCCGGGCGGCGGCGACCGACTGTCGCCCCGCGGCAAGCGGATGGCCGATCGGCCGAGGGGATCCGACGACTCAACGGTATGAATCCGCGGACCGGGCTCATTGACGCCTACCTCACCAAGCAGCACCGCGACACGCCCGCCACCGGCTGCGCCCTGGTCACCCTTGGCTCCGCCGCCGGGCGCAGCGACCAGCACCTCAAAGAAGCCTATGAAAGCCAGGTCCGCACGTATCTGGATCTGATCGCCGACCTCGACGACGATTCCGAGGGTGCCCGCGCCGGGGCGATGCTCACCCTGAGCGCCGTGGTCGGTGCCATGCTCATGTCGAGAGCCGTAGCCGGCCCCACCTTCTCCGACGAGCTGCTCACCACAGTCAGCGACCGGCTCAAGCACCGGGAGCCGCAGCCTGCTGGGCTTCCAGGCCGGTGCGCCGCCCACACCTGCGGTGCAGCCGGCCACGTTCCCTCCGAGATGGCCAGTCGTCCAGCGCGCGGACCGGCCCCGTGTTGGCGAGACCGCCTCCGATCGCGTCATCCGGCCACAGGCGGCAATGACCGGGACGGCCGGAAGGACAGCGGACTGGGCCGATCGATGTCGCTGCCGAGCGAGTGGGCTGTCGCCGGCACGGGGCGGGCAGGGAGTCCGTGGTATGGCAGGTGTCCGCGGCACGGGACAGTACGCGGGGCAGGACGTCGCCGTCCTGAAGGTTCGGTGCCAGAAACCGGGCGGCCCGGCGACGGGAGCGGCTTTGAGCAGGTCATCGTGCCGATGTCGGCAGGTGTTACCGTCCGGGAAAACGTTCCGTGACTTCCTGCAGCATCCAGCGGTTGCCGTCCGGGTCGTTGAACGACGCGAACGAAGCGTAACTGCGGCGCTCCGGGGCGGGGCCGGGCACCCGGTCCTTGGTGCCCGCGTGGTGGAACACTCCGTCGGCGTCGTGGAACACCTCGCTCACCTGAACAGCGTTCCCCTCCAGCTCCGCCCGCGCCGCCTCGATGTCCGAAACCACCAGGTACAGACCCTCAGCAGACCCCGGCTCGGCCGAGGTGACCCCGTTCCCAAAGATCACCGAGCAACCGGAACCCGGCGGTGTCAGCTGGACCACCCGAAAGCCGTCGTCAGCGGTGAAGTCGGCATCCAGACGCCAACCCAGCGCCTTGTAGAAACCCTTCGCCCGATCGGCATCGGCAACCGGGATGACCACGATTTCGAGTCTCATGTCCACGACGGAGCCTTCCTGTCGTTCTGACGGCCATGCGAGCCGCCAGGCCGCCACGCCTCTCGCGGCCTTTCGTACTCGGGCACTCCTCAACAGAGCGTAAGCCCGAGGAACCTTTGATCAGGGTTGCTCGATTACCGCTGCCGTCCTTGCTGCGGACGTCTTGCTCATGTGATGGACGGGAAGCTGGACAAACCCGGCTGACGCCGGCACAGCTGTCCATCCGCAGCCTCCGAGCCGCGGTCGCCGATCCCCCGGAGCCGGCACCAGGCCGCCCGAGGGCCGGGCGGGGGCGGCATGGGGGCGAAGGAGGGCGTCAGCAATGCGCCCACACCAAGATCACCGGGCAGGATGCCGGTCGGTACGGAGCAGGCCCTACCAGTAATGCCGACGGCCGCCTACAGCGTGCCCGATGGCACCCAGGATCCAGAGGATGATGCCGATGACGACGAGCACGACACCGATGGTCCACAGGATCGCGATGCCCGCCACCAGACCGATGACCAGCAGAATGACACCTAGGACGATCATTGCGTCCTCCTATCGAGCGTCTTCTCCCAGTATGCGCCCGGCAACCGCTCCCGCAGATTGACGCAGAACGGGCCAGGAGGGTCACTCGCCGATCCCCCGGAGCCGGCACCAGGCCGCCCGAGGCGCGGGCGGGGGGTCGCATGGGGGCGAAGGAGGGCGTCGAGCAGGGGCGCGTGCGGATGGACTCGGGCTTCCGGACTTCCGGGCTTCCGGACTTCCGGACTTCCGGGCTTCCGGGCAGGAGGACGTACGGGCAGGAGGACGTACGGGCTCTCGTCACCGTTCCACGGCATTCGGCTCCGCGACGGTCGAGGCCGTCTCGTATCCCCCGATGTCAGCGAGGAGCCGCAGCACCCCGCGCAGCCGGTCCTTCACGGAACCCCCGCTTCCGTCTCCCGGGTGCGCCTCGCGATCCCGGGGCCCGTCGGCTCCGCCCATAGGGTGACTTCCCGTGCATGTCGCCGCACGGGCCCGCGACGGCCCGGTCTGTGCTGGTACCAGCAGGGAATGCCCAGGCCATCGCATCCGCAGCCCGACAACACGGAAGCCGGCGCCTCGCCCGAGGGACGGCGCCACCGAATCCGCGCCGCGTCACGCCAGGCGCTGCGCGGGATGCCACGGCCCGCTGTGCGGGACCCGTGCCTGCACCACGCGCGGCCCGGTCAGCCGTACGAGCCGCGCGTGAACCCCGCACTGCAGACGGCAGCCGCGTACTCCTGGCGAATCCTCGCCGTGGGAGCGGTCGTGTACGCCGTGTTCTCGGTGCTCGGACGGCTCCAGGAGGTGGCTGCGGCCGTCTTCCTCGGTCTGGTCGGCACCGCGTTGCTGCGCCCGTTGGCGAATCTTCTGGCGCGCCGGATGCCCCGGCCTCTCGCTGTCGCCCTCTCGCTGATCGGCAGTGTCGTCCTCGTCCTCGGTGTTCTTTTCCTCGTCGGCGAGGTGGTCGCCGACGAGCGCGCCAGGCTGGAGCGGGAGTTCGGCGACGGTCTCGGCCGCATCGAGCGCTGGCTGGAGGGGCGGCCGTTCCGGCTGAACCGGGCGACGCTCGACGACGTCAAGTCCCGGATCGGGAGCTTCCTGTCCAGCCATCGTTCCACGCTCATCAGCACGGCCGTGAGTGGCGTCGGGCGACTGGTGGAGGTGGTGACGGTGTTCGCGCTCGCGTTGTTCTGCTCGGTCTTCTTCATCCACTCGGGCGACCGGCAGTGGGAGTGGTTTTGCGACCAGCTTCCGCGGACCGCCCGCACCCGGGTCGCGATCGCGGGCCGTGCGGCGTGGCGCACGTTCACCGGGTACACGCACGGCATCCTCCTGGTGGCGGCGACCAACTCGGTACTCGTCGGGCTGGCCCTGTTCGCACTCGGTGTACCACTGGCGCTTCCGCTGGCGCTGCTGGAGTTCTTCGCCGCCTTCGTTCCGCTGATCGGCTCACCGATCGCCCTCGCGATCGCCGCCGTAGTGGCTCTGGCGTCGAAAGGTCCGATCGTGGCGGCCGTCGTCATCGCGCTGATCGTGGTCATCGGCCAGATCGAGGGCCATCTGCTGCACCCGATCGTGATGAGCTGGGCGGTCCGCCTGCACCCCGTGGTCGTCGCACTCGCGGTGATCGCTGGTGCCATCGCGGCGGGGGTGCTGGGGGCTGTGGTGGCGGTGCCGCTCGTGTCCGTCATCTGGTCGGTCCATCAGGCGCTGCGCCGGGCACGCGAGTCCGCGCAGGCGAAGGGCTGAGCGAGGCACGGAGGCGCGCCGGGGGCCTCACGACCGAGCCCGGCCGCAACCGCTCTCCTTCCGGAAGCACTCGGGAGACGCAGCGGTCCCGGCACCGGGACCCCGGCCGGGGAGCCGCGCCGGGCACGCCGGAAGACGAACCACCGGTGTGTCTCCGGCCGTACCACCATCGCCGCCGACGCCTCCTGGGGTCGGCACCGGCCGCCCGGTCCGAGGCAGGTCCCCCACCCCGGCTCGCAGGGTCCTGCCTCGGACCGGGCACAGCCGCCCGTGTCAACGGGGTGTCGCGTGCTGCCTCTTCACCACCAGGCCCTCGGGTGCCGCGATGTGCGCCGTACCGTCCGCGTCGACGGAGATGTCGAGCCGCCCGCCCGCGACGTCGAGTCCCTCGACCTTCAGCGGCCGGTACGCCTCCGCGAACGCGGGCGCGACCGTGAGCGTTCCACCGGGGACATCGGCGGAGAGACCGAGCACCGACTGGAGGATCATGACGGACGAGGCCGCCGCCCAGGCCTGCGGCCGGCAGGATGCCGGATAGGGCGAGGGCCGGGCGTCGGTCGCCGCGCCATGACCGGCGAACAGCTCGGGCAGCCGCGCCTCGAAGGCCGCCGACGCGGTCAGCAGCCCCTCGGACAGGGATGCGGCCGCCTCCGGGAACCCGGCCCTGACCAGGCCGTGCACCGCGATCGCGGTGTCGTGCGGCCAGATGGAACCGATGTGATAGCCGTACGGGTTGTAGGCCACGGAGTCACTGCTCAGGGTCCGCAGACCGTGGCCCGAATCGAGGTCGGGCGCACTGAGCCTGGCGGCCAGCAGGGCGCTCTCCTCGTGGTTGAGCAGGCCCGTACCCAGCAGCTGGCCGAAGCCCGAAGTGACCGAGTCGACCGGCTTCCTGTCCCGGTCGAGCGCCACGGCCGGATACGGTCCCCGCTCGTCCTCCACCCAGAAGTGCTTGCGGAAGCGGTCGCCGAGCCGCTCGGCCCACTCCTCCCACTGGTCGGCGCCGGGGCGGCCGAAGGCGCGCAGCAGGTCCGCGCCACCGCGGGCCGCCTCGTAGGCGTACGCCTGGACCTCGCAGAGAGCGATCGGGGACGCGGCGAAGCGTCCGTCGCGATACCGGATGGAGTCGCCGGAGTCCTTCCAGCCCTGGTTGGCCAGGCCCCGCCCGGTGTGGTCGATGTATTTCAGGAAGCCGTCCCCGTCCGCGTCACCATGGTCACGCATCCAGGCGAGGGCGGACTCCGCGTGCGGCAGAAGCTGTTCGACCTGCTCGGGCGCGAGGCCCCAGCGCCAGGAGTCGTGCAGCAGGGTGATCCAGAGCGGGGTGGCGTCGACCGTGCCGTAGTAACAGGGCGGCAGGGAGAAGTTCTCGTTGAAGTCCTGGGTGGCGCGGCGCACTTCGTGCAGGATCTTGCCGGGCTGTTCCTCGGTGTCCTGGTCGGACTTCGTACCCTGCCGCCGGGCGAGTGTGCGCAGCGTGCCGGCGGCGAGTTCGGTGCCCAGCGGCAGCATCATGCGGGCCGCCCACAGGGAGTCGCGGCCGAAGAGGGTGAGGAACCACGGGGCACCGGCCGCCAGGAACTGGTCGGCGGGCTCCTCCGGGTCGGTCAGCCGCAACCGGTCGAGGTCGGCGGCCGACTGGCTCAGCCAGTGGTCGAAGCGCCGGTCGGCGCTGCGGAGCACCGGCGTGCGCCAGGGCAGGCTCTGCGCGGGGGGCGCGGGGAACTGGTCGCCGTCCGCGTGCGCCGCGTCGCAGTGCAGTGCGGCGGTCCAGGACGAGCCCGGGGCAAGTGCGATGTCGTACTCCAGCCGTCCGGCGGCCGGGTCGACGGCGGCGGGCTCCGGGGAGCTGGTGAGGTGTACGGCGAAGCCGTCCCTGGACCAGTCGAGCCCGCTCCCGGTGGCGGTGGCGGTGACCGGGCTCAGCGCGTGTCCGGACTTGACGCGCTCGATCGGGGCGAGGTCGGTCCCGGCGGTGACGATCAGCCGGACACGGACGTGCTGCCGCCCGGCGTTGGCGACTTCGAGGGTCTCCTCCAGGTGCCCGGGGGTGACGTGGCGGCGCCGGTGCAGGGTGACTGCCGGGTCCGGCGTCTCCTCGCCCAGCCCGCGCAGCACACTGCGGAAGGCCGCACGGTCCGCTCCCTCGAAGGCTCCGCGTACCGGGGCGAGCGCGATTCCGTCCGCCGCGACGGTCAGCCGGGCAAGTGCCCTGCTGTCGCCGTGGTAGAAGCCGTCGGCCGAACCCTCGATCTGCCCGTCGTCGTGTGAGATCGCGAAGCTCGGAGCGTACAGCGTCACACAGGCGTCGTGCAGGAACGGCTGGAGGCCCTCGACCGACGGGCCGGCCTCCGTCTCGGAGTTTGTTATGTCGTGGGTCTTGACAGTGGTGTCCAACAGAGCAGAACCTCTCAGGCATTGGAGCGTTCCAAGAACCCTAACGACGACCTCAGGGCGTTGACAACGCTTTTGGAACGCTCCAATAATCTCGTCAGTTCGCACAACCGGTTCCGGAGACCCTCATGCCCCGCTCCCCCAACACCCCCGCGACCAAGGCCGCTTCGGTGACGCTGGCCACCGTCGCACGGCGGGCCGGGGTCTCTCCGCAGACGGTGTCGAACGCACTCAATTCGCCCGAACTGCTGCGTCCGGAGACCCTGGACCGAGTTCTGCGCACCATCGACGAGCTGGGCTATCGCCCGCACCGAGCGGCGCAGACCCTGCGCACCCGCTCCAGCAAGCTCATCGGGTACGGCATCCGTCCCACCGCTCCGGGCACCTCGGCCCCGGTCATGGACCGGTTCCTGCATGCCCTGTCCCAAACGGCCGACGAGGCCGGGTACCGGATCCTGCTCTTCGCCTCACCCCCCGGCAGGGCGGGCCTCGACGGGTACGAGGAACTCCTGGACCTGCACAGCGTGGACGGTTTCGTGCTCAGCGGTACCGACCGGGGCGACCAGCGCCAGGCCTGGCTGGAGAAGCGCGGGGTGCCGTTCGTGGGCTTCGGCCGGATGTGGTCCGGCCGGGAGATCGGCGACTGGGTCGATGTCGACGGCGCCTCCGGCACGGACGCCGCGGTCGAACATCTGGTCGGCCTGGGGCATCGCAGGATCGCGTTCCTCGGCTGGCCGCGTGGCTCCGGGGTCGGCGACGACCGCGCCCTGGGCTGGCAGCGCGCCATGCGTCGGCACGGCCTCCCGGTGCGCGGCAAGCGGGCTCGGAGCGTCGATGACATCGCCTCGGCACAGGCCGCCGTGGGACCGCTGCTCGATGCCGGTGCGACGGCCGTGATAGCCGCCAGCGACATGCTCGCGCTGGGCTGCTATCACGCCCTGCGCGAGCGTCGAGCAGCGCCGGGCAAGGATGTCGCGGTCATCGGCTTCGACGACTCCCCCACGGCCGCACTCCTGTCCCCCGGACTGTCCACCGTCGCCCAGCCGCTGGAGGCCGTCGGCCGCGAATGCGTCCGGCTGCTGCTGGCCCGGATGTCGGACGTCGGCGCTCCGCCCGAACGCGTCCTGCTCGAACCGTCTCTCGTCGTGCGTGACAGCACGTCCGCGTCGGACGACTGAAACCACCCCCCAACGCCCGCTCCACGGGCCGTCTATTCACAGCGCGCCCATTCCGGGCAGCTGAGCCGCAAGTCTTATCCCTCCTGGAGGAACTCATGGGAACCCGTACGGCCGTTGCCGCCTTCGCCACCTGCGCGGCGCTGCTGGCCGCCACCGGCTGCTCATCCAGCTTCGGCAGCGACAAGGAGCCGGAGCAGGACAAGGCCGACAAGCAGAAGCTGACGGTACTGATCGCCACCTCGGGGGACGCCGAGACCCAGGCGGTCAAGGCCGCCGCTGCCGGGTATGCAAAGAAGTCGGGCAACTCGGTCACGGTCGAGACTGCCAAGGACATGAACCAGCAGCTTGCCCAGTCCTTCGCCGGGCACAAGCCGCCGGACGTCTTCTACGTCAACTCCGACCAGTTCGCGAACTACGCCAAGGGCGGCTCGCTGTACCCGTACGGTGACCGGATATCCGACGCCGACGACTTCTCCCAGCAGCTGCGGACCTCGTTCTCGTACAACGGGAAGCTGGTCTGCCTGCCGAAGGACACCTCCACCCTCGGTCTCGCCATCAACACCGACCTGTGGAAGAAGGCCGGGCTGACGGAGAAGGACTATCCGAAGAGCTGGGAGGAGCTGAAGACCGTCGCGGACAAGCTCACCGGCAAGGGCGTCACCGGCCTGGTCACCAGTGACGAGTACCAGCGGCTCGGGGTCTTCATGAAGCAGGCGGGCGGCTGGCTCACCGACCCGAGCCAGAAGAAGATGACCGCCGACAGCCCGGAGAACGCCAAGGGGCTCGGGTTCGTCCAGTCCCTGCTCAAGTCCGGCTCGATGAAGTTCGCCAAGCAGGTGGACACCAGCTGGGGCGGGGAGGCGCTCGGCAAGGGCAAGGCCGCCATGACCATCGAGGGCAACTGGCTCGAAGGCGGCATGAAGCTCGACTATCCCGATGTGAAGTACGCCGTCGCGCCGCTTCCCGCGGGGCCGGCCGGCAAGGGCACCCTCGCCTTCAGCAACTGCTGGGGCGTCGCCGCCGACAGCGCGCACCGCGACGCGGGTGTCGACCTCGTGAAGTACTTGACGTCGGCCAAGCAGCAGCTCGCCTTCGCCGACGCGTTCGGCGTCATGCCGTCCCGGACCAGCGCCCTCAAGCCGTACGCCGAGAAGAAGCCCGCCGCCAAGGCCTGGGTGGACGGCAGCGCCTACGCGCAGGGCCCCGTGACGATCGCCGGCTTCGACAAGGTCCTCAGCCAGTTCAACACCGATCTGCAGTCGCTGCGCACCGCCGACCCGAAGAAGATCCTCGCCGACCTCCAGCGCAACGGCGAACAGGCCATCGCGAAGGGCAACTGAGCCCCATGCCCAACCGCACGATGCGCGCGAGCGGTACCCCCCGCACGACCGGTACGCCCGGCGCACCTGACAGCGCTCCCGGCGCGACCGGTACGACCGCGAAGGCTCGCGCCCGGCGCGCGGGCCTTCGCAGGGAGGGCACCTGGGGCTGGCTGTTCGTCAGCCCCATGGTGCTCGTCCTCGGCCTGTTCATGGTGCTGCCCATCCTGATGGCGCTGTGGGTGAGCCTGCTGCACTGGGACGGACAGTCCAACCCGTTCTCCGGCCAGGCCGATTTCGTCGGCCTGGACAACTACCGGTCGCTGCTCACGCAGGACGGACTGGACCGCACACTCTTCGCGACCGCCCTGCGCAACAACGCCTATTACGTTCTGCTGACCGTCCCTCTGCAGACCCTGCTGGCACTGGGGCTGGCCCTGATCGTCAACCAGAAGCTGCTGCGGGGGCGTGGCGCCCTCCGTACGACGTTCTTCTTCCCGTCGGTCACCAGCTCCATCGCCGTCTCCACGGTCTTCCTCTTTCTCTTCCAGGGCAGTGGAGCCGTCAACTCCATGCTCTCCTGGATCGGAGTCAAGGGACCGAACTGGTTCGCCGATCCCCGCGGGGTGCTGTCGCTGATCCTGGGCGGCCTGGGAATCGTCGACCCGGAGCGGCCCACCGGGATACTGGCCGATCACTCCGCCATGGGCCTGTCGTGGTTCGAGTGGCTCTCGGGTCCCTCGGTCGCGATGTGCACACTCATCCTGCTCGCCGTGTGGACCACTTCCGGCACCTTCATGCTGATCTTCCTCGCGGCACTGCAGAACATTCCGCGGGAGCTGGAGGAGTCGGCCGCCATGGAGGGGGTCAACCGGCGCCAGATGCTCCGGTACGTGACGCTGCCCGCGCTGCGTCCCGTGCTGTTCCTCGTCCTGACGCTGGGTCTGATCTCCACCTGGCAGGTCTTCGACCAGGTGTATGTGATGGGTCAGGGGGCTCCGGGCAACACGACGCTCACGCCCGCCTTCCTGTCGTACTCCGCGGGCTTCGAGGACGCGGACTTCGGGCAGGGCGCGGCGATCGCGTTCATCCTGCTCGCCCTGATCCTCGTCCTCACCGCGTTCCAGCGCTGGGCGCTGCGGGATCGTGGCGCACGCACCGGGAGGAACCGATGACCGCCGCCGGCACGACCGTACGCGACCGGGCTCGGCCTTCCTCTCGCCGTCCCGCGTCGCGCGACCGGGCACGCCCCGTCCTGAGCCGGTTCCCGCTGCCGTGGCGGTTCGCGGGATACGCTGCGGTGCTGGGCCTGGGTCTGCTCTATCTGCTGCCGTTCGTCCTCCAGTTGGTGACCGGCTTCAAGACGGACCCGGATGCCGCCACGCATCCGCTGGCCCTGATGCCCACCACTCCGACCACGGCCGCGTACCAGCGGCTGTTCGGATTGAGCAAGGCCGGCGGGGACGTGCCGTTCCTGCGCTGGCTGGGCAATTCGGCACTGGTGGCGGTGCTGGTCACCGCGGGCCGGGTGCTGTTCGACTCCATGGCGGGATACGCGCTGGCGCGGCTGCGCTTCCGGGGCCGCTCGGTACTGTTCGGCTTCGTGCTCGCGGTGATGGCGGTGCCCGGTGTGGCCCTGCTCATCCCGAAGTTCCTGGTGCTCAACACCTTCGGGCTCTTCGACACGTACACCGGCATGGTCCTGCCGCTGCTGGTGGACGCGGCGGGCATCTTCATCATGAAGCAGTTCTTCGAGTCGGTGCCGCGCGAGGTCGAGGAGGCCGCGCGGGTCGACGGGGCGGGGGTGTTCCGGATCTTCTGGTCCGTCGTCCTGCCGATGGCGAGACCGGCGTTGATCACCTTGACGATCCTGTCCTTCCAGGGGTCGTGGAACGAGTTCACGCACTTCCTCGTCAGTACGCAGTCCGGCCAGTACGAGACGCTCACCACGGGCCTGGCACGCTTCGTGTCAGGCGGACTCGGCGGCGGAACGCAGTATCCGCTGAAGCTGGCGGCCGCCCTGCTCTCCACCATCCCGGTGGCCGCGCTGTTCTTCTGCTTCCAGCGCTACTTCGTGAACGGCGCCAACGCGGGCGCGGTCAAGGAGTGATTTCCGGCGCCGTCGGTCTCCGACGGCGCCGGAACCCGGCACGCCGGCCGCACCCGCCTGATCCATGCGAAAGACCCTGAGGGCTGTCCCGGAGTCCCGAGCGGGCGCGCGGCGTCGAATGCGGCGCCTCGCCGCGTTGTCGGAACGCCCGAATACTTCCAGTCCGCGGACGCCCTTCCGCCTTGTGATGCACCGCATCCGACGCCGCACACTGATCCACCAGGGATTACGGGAGAGCCCTTAGACTCGGCGGATGGCGAAGTATTTCGACGTGCATCCCGAAAATCCTCAAACGCGCACCATTCGCACCGTGGCCGACAGCATCCGATCGGGCGCGCTCGTCGCATACCCGACGGACTCCTGTTACGCGCTTGGGTGCCGGCTGGGCAGTCGGGACGGCATCGGCCGGATCCGGTCCATCCGGAACCTCGACGACCGTCACCATTTCACCCTCGTGTGCCAGAACTTCGCCCAGCTGGGCCAGTTCGTGCATGTCGACAACGATGTGTTCCGCGCGATCAAGGCGGCGACGCCCGGCCGTTACACCTTCATCCTTCCGGCGACGAAGGAGGTGCCACGCCAGTTGCTGCACCCGAAGAAGAAGACGGTCGGAGTACGGATTCCCGACCATGTCGTCACTCAGGCCCTCCTTGCCGACCTCGGTGAGCCGCTGCTGTCCAGCACCTTGCTCCTGCCCGACGAGGACGAGCCGCTGACGCAGGGCTGGGAGATCAAGGAACGGCTCGACCATGTGGTCGACGCCGTGCTCGACTCGGGCGACTGCGGCACTGAACCCACGACGGTCATCGACTACTCCGGCGGCGAACCCGAGATCGTACGCCGCGGGGCGGGCGACACCACACGGTTCGAGTAGCGGTGCGGAGGCGATGAGGCGAAGGCGGGGGCCGCTATATCGAGATGGCGATGGAGCAGACCCCGCCCGCGAGCACGGACGAATTCATGAAGCTGATGGGCACCTGGCTGAGCATCCGTCGCTCGTGGGCCGAATTCCTCGACACCGATTGCTCGCTCGGCTCGCGAAGTCTGGGCCGCAGCGAGATCACCTTGACCGCGTTCAGCCGCCCGTGCCCGCCCGAGGGACCGTCGTCGGCCCTGGCCAGGATGCTCGGCCGGCCCGATTCCAGTCCCGGTGGAATCGACTTCTCCACCCTGGAACTGCGCTACATGGCCGACACCGGCTCGGCGAAGACCGGTCTGAGCTACTCCTTGAGTGCCGTTCCCGTCGCCCCCGTCGCCACCGGAAACGATGACAACAGCCGGTCGGACGGCGTGAACGCCGTGCGGGAGGCCTCGGATGCGTTCTTCGTGTGGCTGACGCTGCCGACGTCCACGTTCTGGGTGAATCTCAACCCCAGCGAGCCCCGGCGGATCGTGGACGACGCTCTCGGACGTACCGATGCCGGGCGTGTCCTGCTCCAGGCCGACCTGCGCATGAAGAAGACGATCGCCCAGCTGATCCACCCGGACAGCAAGCTCGGGGCCCGTTACTGGAAGCAGCTTCGGGGCACGTGCATGTCGATGCGCACCTGGATCGTGCCGGCACCGGCCGAGGTGATGAGTCATCCGATCAGCTGTACATCCTGGACGCCCCGCTTTCGGTGAAGATGGAGACCCAGTACCTCAACGCGCGAAACCCGCTCGGTGCTCACCAGGCCGGCTCGTGCTCACAGCAGGAGAAATCCGTCGAGGCGCACAACGAGTCCGTCTTCCGCGGCATGATCCTGCCCCGCGTGGAACGGGCCGTGAACACCGCTCCGGAGTACGCCTCGCTCCGGCGCGTCTACCGCAGTCGGGTCGCGGCCGAGTAGTACCGCCGGATCAGTGAGCGGAAGACCACCGCCTACGGTGGGCTCATCGACCAGGGTGACGTCGGTGATTGGACCACCCGCACCTCGTGGAAGCCCGTCGAGACCTTCCATGACTACGTCGACTCCTACACCAAGGGCGAGTTCAAGGTGACGCACCGGACCAGGAAGGGCAACACCATCTACACCGACACTTATGTGTTCGGTGGTGTCGACCTGACCAAGGTGCCGTTCCGCAAGGTGGCGGACGACGAGTTCAAGGCGAAGTGGCCCAGGATGCCCGAGCGTGTCGACCAGTCGTGGGACATGCCTGTCTCCGACACCGGATCGGTCTGGCTGGGCGGTGGTGGCACCTCTCCCTCGAAGGCGCGGCAGGCCGCCGAAGGGGGATCGGGCCTCAGCCGGTCTTCCCTCGGCCCCGAACTGTGGTGGGCCACGCCGGTCGTTGTGCTCGCCGTGCTCCTGCTGCTCAGGCGTCGGCTGCGCCGTTCCGGGCGGCTGCGTACGTGAGCGGGCCGATGATGGCGACGGCCGGCTCAGCCCGTGATCCGGCCGCCCTGCTGTGGAGGCCGCCGGTGGTGGCTCCGTCGTCGTGGAGGAGCGTGCCGTGGCGGGGGCGAGCAGCACTCCCGGGTACATGAGGGTGCGCAGCAGTCCGGCCGAGGAGCCCATCCGTGCGGGATCGGGGACGTCGCTGCCGAGACCGTCGGGCTCCGGCACGAGGAGGCGCGCCCCGCTCCACGTCGTAGCGGCCCCCGGACGGGTGAGCACGTCGTCCGGGGGCCATACGGACGAACCGACACCGCTTGAGGGCTCGCCGATCTCTATCGGCGGCTGAAGAGGTCGTCGGCCAGGATCGCTACTCCACAGTGATCGCCTGCACCGGGCAGACGCGGGCAGCTTCCTTGACCATCGGGTCCGTCACGTCCTCCTCATGGCCCGGCAGCAGTTCACTGAGGCCGTCGTCGTCCTGTGTGAAGACCTTCGGCGCGGTCAGCGCGCACTGGCCGGCACCGATGCACACATCCTTGTCGATACTGATCCGCATCACCGCGGCATCCTTTCCGGGAGGGGTCCGGTCACCACGCCACGGGCAGTTCGAGCATGCCCTGGATCGTGTCGCCGGGCTTGAACGGGATCTCGTCGACGGGTGCCGCCAGGCGCAGCTCCGGCAGTCTGTCGAAGAGGGTACGCAGCGCGATCTCCAACTCGGCGCGCGCGAGGTTCTGGCCGAGGCACTGATGGACCCCGAAGCCGAAGGCGACATGGTGGCGCGACTGCCGGCCGAGGTCCAGTTCATCCGGCGCCACGTACACGGTGTCGTCCCGGTTGATCACCGAAGTGGCCAGCACAACGCCGTCACCTGCGCGGATGGTCACCCCGCCCACCTCTATGTCCTCCGTGGCCACCCGTGAGATGGCATCGGCGATGGACAGGAACCGCAGCAGTTCCTCCACCGCGGTGGGCATCAGATCCTCGGACGCACGCAACCGGTCGAGCTGGTCCGGGTACTGGAGAAGGGTGAACGTTCCCAGGGAGATCATGTTCGCGGTCGTCTCGTGGCCCGCCACCAGCAGGATCTCGGACAGCTGGACCAGTTCGTCACGGTTGATGGCTCCGCTGTCGAGCTGCTGGGCGATGAGCTCGTCGAGCAGGCCCTCGCCCGGCTCGGCCCGCTTGCGCCCGATCAGTGTCCGGAAGTACTCGTCGAGTGCGGCCCGCGCATCCTCGACATCGGCGGCTCCCGGGCCGCGCAGCAGCCTGCGCGACTGGGACTCGAAGAATTCGTGGTCGGCGTACGGAACGCCGAGGAGCGAACAGATCACCATGGAGGGAACGGGCAGCGCGAAGGCACTCACGAGGTCGACGGGCGGCCCCTGCTCGATCATGGCGTCCAGCAGCCGGTCCACGGTCTCCTGGATCCTCGGCCGCAATGCGGCGGTCCGCTTCACGGAGAAGCTCGGGATCAGCATCCGGCGCCGCTCGTTGTGCTCGGGGTCGTCGACGCCGAGCAGTTCGACGCGACGCTTGGTACTCCGGGCCAACCGCTCCGTGACCATCGGGAACGCGGGATTCTCCCGGTCGGACGACAGCCGCTTGTCCACCAGCAGCGCACGCGCCTCGGCGTGCCCGGTCACCAGCCACACCCGGCGGCCGTCGAAGAGTCTGGCCGGGGTCAGCGGCCGATGTCCGTCGTCCTTGGGCCGGTACTCGGTCGGCGGGTGGTACGGACAGGTGCGGTCCTGGGGGAAGGAGACGGTCTCGGTATCTGCCATGGGGGCCTCACAAACAGAATGGAGGGGGTCCTACCGATCTCCCTCCACTAGATGCCTCAGTCACCTAAATGGTCTACGCGATGTTCGGCCAACTCGTCTCGGAGGCATCCCCTCCGCTCCGGACCCACGGTTCGTGGGTGGGCTCGGGCGACACCCCTCGCCCGGGTATGCCGTTCACCGGAAGCCTAACTCCGCGACATGCGTCCCGCCCGGGAGCCGCCGAGGGGCCCGGTTATGGCCGGGAATCTCCCTGGCGCACACACCCCCGTACCGGAGCGCGGGGCGCGGACGCACGTCGCGGACGCGTGTCATGGACGCGTGTCAGGGAGGTGACCGCGCCCCGGCGCCAGGCGCCCGGAACACCACCTCGAACGCCGCGGTCGAGGGCGAGACGCTGCGCGGACCGGCGGCCACGACGGCGTCTGCGACGCGGACCACATCCGGACCGCGCACCCCCATCAGCCGGGTCCGTGGCGCAGACACGCGGTTCGGGGTAGCGCGAAAGCTTCACGCCACCGATCCGCCCTCCCGCGCGTGCCTCAGAGCATCTCGCCACCTTTTTACGGGGGGGGGTCGGCACGCGGGGGTCGACCGACAGGCGCAGCACACTTCCCGAGGAGCCTGACTACCCGTCAAGCGGCATGCCGAAGGACCGGCGTGGGCAGCGTCGGTGCTGTCCACGCCGGCCCTGGCCGCGGCGGGGTGGGTGTGGAGTCCGCGGATCAGTAGGCGGAGTTCACGTTGTCGATCGAACCGTAGCGGTGGGCGGCGT